>CAJWEF010000075.1 GCA_913031305.1 uncultured Acidiferrobacteraceae bacterium
AAAGTGCCCAGTGAAAACTCCTCAAGCACCTGATCCAGGTTCTGGCGGTGTAATACGTCCAGAACAACAAAGGGTGTATTTCCCGCACGAACCCGCGACATTGCAGGCTGGTAGAGTGCTCGCCACCGATCAGCCAAGGCCTCGGCATCAACGGTCAAGTCGTAGCGAACCGCCGCTGCAGTCACTTCTCTGGCGACCGAAGAGCGCCAGTCCACCACTGTGCCAAACACATCAAAAAGAATTGCGCGCAGGTCATGAATGGTGTCTTTCGGGTTTTTCGTTGTGTCTTTTGGGTTTGTCATTGTGACTTTCACTGGCTTCATGTACCGTTGCTCGGGCAACTCTTATTGAGAATTAATTCTCCAAACTTATCGGCTGGGCAGTAGCGATCTACCACCCATTTTCATATCGACGTTAATTGTAATGCCTCCAGAAACCAACAAGAACGAAGATTACTACAACGCGACCATTGCGAAGATCACGCCGATTGCCGATGGGTTGTCAATCTTCCACCTTAAACCAGATGAGCCTATCGGCGGACAATTGCCCGGGCACTATGTCAGCATTGGTCTATTCGATAAAAGCCACAACAAGCTCGTTCGCCGGCCCTATTCCCTCTCGCAGTCTCTAACATCTGACCCCGACAGTAACCTGCTCGAACTTCTGGTGATCCGAGTACCTGAGGGTGATTTGACTCCGGCGTTGTTCGAGCGCGACACCGGCGACCGCCTGTTCATTCGACCCAAAATGCTGGGCACTTATCTGTTACCCGAGTTGGATGACGATATGACCATTATTTTTGCATCGACCGGCACTGGAGTTTCTCCCCACATGACCATGCTTAAAGCATGTGTGGATAAATGCCGCCAGGTTGTGATGATGGAATGCGTGCGCTATAGCGCGGAGTTGGCCTATGCCAGTCAGATTCAGGCTTACGCGGCAGAGCGCTCCAATCTGCTTTACCTGCCACTGGTAACGCGTGAAGGTGGGGTAAAGCGTTACATACAGCAATTTTTCAGCGAGGGCATTTTAGAGCAAGAACACGACATTAAGATCGATGCCGCACATACGCACGTATTCGCGTGCGGCAACCCGGCAATGATCGGTATTCCCCGTGAAGATCGCAAAACCGGCGCCCTTTCTTTTAATGTAAAAAACGGCCTGGTCGAGGCCCTCATCCAAAAGTACGATCTCAGCATTCATAAACCGAGAAGACCCGGCGAGATTCATTTCGAGAAGTACTGGTAGCCCCGCCCAGAACAATCCCGGTTGGGCCGATTTACAGTATTGCTTGATTTTTTTATTATAACTACTATACTAGTTATATGGATTACTTAAAGCACCAGCGATCATGCTGCGACTGAAAAAGGCTGCGGCAAGTTTTGCTGCAGTGGGCTCGGAACCTCGACTGGCCGTGGTGATGGCTCTGGTCCGGGCGGGTCATGAAGGATTATCTGTGGGCGACATACAGGAACGTCTGGCGATCCCTGCATCGACCTTGGCCCATCACTTGCGTTTTCTGCAAACAGCAGGCCTGGTCGCCCAGCAACGACGCGGGCGCACAGTTATCAATCGCATCATGTTCGACCAGATCGAGGCGCTCTCGGCTTTCCTGCTACGTGAGTGTTGTGCAGAAGAAAAACTTACAAAACAAGCTGCTGCAGGTGGTGGAACCATATGACCGAATTAACTATGCGCGCTATCGGGGTCGCCGGACGCCAGCGACTGAATACAGCCTGGACCCTGATCGCGATTCTGCCACTGCTGGTGGCCGTGACAGACCCGGACCGCTTCTGGCAGATCATAGGGTTTGCCGCTCAAGCGCTTTTCGGCACTGTTCCCATCATCGCCATTGCGGTCTTTCTGATCGCTCTCTTGAAAGCGACCGGTGCGGAAAATCTGGTAGCAAAAGCCTTTGCTGGGCGTGAATTACGTATGATTGTATTTGCAGCGCTGGTTGGAGGGTTGGCCCCATTCTGCTCGTGCGAGGTCATTCCCTTCATCGCTGGTCTGCTGGCCGTTGGAGTGCCACTGGCCCCGGTTATGGCCTTCTGGTTGTCGTCACCTCTTATCGACCCTCCGGCGTTGCTCATCACAGCCAATGCGCTCGGTTGGGATTACGCGCTGGGCAAGACTTTCGCTGCCGTGGCGATGGGCCTGGCTGGCGGCGGCGTAATCTGGCTGCTCGCTCGCCAGGGACTATTCGCTTCAGTACTTCGCAGTCGTGACGGGGGTGGCTGCTCAAGTTGCAGCACGGCACCCTTTTCAGGCACTAGCCAATGGCGCTTCTGGACAGAGCCGGCACGGCGCGAAATCTTTCAGTCCGAGGCTATAGCAAACAGCCTGTTCCTGTTAAAGTGGCTCACCCTCGCCTACCTGCTTGAGGCACTGCTGATAACCTATATACCCGCCGAGGCGATCGGAAGGGTGGTTGGCGGCGGCGGTTTTGGCGCCATAGTCATGGGTGCACTGGTTGGGGCACCCGCTTATCTCAACAGTTATGCGGCCCCCGCCCTTGTGGCCGGGCTGATAGAACAAGGCATGAGTAGTGGTGCCGCAATGTCGTTTCTGGTTGCCGGCGCCATCAGTTCTATTCCGGCAATGGTTGCGGTGTGGTCACTGGTCCGCTGGCCCGTTTTTGCCTCCTACGTGGCTTTGGGCTTCGCCGGTGCAATCGCCGCGGGATCCCTATTTCAGTTTGTCACATAGATCCAAGGCAAACAGTTCCGGAAACTAACTGTGGATGTAGTGCTGCAACTGATCTATCGTGTACTGCTGTTCCGCGATAATATCCTTCACCAGATCGCCGATCGACACAATGCCCGTCAATCGTGCACTGTCATCCAGTACCGGCAAGTGGCGAACACGCCGTTCGGTCATAATGCCCATCGCCTTGTCGACCGTTAGAGAAGTATCGACACAGATTACCGGGCTGGCCATGATGGCACCTACCAGCACATCGTGCGATGACAAGCCTTTGAGAATGACCTTGCGGGCATAGTCACGTTCACTGAAAAGACCTACTGGTCGATCATCTTCCAGCACTACCAGCGCGCCTACCTCATGCTGCGCGAGCAGGGCCAGGCTGTCATAAACCGTTGAGCCAGGACTGGTAACAAGTACATCACGACCTTTCAACTGCAAGATCTGCTCCAGTGTTTTCATCTCGCTAACCTCAGAGTCAAAATGACTTACGAAAAGTATTACAAAGGTGGCTCTTAATTTCAAATCGACCCGAAAACCCGGTATTAAGACCCATAAGTCCAGTCCTCAGGCCCAATAAGCCCTCAATGCAACAAAAACCCCAAGCACGCCCAGAGCTACGAAAAATACCTGGCGAAACACAGATTCCGAAAGGTGCTTACGGATCACTTGGCCCAGCAGCATCCCGACCAGTCCCGCCGCCACCCCAGTTACCGCCAGGCTGGCAATGGCCTTTGGAAAAAGACCTTGCCAGCCAAATACACTCGCTAGGGCCAAATTGGCAAGAAGAAGGTAAATCCCCATGGCCTGAAAAAGCGTCTGTCGATCCAGGCGCAGTGCGTGCAAATATCCCGTCAGGGGAAAAACCAGAACACCAGTCAGGCCTGAAAACACACCAGTCATCATCCCAGCCACCGGAGACAGCCACTTCTCACGGTGACCCGGCTCGGGCGGCTCCCAGGACCAAAGGCCAGTGCCGCTATACACCAGGACCACGACACCCAGCAGTACCGTAGGCCAGCGCGGGCTAACCTGTACCAGAAGGTTGGCAGTGAGCCAGGTAAAAAGCGCGCCGGGCACCAGGAGCAGCCATAGCCGACGCCAAAGCGCAATAAAGCGCCCACCGCTGATGGCCTGCCAGAAGTTGGTTACGATCGCAGGTATCAACATCAGTCCGATGGCATCAACCAGGCCATAAAGGGGTGTTAGCAGTGTGATCGATACCAGTGGCAAACCGAAACCCACTACTCCCTTAACGGTGCCAGCCAGGATGAAGATCAATCCGATTGTGACGTAGAGTTCAATCGCATCCATGATTAAAACAAAACACTCAAATTATGATTACCCAATCCACCAACAGCATCGTGCTCATACCTGTTACAACGCGCAGTCGGTTTGCATGATCAGCAAACCTAGAATCGTGCTGATTCTAACGTTTCGACAACCCAACAAGGTTATCAAAGATGTTTTCTTTGTCTGAGGGCGATACTCTTTGCAGGCTACGCTGGGTGTCGCCGATAAGATGGTCAGGAGTCATTACCCTGGGTAGACTTTCTCACCACAAACCTTGCCCAGTCAATCCCATCAAAGTGGATCGCGTAGCACGATCACTCAGATAAACACTGCTGTGGAACCGATGAAAGATACTGTACTGCCAACTGGGCAACCCAAGGCCCGGGCGCGCAGCATGCGACTGTGGCACTTTACGGTGCTGGTGGTGCTTGGGATTATCTGGGGTCTTTCGTTTTCCCTTGCCCGCATGTCTACCGAGAGCGGCATGCACCCACTGGTAATAAACTACTGGACCTGCCTGCTTGGCGCACTCCTGCTGCTGCTGTACTGCGCTATCACCCGCCAACCCGTGCCATTGAAAAAAGAGTTTCTTTTTCTGTACATCGTGTGCGGCCTGATCGGCTCGATCATCCCCGGAACACTGTATTTTTATGCCGCTTCTCGTATTAGTGCCGGCGTACTGTCGATCACCATAGCGACTGTGCCGCTGATAACATTTATTGCAGCTGCAGTTCTGCGCATTGAGGCAATGTCGTTTCTGCGGGTCACCGGCGTTCTCTTCGGGATCATTTCGATTGCCCTGCTGGTGATGCCCGGCACCAGTTTGCCCAACCCGGCTGATGCGCCGTGGGTACTGGTGATGGTAGTGGCGGCAAGTTGCTATGCAGTCGAGAACCTGGTGGTTGCCTCACGCACGCCACCTGGCCATAACGTCTTTGTCATTGTTACCGGGATGTTGATCGCCGCCACTATCATGCTGACGCCCATCGTCTGGCTATCCGGCACTTTTGCGTTTATCTCCTGGCCCCCGGGCCGCTCAGACTGGGCAATACTCAGCATGGCCGTTATTACGGCAACTGCGTATGGTGGTTTCTATTACCTGGTACTTCGGGCGGGGCCGGTATATGCCAGCCAATGCGCATACGTTGTAACGCTCGCCGGTGTACTGTGGGGCATGCTGATCTACGGCGAAGCACATTCCGCGTGGATTTGGGCCTCGCTGGCTGTCATGATCGTGGCACTCACTCTGGTTAAGCCGCGCGAAGACTCAGCGGCAACTAAATAGCACCGCCACGGAGCCACACTAAGCTCCATAGTGCCAGAAGCACCACTCCCGCATAAATCGCGAACCCGGCTACCATGTTGCGGATGCGTCGTGCATTCCGGCGAGCCTGAACTTTACGCAAACGAAAACCCTCGATTGGGGCCACCAGCGGAACAAAGCCTGACCCCGGGGAATGCGACTCGTCTGCTGGCGAGCCAATGCGGATATAAACGCCTTCGGATAACTCATAACAGGCATCAAATTCGCCAAGCACCAGTCGAAACACCGCTTCTGGCAAATCAGGTATGGCGGCCTTGAGGCGGTGCGCTACCTGCTTTCGGTAGACCGACCAGTTAGGATGAACACCATCATAAAGACGGTCTGGCGCCTCTTCGAGTGCATTCTCCATCCAGCTCACGGCCGCATTTACTTGCACTTCAGTTCGGTCACTGCGTCGGTGAAGAAAAACTGCAACAGCAATTATCCCCAGACCTACCCAAAGCGAGTGCTCGACCAGCGCAATCCCAATAGCTTTGATAGTTTCAGTCATCGCTTGCTCAGTCTGACGACACTTTACATCGGAGGGTGCAAACCCCGCTCCCTAGTTCATATACATGGCCAAACCCGATCTGATGATTCGGGCGAAAAAGCCGCTGTCGGTCGTGTCAGTTGATCTACATCGGAGTGTATTCCCTGCGCCTGTATTTAAGTTTAAGAACTCCCCGACCGCAGCGCACAACTTGTCGCTGGAGCATGTCCCAAGTGCGAGGAAAAATAGTGTAATGCCTGACACTAAGCAGCACCTGCAGGCGCAGCTTCAATCCCGAAATTCGGGTTCTTCGCGCTCCAAAATGACCAGAAGTTCATCAAAATGCCGGATCCCCTGCTCGGGGTAGGCATCCAGTTGTCTTGCGGTTTTCTCGGCGACATCGTCAGGCAGGATACGCAGCGGCTGACCAGTTTGTAGCGCCTGGATGTAGTTGCGCGCAGCACGCTCAAAATAGTACAAACGGTTAAAGGTTTCTGCGACGCTGTCACCGATCGTCATGATACCGTGGTTACCCATGATCATAGTCTTATGGGACGGGTTGGATAGCAGTTGCGCGCAGCGCTCTCCTTCACTGGTGAAAGCCAAACCCCCATACTCATTATCAATCACATAGCGGTTGAAGAATATTGCCGTATTCTGGTCAATCGGCGGCAGGCGACTGTCCGCCAGGCTCGCCAGGACCGTCCCATACTCTGGGTGTGCATGCATCACGCAGCGGGCGTGTCGACAATGACGATGAATTGAGCCATGCAATCCCCAGGCCGTTGGGTCCGGCGCATTAGGCTTTTCCATAGTCGTAAGATCATCAGCATCAAGTAACAGCAGGTCGCTAGCCCGGATCTGCGAGAAATGCACCTGGTTTGGATTCATCAGGAAACGGGTGCCCTCATCGTTCACTGCCAGTGAAAAATGGTTTGCCACCGCCTCGTGCATATCCAGGCGAGCTGCCCAACGAAATGCGGCCGCAAGTGCCTGGCGTTGCTCGGCATAAGGCGGCTCAGTGCTTATCGATTTGATTTGACTTGACATTTAACTAACCCAGGTAACAGTCACAATGGACCAAATCGCCCTGGTGTCATGAATCCGGCTGCTGCCAGCCCTGGCCGCTGCCGCAGCGCAGGCAGCGCTGATTCATGAACACCTCGTCCCAATCAGCATCAGCGACCATGTAATCCAGAATGACTCGCAACGCCTTGGAAGTGCTGCGAAAGCCATAGGTCTCCTTTGCGTATTCCAGCATCGCCACAGTATCTTGGTGTAACTCCACCTCAAGAGTGGCTTTCTTGCCCATCGCCATATCGCATATCCTTAAAATAATTCTTAAACGGGGATGTTATCACCCGTGAGTCCAGCAGGTCATTCCCAGCCAAATGGCCTGCGGTTGTTCCCGGGAATTGATATACCGACCTGGTTTGCGTCATTATTGTCGACCTGCCAGCAATTTACCCAAGGAGTACAACTTGGATCTCACTCACGTTGACTATCAGCGCGATCAGGCAATTGCCGTGATCTGCCTGAACCAGCCTGATTCAGGCAATACGCTGTCGCGACAGATGGCACTGGATCTACTGTCCGCCGCCAGCGAAGCGCAGAACGACCCACAGGTACGGGCCGTGGTTTTCAGCGCCCATGGGCCGATGTTCAGCTTCGGTGGGGATCTCAAAGAATTTCGGCGCTTTGGCACGAATTCGGAGCAATTGGTCACCGTTGCCGATCGATGGCACGAAGCCCAGCACTGCCTTTTGACTATGCCCAAACCAGTCGTAGTCGGTGTCAATGGCATAGCGGCTGGCGGCGGCGTACCGATGACGCTGGTCGGTGACATCGTTCTGGTAGACGAAACTGCCCGTTATCGACTCGCCTACACTGCGGCGGGACTCAGCCCTGACGGCGGCTCTACCTGGCTGTTGCCTCGGCTGATTGGATTGCGCCGCACCCAGGAACTCATTTTTGAAAACCGCGAACTCTCAGCGATCGAAGCTGTTGAGTGGGGGCTGGCGACCCGTACCGTTCCTCAAGGCACTGCTCTTAAAACTGCCATAGCGTTGGCGCATACCTTTGCCAAAGGGCCTACCCAGGCATTCGCCTCGGCTCGGCAGATGCTGCACGCCAGCTTCGGCAATGACTTCATGACTCAAACCGCACTAGAGACGCGGGAGATCGGCGCCAATATGACCGGGCGTGATGGCCAGGAAGGGCTGGAAGCATTTATCAACAAACGCGCGCCGGTTTTTTCCGGAAGCCAATAGGAGCTCAATAACCGTGACTATTGAATTCAATTTTGCCGGCCAGAATGTGCTGGTCATAGGCGGCAGCAGTGGGATCAACCTGGGTATCGCCCAAGGTTTCGCCAGAGCCGGGGCAAACCTCGGTGTAGTCAGCCGGTCCCAGGCAAAAGTGGATGCCGCAGTGGCGCAGCTTTCAGCTGATGCCGCCCACGCGATTGGCTTTAGTGCCGATGTGCGCGATTACGAGGCAATCGAATCGTGCAGTCGGGACTTCAGTGAGCGTTTTGGTCCCATTGATGTGCTGATCTCGGGGGCAGCTGGCAACTTTCCGGCAACCGTCAACGCAATGTCAGCCAACGGCTTTAAGGCGGTAGTCGATATCGACTTGCTCGGCACCTTCCATGTGATGCGTTCGGCCTACCCCTACCTTCGAAAACCTGGCAGTGCCGTTATTAATATCTCTGCGCCCCAGGCTTTCCAGCCTATGGAAATGCAGGCCCATGTATGCGCCGCCAAAGCCGGCGTCGACATGGTGACCCGCGTGCTGGCAATGGAATGGGGTGGGGAAAACATCCGCGTCAATTCGATTGTTCCCGGCCCCATCGCTGATACTGAGGGCATGGCACGACTGGCTCCGACCCACAAGATGCAACAAGCCGTAACCGCTTCCGTCCCCCTGGGCCGCCAGGGCACCACTGCCGACATCGCCCAGGCCGCCATGTTCCTGGCGTCACCCATGGCGTCTTACATTACTGGCGCTGTTATCCCGGTAGATGGCGGCTGGTCATTAGGTGGGTTTGCCTCGATGGGCGCCTCACTTAAAGACCTCGCCCAGAACTGATCCCTTCCAATAAAGAATGGCCAAAGAGTCATCTCATCTCGACCCACGCCTGGCGCGAAACTATGGCGAAAAAACCAGCGATGATTTTCGTGCGGTTTACCGTGAGTGGGCTGACACCTATGACCGTGATCTCATTGATGAATTCGGTTATCTCGCCCCGCAGGCGGCAGTTGCCTGCCTGAAAACGCATCTGCCTTCACTGAACGCCCCGATTCTGGACATGGGCTGCGGCACTGGCCTTGTTGGGAAACTGCTTTTTGACGCTGGATACCAGATAATTGACGGCCTGGATCTTTCTTTCGAAATGCTGGAAAAGGCCCGGGCACTGGGGGTTTATCGCTCACTGGGCGAAGCCGATCTGACAGAGCAACTGACCCTGGAACCGGTCTACCAGGCCGTCATCTGCGTTGGGGTCTTCTCACACCAGCCCAGTCAACCCTTTGATCTTGCCCAACTGTTTAGTGCGTTAACCCCCGATGGAGTACTGGTGGCTACAGTCAACGGCAAGGGCTGGAAAGAAATCGATTGGGAAGCTTTACTGATACAAAGTGCTGAGAAAAACGGCTTTCGTATCGAGTCTGTATCCGACATACCCTACCTGACCCGCCAGAATATTCCAGGAAAGCTGCTGACCCTTCGCCCCTGAGCCCAGTCCACTTAAATTTTTAGCGGATCGGCAAAACTCCGGCCATCCGACATCGTCCGCGTGTAGCCGGCGGTTTTGCGCTACCGCAAAGCGTTCGTGTTCCCGTATGATCGGGCCGCCTTCAAACAACAGTCAATAACCCGCTTCTCGTGACACTTGTTTCCAACCGGCGAATCGGCGTGCCTTTGGTACTGGCCGCCGGTATTTTCTGGAGCACCTCGGGCATCCTCTATCGACTGATCCAGGAGGCTACACCCTGGCATGTGCTGCTGTACCGTTCGCTGGCACTGATGCTGGCGCTTGGCTTGTGGCTGGGCTTTCGCTACCGTGACGCCCTGGGGCAAACACTGATCGAAACCGGCTGGTCTGCCTTGCTGGGCGGGCTTTGTCTGGGCACAGCCTTTACCGGCTATATCCTGGCTCTTGAGCACACCACCGTTGCGAACGCCATGTTTCTGCTGGCCAGTGCCCCGTTTTTTGCCGCCCTGGCTGGACGCATTCTGCTGGGTGAACGCATCGCCATTTACATGTGGGCCGCGATGATAGTTGCTGCCGTGGGCATCGGTATCATGGCCGGCGAAGAACTCTCGCTTGGTAAAGGCCGCGGTGAAGGCTTTGCCCTGATGGCCGCGCTGGGTTTTGCCGGACTGACAATCTCACTACGCACCCGAGCCGGCACAGACAAACTCATCACCATTTTTGTTGCGACTGCTGTCGCCACACTTTACGCACTAACCGGCATAGGCCTATCCGGGTCTGGCTTTGCGATCCCCTGGGTCGATCTGATTAATTGCATCGGCATGGGCTGGTTCCAGATCGGGCTGGGATTCGCCCTGTTCACAGCCGGAGCCCGTCACCTGCAAGCGGTAGAACTGACTCTGCTATCCATGACTGAAGTTATCGCTGGGCCGATTATCGTCTGGATAGGTATTGGTGAGATCCCCTCCCAGCAATCACTGACAGGCGGCGTCTTGATACTGACAGGAATCACGCTGATGGCGTTGTGTGGTGCACGGGCAAAAAGCCAAACACCGCCATTTGAACCACCGGTATCCTGAATACCGCGTATTGTGAAAACTTAGTGAGAAGGGAAGCTACTCACCCAGGCATCTTGTCAAACGCCTTGACCTTCGGATCAATCGGAGTCGATGGCAGACGGCGGCTTGTGTAGACATTGACCTTGGGCTCAAACCAACTCGCATCTTCGATAAGGCCCACCCGCACACCCAGCCGATTGGGTGCTTTGGTGTTTTCGGTGTAGACCTGTGATCCACACGATGGGCAAAAGTGTTTGGTAATCGTATTGCCGGCGTCACTTAGATGCTGGTGGGCATGGGTTTCACCCGATACCTCGAACTCGTCGACATCAACAAAAGCGAACGAAGCATACGCCCCGCCACCAGAGCGACGGCAATCATCACAGTGACAGTTAGCCTGAAACATCGGTTCAGCACTGCAGTGAAACTGTACTGCACCACATAAGCAGTGCCCGGAAAACGGGTCAGCCATAGCGCACTCTCCATTCGAACTGGCCACACCTGACTCAGGTGAACCGATCGTGATTACAAGCAGTCTAGTCTAGACTTAAGCTGCGGATTTGTCTGTATCAGGTGAGCTTGGAGTCAGAAACCATCAGGCACCCGACTGCCAAAACCCGAATCGGAAACGACTGCTATGAACAGTACAAACTACCGCCTACGGTAAAGCAGGACTTGCTGGTACCGCTGACAGTCTTGCAATAGGTGCTTTTCCCAACTCTCTCACAACTCACGATCGATGCGTCCGGCTTGCCACAGTACTGGCTGCCCGAGATTTCGAAGCAGCCAGAGACAGATTTGCTGGGCGCAGCGGGGGGCATCACACAACCGGCCAGAGGTAGCGCTAGAACTATAAGGAATTTTTTCACTGGATGAACTCCTGGATTAATAAGGGGGGGGTGATCCCTAATATAAAAATATTATAAAAATCCCACAATTCAATCATTTGATGGTTGCCATTGGAAAACTTGACGCCGTTGCTTTTGAGGCCTGACAGATGTTTGTGTTCACTACACCTTTGTCGACGGCCACCAGTCGGATTATTTCTGCCGGGTAATTGAAGACTGCGTTGCCGGCTCCAGCGAGACTGCGCATGAATCCGCACTTCGGGCCATGGAGTACTTGCAAGCCGGCGCCTGTCGCTCTTTGATGGAAACCCTAGATGCGATGGAAAAGCACGAAAATCTCTCTCCAGAGGATAGAAGACGCTAACTGATCTAATCCTGCTCGATGCAGTCACTGCCCTTTA
>CAJWEF010000076.1 GCA_913031305.1 uncultured Acidiferrobacteraceae bacterium
CACGCGGATATTCCGTCACAATTTCGATGCCATCATCGGTGACGATGACCGTGTCACCAACCCGCGCCCCAAAAACATCAGGCACCGTTATCCCGCCGTCGACGGCGAAGACCATGCCGGATTCAAGTGGCGTTCTGTCACCGTACTTCAACTCGGGTTTTTCCAATGACGAGTAGCCGAGCGCACGGCCGGTTCGGTACGATGGGGCGAAGCCTGCGCCCTGGTAGACCTCATCGGCAGCTTTGTGAACATCTTCGGCGGCGACGCCGGGGCGCATTTCACGAAATGCTGCCGCCTGTGCCTCGATTGCGGTGTTGTAGACCCGGGCCGTCTCATCGTCGACGCTGCCCACGAAGTATTCCCGGTCATAGCCCAGTTTGAATTGCTTAAAGTGGCATATCGAGCAAAAGCACATGTAGATCGGATCGCCATGACGAATCTTGCGCACCCGCGGATGCAGGTGGGTGTAACTGGTAAAGTGGCCGGACTGTAAAGCCTGAAGATTATGGATTACCGGGCTCATCAAGGAGTCCTGGTCTTCCGCAGCGATAATCTCAGCCGCTTTTCGTGTACCGGCGACCATACAGGCTAAAGTCACTTCATATTCGGGGACACCCACTGCCATAGCATCGCGTCCAGCGATCCCCATGGCGATGGCGACCTGACCGGCCTGGCGAATCATATTGAGTTCTTGCGCAGATTTGATTATTCGCATTTGCGAGATAATGGGCGTGGCGTCAATAGGATCATTGAGTCCAAACTCTGTGGGCAAGAAATTTGCAATCACTGCCGGAATATCGTTACGTTCGATCGCGATGCGGACATTATTTTCAGCGCTCCCAAGTGCTTTACGCAGTGGATCGCGCCATTCCTCGCCAACGCCGTCAGAATATAGACCTATATCCTCGACCCAGGTCATAGCGCGGGCCATTAACGACTCGGACGCAGGTGTTATCAGAGTGGCGTCGCCGTTGCTCGCAACGACAAGCATTGTTGGGCGGCCGAACTCAAGCCCGAGATCTCCCCAATAAGCGGAAAAGTAGTAGATGGAATCAATGTTGGTGATAATAAGAATATCGATTCCCACATCCTTGAGGCGCTCCTGCAGTTCTTCGGTGCGACTTTGAAACAACGGCAGCAGTTCTCTTTCTGCGGGCATCGATATCTTTTCGTATGACATGTCCACCTTCCTCCTGGTGTACGATTCTCTCGGGTGAATCGCGCTACAAGTTCTAACGGCAGTAGTTATCGGGAAGCTTTGATTTACCTGTATAAAGATAATATACTTCTTGTTGAACTGAAGCACAAGATAAGGAAAAAAGATGGCTGACAAGGACGGGCGGAATTCTCCAGGGCAGCGCACGCTGGCGGTTCACGCCGGCGAGGAGCCGGATCCACATACTGGCGCATCGGCACCGAATATAGTCATGTCGAGTACCTTTGTGCTGGACGAGCCGGTAGGTTTTTCTGCTTACGATATTCCTGAGGAGGCTCCCTACATTTACAGTCGCTGGAGCAATCCGACAGTACGGCAGTTAGAAGACAAGCTCGCAACGCTTGAACAGGCACAGGCCTGCCGCTGTTTCGCCTCCGGTATGGCGGCAACGGCTGCCGTATTGTTCAGTCTGCTGAAATCCGGCGATCGACTGGTCATCAGCGATGCTAACTATCCGGGAACGGCCGAGCTGGCGCGCAACGATCTTGCCCGAATGGGGATCGAAGTCGTAGCGGCGAATTTCTCGGACCTGGATGCGATCGAGCGCGCAATTACCCCGGCGACCCGCCTGGTCTGGGGTGAGACACCGGCCAATCCGACCATGCGCCTGACTGACATCGCGGCTGTCGCCGCGATCGCGCATCAGCACGGAGCCCGCCTCGCTATTGACTCCACTTTTGCCACTCCGATCGCGACACAGCCAATCACCCTTGGTGCGGATTATGTGATTCATTCGCTGACCAAGTACTGCTGCGGGCATGGTGACGCGATGGGTGGCGCGGTCCTTGCATCTGAAGAGAATATCCAGGCAGTTGCGACTGCTGGACAGATTCATTTCGGCGGAGTGATCAGTCCGTTCAATGCGTGGCTGATTAATCGGGGTCTGGCAACGCTGCCGATCCGGATGCAGGCCCACCAGGACAATGCCATGGCGCTGGCGAGGTATCTGGAAGCACACCCTCAGGTCGACAGGGTGTTCTACCCGGGCCTGCCAAGTCATCCGCACCATGAACTCGCCTGCCGCCAGATGGATAACTTCTCCGGGATGCTTTCTTTTCGAGTCAGCGATGGCCCGGCTATGAGCCGGCAGATGATGGCGCAGCTGCAGGTCATCCATTACGCGGTATCCCTGGGTCATCACCGCAGCCTGATCTGCTGGCTCGGGACCGATGACCTGATGGCATCGAGTTATCACCTGTCCGATGAGCAACTGGCGGCGTACCGTGAATTTGCCGGTGACGGGGTTTTCAGGCTTTCTGTGGGCTTAGAAGATCCCGAGGATCTGTCTGCTGATCTCGCCCGGGTGCTCGGTTAAATGTCGGGTAACAGCAGAGTCGGGACGGTACCGACAAACCCCGTGCGCTCCACACCGCGTGAAGTGGGCTACGACCAGGGCACTCACTGGCGGGCTAAACTGGGGTTCATCATTCTCTCCACTGATCTTGCGATGGAAGAGAACATCTTTCGCCTGATACCTGAAGGTGTGGGGGCCAGTGTCACCCGCCTGCGCACAGACAATGACTGCACCGTTGCCAATCTCGCTGCCCATATCGACGATATGGCCGAGGCTGCCTCGCTGCTGCAGCCAGAAGCACGCCCGGACGTGGTCTGTTACGCCTGTACCTCCGGGTCGATCGTCATCGGCGAGGAACGGGTGATGGCCGAGATCAGACGCGGTGCTCCCTGGGCCCAGCCGGCAACCCTGGTTACCGGCGTTATCAACGCCCTGCACCGGCTGGAAGCGCACAGAATCGTGGTGGCCACGCCCTATCTTGATGAGATCAACACGATGGAACTGAAATTCCTTCAGGGAAAGGGATTTGAGGTGCTCGATATCCAGGGCCTGAATGTCGAAGATGGCGAGGCGATGGGCCGCATCACCCCTTCTTACCTTCGGGACTTTGCCCTGAGTGTAGACCGGGATGATGCCGATGCCATCTTTGTCAGCTGTGGCGGTATCCGCACCATCGACGTGTTACAGCAGATCGAAGATGCCGCCGGTAAACCTGTTGTGTGCTCTAATCAGGCCATGCTGTGGGATTGTCTGCGTCGTGCCGGCATCGATGATGCTATTGAAGGCTATGGCCGGCTTTTCCAGCTTGATTGGGGTGACAACTGTCTAAGACCCAAACTTGGCGACTAGCGGAGTGGGTGATGATGTGACAACTGCCGCAAAAAAAACTGTGTCGTCTATTGGCCAACGACGCGAAAATCAATCCGAAAGATTCAACCGCATCTACAAGGCTATTCGCGAGCGAATCTGCCTGCTTGACTACCATCCGGGCACATTGCTCAACGAAGGCCTTCTCGCTGAGGAATTCGGGGTCAGTCGCACGCCGGTTCGAAATGTTCTTCAGCGCTTGGGTCATGAAGGCCTGGTCGAGACCCGCAATGGTATTGGCACTATCGTTACTGATCTTGACCTCAAAGCATTTAAGGAGGTCTACGAACTGCGAATGCGCCTGTCGGAGATGACCGGTGACCTGTCTCCTATCGCAGCCACTACTGAAATTCTTAAGGACATCAAAACACTGCAAGACCGGGTCGAAATACTCAAGGATGGCCCGGTTGATCAGCGGGCCTATGCATTGTTGTGCAACGATTTACACGAACTTCTTCTGGGTCTGATTGGAAACCAGGCGTTGCGCGATATGACGGACTTCCTGTACTACCGCGCGGCCCGCATCTGGTTCACTTTCCTGCACAATCTGGATTGGAACGAGGCAGTAGGAATTCTGGGTCATGAGATCTCCGAGATTCAACGTGCCTTGGAGGTTGGTGATATGCACGGTGTTGGCAATGCACGGCGCCAGTACCTCTATATGACCTTGAAGGGAATCGGTCGTTATTTCGTGAATGTTTAAATAGCATTCTTCGACCCTCCCGTAACCCGGTCGCGAACCCCACTAGGGCATCAATAAGCCCGGATTCAGGACTTGAGCAGACGCTTGTCAGGAGGACCCATGAGAGATAACCCGATCCAACCCACAGTAGATTTTGATGCCGATGGCGTTCAGCATGGTTTTTTGAAGGTTCCCTATTCGGGGGATGATTCAGCCTGGGGCGCAGTGATGATCCCAGTCACGGTGGTTAGAAATGGTGAAGGACCTACCGCGTTGCTCACTGGCGCCAATCATGGCGATGAGTACGAAGGACCCATAGCGCTCTGGTGTCTGGCCACTGAGCTTAACGCGGAGGCCATCAGTGGCCGTGTGATTATTGTGCCGGCCATGAATTACCCTGCCTTCAGGGCCGGTAAACGGACCTCATCAATCGATGGCGGCAACATGAACCGGGTGTTCCCCGGCGATCCGGATGGCACCATTACCCAGATTGTCGCGGATTATTTTTCCCGCACATTACTGCCGCTGGCGGATTACGTAATCGATATTCATTCCGGTGGTAAGACGATGAAGTTCGCCCCATTCGGCGCGGCTCACGTGTTGGATGATAAAGAGCAGCAGGCCCGCTGTGTTGCTGCGGTGGAGGCATTTAATGCCCCCTATTCGATGATGCTGCTAGAGCATGAGCCTGTTCATCTTTATGACACTGCTGCCGAGAACCAGGGAAAGGTTTTTGTAGGCACTGAGCTGGGCGGTGGCGGCTCTACTGATGCAACCACTGCGGGTATCGCAAAGCGCGGCATCTCCAACGTGCTCATGCATGCCGGTATTTTGCCTGGTAAGCCAGAACGAATGCCGTCAGCTAACGTAGATACAATGGACCCGCGCTGTTTTATCACCTCTGAGCATTCTGGACTTCTCGAGATGTGTAACAACCTGGGCGATGAGGTTAAGGAAGGTGATCTGATCGGAGTGATTCATGACACAGAGCGAACCGGGGCACCCCCGGTGGAATACCGATCGAAGGTAGATGGCATCTTTATGGGCCGTCATTATCCCTGCCTGATCAAGCCAGGAGATTTTCTGGCGGTGATTGCGCTAAAGGTTGACTGATCATCGTAGCTTGGCAAAACGTTCACTATTCATAAAGAAATCGACATGCAATACAGCAAGCCGTTTCCCAAGGCAGAATATCACCGCCGCCTTGCTGAGACAAAAAAGAGAATGGTCGATCAGGGTTTTGATCTGATCATCTGTCAGGATCCGGCGAATATGAACTGGTTAACCGGCTTTGATGGCTGGTCTTTTTACACCCCCCAGGTGGTTCTCGTTCATACCGATGAGGCAAGTCCGATCTGGTTTGGCCGCCCCCAGGACGCAAAAGCAGCACACATCACCACAGATATTCCACCAGATAACATTACGACTTTTTCCGAAACGCTGATTCATCACCCGAGCGAACATCCCTACGATGAACTGGCTGAACTGATTACCGCGCGTGGCTGGGGATCGGCCCGCATTGGGGTGGAGTTGGATGCGCATTACTACACTGCCCGTGCACACGCCCACCTGGTTAGAGGCATGCCAGACGCAAGCGTGTCTGATTCACAGGAACTGGTGAACTGGGCACGGCTGATCAAATCAGACGCCGAGTTAGTTTATATGCGCGAAGCAGGCCAGATCGTAAGCGCTGCCATGAACAGGGCAATCGCAAAAGTCGCGCCCGGTGTGCCGGAGTACGAGATCATCGCTGAGGTTTACCACGCACAGGTGATGGGTGTTAACGGCAAATATGGCAACTACAGTAGCTTATGCCCGCTGATACAGGTGGCTGAGGGCACCAGCACGCCACACCTGACCTGGTCTGAACACCCCTTGCCTGATGACGCCCTGGTAATGATGGAGTTGGGTGGTGCTCGGCACCATTACCAGGTCCCGCTGACGCGCACACTGTATCTCGGCACACCGCCTCAAGAAGTCGTGAAGTTGGCGGATACCATCGTTGAGGGAGTCGATGCCGCTCTGGAGGTAGCCCGCCCTGGCTCGACCTGCGAGGAGGTTGAGGCGGTATGGCAGAAGGTGCTCAACCGCAACGGCTACCAAAAAGAAAGCCGGGTGGGGTATCCGATCGGCGTCAATTACCCGCCAGACTGGGGGGAGCGCACTGCCAGTCTACGCCCAGGTGACACAACCGTTCTGCAAAGCGGTATGTGCTTTCATTTCCAATCGGGCGTCTGGCTGGAGACGATCGGCGCTGCCGTATCGGAACCCTTCATCGTGACCGATAGCGGTGGCGAGCGCCTGTGTGACGTAGCGCGCGAACTGATCGTCATCGATTAGCAGTAAAAAATTTTCTCTATCAATTAAGGTTTTACTATGGGCAATTCGGTGAATAATTTCGCTTCCGATAACGTCTCCTGCGCCTGCTCCGAGGTTATGCAGGCCTTAGCGCGTGCCAATACCGGAACCACGCCATCTTACGGTGAAGACCCATGGACCGCAGGACTTCGCGCAAGACTTTCTGAAATATTTGAAACACCGGTAACGGCTTTTCCGGTGACGACCGGGACCGCTGCCAATGCCTTGGCGTTGTCTGCTTTGACGCCGTCATTTGGAAAAATCTTCTGCCATGAGTTATCTCATATCAATACCGATGAATGTGGTGCACCGGAGATGTTTACCGGCGGCGCAAAACTTATTGATATGAAGGGCGTCGATGGCAGGATCAGTGCAGACACACTCGAGCAGGCAATTTACGGCCGGGGCAACGTACACCATGCTCAGCCCTCGGCCGTAAGCATCACCCAGGCCTGTGAGTCAGGTACGGTATATCCGCTTGACCAGATCAAGTCGATTACATCAGTTGCACGCGCACACCAGCTGCCGGTTCACATGGATGGCGCGCGGTTTGCCAATGCCCTGGTGACGCTTGGGATAACGCCAGCGCAGATGACCTGGCAAGCGGGAATCGATGTGCTGTCTTTTGGCGGCACCAAGAACGGCTGCCTGGCGGCGGAGGTGGTAATCTTTTTCAAGCCCGAACTCGTGGGCGATTTTCCATTTTTGCAAAAACGCGCCGGGCAACTGCTTTCAAAAAGCCGCTTTATCTCGGCGCAGTTTGAGGGTTATCTTGCTGACGATGTCTGGCTACGCAATGCCCGGCAGGCAAACACCATGGCCCAGCGTTTGGGTCAGGGCCTTGATGCGCTGCCTGGCATTGAGCTTGCTTACCCGACCCAGTCCAATGAGGTGTTTGTGCGTATGCCTCGGTCTTTGATTAAGGCTCTGGCCCAGCAGGGCATCAAGGTCAACGATGAAGAGCTTGATGGAAAGGCAATGCGGTTTGTGACCGCCTGGAACACTTCTGAGGCTGAAGTCGATGATCTGCTAACGGCTTTGGCGGCTCAACTCTAACCGCGAAGAGTACAGCATCTGTTGCTTGCATCAGTCGTAGTAGCCGGCCCGCACACAAGCGCCGATAAAATTACAGATCAACCGTTCTGCGTGAGTGATCGTAATGTGCCCATGATCATAAGAGGGTGCAATCTCCACCAGATCCATTCCCAGCACCCGGCCTTTGTTGACCAGGCCATGAACCAGTTGTCGAACCTGTAACCAGTTCAGACCTCCGGGGGCCTGCGCCATTACTCCCGGCATGATGGTAGGGTCCAATCCGTCGGCGTCAATAGTCAAGTAATAGGGTCCGCCATCGGGAATGCGCTCTAGTACAGCTGCCATACCAATCTCATGCATTTCGTAAGCGGTAATGATATCTGCGCCGTAGTCCCGCGCATCTTGTACTTCTTCTGCTCGAGCACTGCCGTTACCACGAATACCGATCTGCACGATGGAGCCAAACCAGTCCATCTCTGAAGCGCGCCGGATAGGACTTGAGTAGCCTTCACGCACGCCATTGACTTGGTCACGCCAGTCAATGTGGGCATCGATATGCACCAGTGTGATGGTCTCCTGGCGCTGAAGGGCGCGCATGACGGGAATCGGAATCCCGTGATCTCCACCCAGGGCTATCAGGGTTGTGCCCGTCGCCAGAATCTTTCGGGCGGCCTGCTCAGCGCGACGGTAGTGTTCCTGGTGATCGTTGAGATCAGCGCTGACATTACCGCAGTCGACCACAGTGATATCACGGCCATCGAGCAGGTATCCATCGAGATCCCAGTCGTAACTGGACAGGGTGTAGGGAACGTAGCTTGGGCCCTGGCGGATCGCGTCTGGCGCCCGGCTCTGGTCATTGGCCATCTCGTGTGGCCGATAGGGCAGGCCATAGGGAATGCCAAGAATAGCGATGTCTGCTTCAAGATTATCAAGATCCAGAACGAGGGGAAAATTCAAGAAGGTGCGCGCTGGTACCTGCGGTGCCTGGGTTAACGGTTTAGCCATGACAATTTCTTTTGATCGTTGGGTATAGGGAATGTCTTAGGGTGCCGGCACCAGATATTGATGGTGCAGTTCCTGCAGACGCGAGACGAGTTCATCTGATATCGTGTAGTCTAGTGCAGCGAAAGCCTGGTCCAGATGTCTTATCCGGGTAGCCCCGACAATCGAGGCGGTTAAAAACGGTCGGCTCAGAACGAAAGCATGGGCGAGTACCTCAGGCGACAGCCCCAATTCGCCGGCGAGTTTGACATAAGCTCTGGTGGCAGATTGGGCCTGATCGTTGAAATAGCGGGTGTTGGAAGGCCATAGTGTGTTACGAGCGCCAGGCGGGCGCGCGCCGTCAAGGTACTTCCCGGTCAGTACACCTGCTGCGATGGGCGCATAGGCAAGCAGGCCAACGTGTTCTCGCAAGGCAATTTCGGCAAGGGCAAACTCAAACTTGCGGTTAAGAAGACTGTAGGCATTCTGGATGCTGGCGGGACGTGACACTCGACCCTTATCAGCCCGGGCGACAAAGTCCATCACTCCCCAGGCACTTTCATTAGAGATGCCCCAGGCTCGGATTTTTCCGGCCTGGATCAGCTCATCGAGTGCGATCAGGGTTTCCTCGCGGTCAGAGCCCACGTCCTCAATGACTTGAGTTTGTCCGAGGTTTTTAAAATCGGTCCAGCCCCGGTCCGGCCAGTGCAGTTGATACAGGTCGATATAGTCGGTACGCAGGCGCTTCAGGCTGCCCTCACACGCGCTGTGAATGGTGTCCCGGGTAAAGCGGCAATCGCCCCCACGGATATGACTCTGCCCTGGGCCACAGACCTTGCTCGCAAGGATAATCTGATCGCGACAGCGCCGTTCAGCCAGCCAGTCTCCGATGATGGCCTCGGTATGGCCATAGGTTTCAGCGCGAACATCCACCGGGTACATCTCTGCCGTATCGAAGAAATTGATGCCGCCCGCAAGGGCATGATCCATCTGCGCGAAGCCTTCCTTTGGTGTATTCTGCTCACCCCAGGTCATGGTGCCCAGGCATATCGCCGATACTTCAATGCCAGTGCGTCCTAACGGTTGATAGCGCATCTTCAGATTTCCTTGCGTCGTGGTTGGTGCCAGCCTTCGCCCGCGTGGGAGTATGTAACATAATGGCCGGGCGAACCAAGATGGGGCCCTCACGTGATCTTTGAAGAACGCTTGCTATGACAGCACCCAAACGCTTGTCTTTAGAACTGGTTTCTCAATTCCGTACCGATGGTGTGGCAGTGATTCGCCAGTGTGTAAGTCAACAGTGGCTCAAGACCCTGGCCGAGGCGATTGAAACCGATATCAATTCTCCGGGCCCTTTCTTTCATGGTTATCAACCTGACAATAGCCAGGGCCGCTTTCACGGTAACTTGCGCCTGTGGGAGCACGACCAAAGGTTTCGTGCGTTCTGCTTTCAATCTCCACTGCCAGGGCTTGCTGCGCAACTTTTGGACTCGAAAAAGGTCAATCTGTTATATGACCAGTTGTTCGCCAAAGAGCCTGGCACACCAAACCGAACCCGATGGCACAACGACCAGCCTTACTGGGCGATGCGGGGCTGGCAGGTGCTGTCTTTTTGGATCGCACTTGACCCGGTAACGGTGGATTCGGGTGCACTGGAGTTTGTGCCCGGGTCTCATCGTTGGGGCCGCTGGTTTCAGCCCCAGGCTTTTGGTGAGACGGTGGGGCAGGATCGTTACGAGATTAACCCCAATTACGAACCGATGCCCGACATCGAAGCGCAGCGTGAAGATTACGAGCTGGTCAGTTGGGATCTAGAGCCTGGTGATGTTTATGTTTTTCATGGTCTTACAGTGCATGGCTCGGGTGGCAATCTCAGGCGCGACCAACGCAGACGGGGATATGCTGTGCGCTACACCGGCGATGATGTGGTTTACGATACACGTGTGGGCACGAATGAGAACCTGCGTTCGAGCGCCCACCGCGATGGAGACCCACTGGATAGCGAGCGCTACCCGCTGGTGTGGCCTGCCGGAAACGCCTTGTGTGAGCCGGCGCTGGCCGGGCAGCGGCCGAGCCGGTAGAATCCGCTGCCCACAGTAATGCCTTTGGCCGACCGTGACCGGCCCCGAGGGAGCCATGGAACTCGAAGACGATACCCAGAATTTTGACGCCGCTGCTGAGCGCATGATTGAGTTGGGCAACCAGTTGCTGGACCAGGATTCGGAATCGGACAGCTGGGAAGTGGCCTCTGGCCTGCTGGCCGGAGCCGTGCATTTCTGGCTTTATGCGCATCAGCCTTGTGGCGATCTGGATTGCGAATCGTGCGAAGAGATCGACACCGCTCAAAAGCGCCTTGAACGACTGATTGAACAGGTGCGTCAATCAGCCAGCGAAAGTGATTATTACCATACCCCTCAGGACGCCAACGCTGGTTCGGCCTGAGAGCTGACTTGCTTTGCCTGTGGGGTTGGTGAGTGCCTTTGGTGCTCGGCGTAGGCGACGAGTTGAGGGAAAAAATCATCGAAACCGTTTTGCAGTTGCGGGTAAAGCCGCGCCAAGACTTCGCCGGATTTTTCCATCCCCGAATTAAAGCGAGTGCGCTGGGCCATCTGTGACAGCGTCTGGTTGATACCGCTGGTGGACCGATAATGCAAAAGCGTATCGGTTCGACTGAGGTAATCGAAGAACCTTTGCGACCGGGTAGGGCACGCGCTTATGCGCGGCGCGAGAATACACTTGATCCAGTCGGTGTAATCAACCAGGGGTTGCTGATGGTAGCGGTGCCAGTCTTTAGCCAGGAAATGATCCATAAATACGTCGGCCACTACCGAGCAATAACGGCCAAAGTCCTCACGCATCAAAGACGATAGCCCCCGAAAGACCGGGTGTGCATCGGTATAGCGATCTACCTGTCGGTGCAAAAGCACCCCTTGTTGCACTTGCGGGTTTAGTCTGTTGAATTGCTCGCCCCGAATCGAGTCCCCGATAAAGTTGCCCAGTATCAGGTCCGGGTCGTTCCCTGACAGGTATAGGTGTGCCAGGGTATTCAAGAATGGCTCATCTGCGATAAAGCAAGGGGACTGCTTAGAAAAGCGTGAAGCTCCTGCGGAGCATGGAAAAGATGATCGGGCGCTCGCGTTTTTAGCACATCAGCGGATTGCCAGCCCCAACTGACTGCGAGAGCATTCACCCCGGCGGTGCGCGCCGCGTCCATATCGCTGACCGAATCACCCACCATCCAGGTTTGTCGGGCATCGATG
>CAJWEF010000077.1 GCA_913031305.1 uncultured Acidiferrobacteraceae bacterium
TCGGTTTGCAGTGTGAATTGACAAAAGATAGACTCACCGACTGGTCGGTATGCGAATGAAAGAACAATATACTCGGCACCCCACAGCCGCTCGAATTCTTAAGATCGCCCGTGAGTTGTTTCTAACCCACAGTTACGCAGACGTAACGATGGATCAAATCGCTGGGGCAGCCAACGTTACTAAAGGCGGCCTATATCATCACTTTGCCGGTAAGGAAGCGCTGTACCTGGTAATGATGCAGGCTGACCTTTCAGAAAAGCACCGGTTATTCAATAAAGCGGTGGTTATGGAGGGTTCGTGCCGTCAGCGCCTTGAAGCGCTGGCCCACTCCTTTCTGGCTTTGCCCGCCCAACAAAGGCGTCTCGCCGGGCTGATCCGCCGAGACATCAACACGCTCAGTGAGGAAGCGCGTCAGGAGTTAATACGCTGCTACCAGAGCGCCCTACCCGACCAGGTGCGCTCAATTATTCAACGCGGCATCCGCGTCGGGGAATTGCGTCCGATTGATGCACGCCTGGCATCATTTTGTTTTATCAGCTTGGTCGAGCATTGTGTCAGCCACCACGGTGAACGCGTATTGCCGACCACGGCACAGAAAATTGCGTTTGTTCTGGATCTGTTTTTCGCCGGGGCAGTAGATAAAACCCAGATTACCGATGACAAGGAGAGATCATAACGATGCACATAAACTTTGAAACTCACCCATCGCGCTACCATCACTGGCGCATAGAAATCAATGATACGGTTGCTCACTTGATCCTCGACGTAACCGAGGATGCCGGCTTGTTTGCGGGTTATGATCTGAAACTGAATTCCTACGATCTTGGTGTTGATATCGAACTGCATGATGCGGTGCAACGGTTGCGCTTTGAACATCCCGAGGTGCATACAGTCGTACTGCGCTCCGGAAAAGAGCGGGTTTTTTGTGCCGGGGCCAACATTCGCATGCTCGCGGGCGCCGAGCATGGCTACAAAATCAATTTCTGTAAATTTACCAACGAGACCCGAAATGCCATAGAAGAGGCGGGCCGTGAATCCGGGCAAAAATACATCAGCGTGATCGAAGGCGTTTGCGCAGGTGGCGGATACGAACTGGCGCTGGCGACTGACTATATTATGCTGGCAGACGATGGTTCAGCGGCAGTTTCGCTCCCTGAAGTTCCACTACTTGCTGTCTTGCCAGGAACCGGAGGGTTGACCCGGCTGACCGATAAACGCCGGGTCCGCCGCGACCGGGCAGATGTTTTCGCCACCCTGACGGAAGGCGTTAAAGGGCCTCGGGCTGTTGCGTGGGGTCTGGTTGACCAAGCGGTAGCCGCATCGGACCTGGATAGCGCCGTCACCGAGGTGGCGCAGCAACTGGCAACGCAAACCGAACCCAGACCCGCCACCAAGGGCATTACGCTGTTACCACTGCAACGAACCATCGAACAGGACAGTCTGCGCTACAGCACCTTAACAGCAACTGTGGACCGAGAAGGCGCCACCGCAACGATAATGCTGCATGGGCCAGACACCCCACCACCAGACACGGCCGACGCCCTGATCACACAAGGCGATCAGGCCTGGTTGCTGCGTTGCGCCCGGGAACTCGATGATTGCCTGCTTCATTTCCGCTTTAATGAACCCGAGATCGGAGTTCTGGTATTTCGCAGCACTGGACAAACAGAACAAGTACTGTCACATGACCGTTTTCTAAGAAAGCACTCCAATCATTGGCTGACATCTGAGATTCGCCTGTACTGGAAGCGGGTATTGAAACGACTCGACCTGACTGGACGGTCACTGGTCGCTCTGGTGGGCCCGGGTAGCTGTTTTGTCGGACTGCTGGCCGAAATCGTTCTGGCCTGCGATCGAAGTTATATCATGGTGGATGAGGATGACGAGCAGCCGCAGCCAGCGACCCTGTGTATTACCAAGACGAATCTTGAGTCACTGCCGATGAGTAATGATCTGACCCGTCTGCAGACCCGCTTTTTAGGCAATAATGATGCACTACAGAGGATTCAACCCTATCTGGATCAGCTGATCGATGCCAAGAAATGCGAAGAACTGGGCCTGGTCACCTTTGCTCTGGACGAGTCCGACTGGGAAGACGAGATCCGAATTTTTCTCGAAGAACGCGCCGCTTTCTCGCCGGATGCCCTGACTGCCATGGAAGCCAATCTTCGCTTCGCTGGGCCAGAAACCATGGAAACAAAGATCTTCGGACGCTTGAGCGCCTGGCAGAACTGGGTTTTTCAACGGCCCAACGCTGCTGGAGAAAGCGGCGCTTTGCGCCGCTACGGCAGTGGACAAAAAGGCCTTTTCGACAAGGCGCGGACTTAATCTGATGACACCATGTAAATACCCTGATGGAGATGATCGCGATGAGTGAATCCAGCCACGTAGCCTACGACACTATTATTCCGAACAACGTAGGTCTCGCCTCTGATCGCAAAGTCCTCAAGGCGCTAGAAAAATGGCATCCTGATTTTCTGAGTTGGTGGAAATCAATGGGGCCTGATGTATTTCAAGAATCCCCCGTGTATCTGCGCACCGCAATCAGCGTTGAGCGTGAAGGCTGGGCCCAATTCGGTTATGTCAAGATGCCTGAGTATCGCTGGGGTATCCTGCTGGCGCCGCAGGTAGAAAACCGCACAATTGGGTTCGGTGAATATCAAGGTGAACCGGTTTGGCAAGAGGTGCCAGGCGAGTACCGCGCACTGTTGCGCCGCCTGATTGTAATCCAGGGTGATACCGAGCCGGCATCGGTAGAACAGCAGAGGTTTCTGGGAAAAACCGCACCTTCGCTATACGACATGCGCAACGCCTTTCAGGTTAACGTCGAGGAAGCGCGCCATCTCTGGGCTATGGTATACCTGCTGCAAAAGTATTTTGGCCGCGATGGCCGCGAAGAGGCGCAGGAACTTCTGCGCCGTCGATCGGGAGATCCTGATGCGCCGCGACTACTGGGCGCTTTCAATGAAGAAACCCCAGATTGGCTTTCCTTCTTCATGTTCACGTTTTTTACCGACCGTGATGGCAAAATGCAACTCGAAAGCCTGGCTCAATCCGGATTTGATCCGCTGTCACGCACCACCCGGTTTATGCTAACCGAGGAAGCCCATCATATGTACGTGGGCCAAAGTGGCATCGCTCGGATTCTTCAACGCACCTGCCAGATCATGGCAAAGAACCAGATAGACGACCCATTTCGGATAGATGAAATCAGAGGGTTGGGCGCGATTGATCTGCCCTTGATACAGCGTAAAGTGAACTTTCACTTTTCAGTTTCGCTTGATCTTTTCGGCTCTGAGATATCGACCAACGCCGCAAACTTTTTTGACGCGGGCCTTAAGGGGCGCTACAAGGAAATCGATATCGATGATGACCATCGGCTCGTCGATGCCCTGTATCCGGTGCTCAAGGTTATAGATGGGCGTATTCAAAGCATTGACTCGCCGGCATTACCCGCTCTTAACATGCGCCTGCGTGACGACTATGTGCGCGAATGCGCCCGTGGAGTCGAGAGGTGGAACCTGGTGATGGCCAAGGCCGGCATAGAGTTCAAGCTGAAACTGCCGCACGTTGCTTTTAATCGGGCAATCGGCGAATTTGCCTCAGTCGAGGCCTCGCCAGAGGGTCATCTTATGCAACAAAAAGAGTGGCAACAGCAACGCGACCACTATCTGCCTACCACGGACGACGCTGACTTCTTGCAATCTCTGATGCAACCGCTGCATCAACCTGGCCAATACGCATCGTGGATCGCACCGCCGGCCCGCTCAATCGACAACCAGCCCGACGATTTCGAGTACGTCAGGATCCCGGGATAAACTGCTGGTAACTACCGTTTTGCCTGGGTCTACAAAGTAGGTATGGTGGAGACCTCGCTGTAGCTCTTTGTGCTCGATAAAACGATTGCACGACAATAATTGGGCTCATAGAAACTGACACAATGGATCAGGCAAAGGCAGCTGCGAAGATAGTCGTCATCGGTGCCGGCATGGTCGGCGTCTGCTGTGCTTTGTATCTCCAGCGTGCAGGTCACCGGGTCATACTGGTGGATGCCAACGAACCGGGGAGTGGCGCCAGTTACGGCAATGCGGCTACCTTTGCCAGTTACGCCTGTATCCCCGTTAATCATCCTAAGCTACTTACGGCACTACCGGCCCTGCTGTGGGGGTCTGCTAGACCGTTGTCCATTTCTTTGACCTATATGCCGACGATGCTGCCCTGGCTGCTCTCGTTTTTGCGCCACTGCAAGCGCGCTGAGGTTAGCCACATCATTAAAGCGCTAGGTGTTCTGCTAGCGCATGCCGAGGATGCGGCAATGACTCTGTTTCGTAGCTCTGATGCGCTCAACCTGATCCGGCGCAACGGTACGATCTACCTGTATTCAAGCGAAAAAAGCTTAGCTGGTGCACAGGATGACATCCAACGACGGCGTCGGCAGGGTGTCGCAATCACAGAACTTGATATCAGTGACATTCAGAACCTTGAGCCCCAGTTGGCCTCGGTATTCGCTGGAGGCGTTCTCTACGATGACGGTTTTCAACTGCTGGACCCGCAACAAATTATCTTAAAAATGGTCGAGAAATTCGCGGCTGATGGTGGCCAAGTGCTGCGTGAGAAAGTGACCTCCCTGGCCCGCAATGACTTGGGCGATATACAGGTCATCGGCGACTCAAGGTCGATCAGCGCCCGACAAGTAGTGCTGGCAGCGGGCGCGCAGTCACAAACTATCAGCAGTGGGCTCATCGACCCGCTGCCGCTGGAAACGGAAAGAGGCTATCACGTCATGTTTCCAGATAGCGCTACATTGCTGAGCCGACCGGTTGGGCTGGCAGATGCTGGCCTTTATCTGTCGCCACTTAACTTAGGTCTGCGGGCGGCAGGAACCGTTGAGCTTGCCGGCCTGAACGCCCCACCAAACCCGGCCCGGCTGGCCTACATTGAGCGATGGGTCCATCGTGTCCTACCTCAAGTTGGACAACGCGGGGATACCTGGTTGGGTTTTCGACCTACTCTGCCCGACAGCCTGCCGGTGATCGGTCGTTCTTCACGGCATCCGGGGCTGATCTATGCGTTCGGCCACCACCATATCGGCATAACGCTCGGTGGCATTACTGGCAAACTGGTCCAGCAGATCATCGATGGACACCCACCCACCGTGGATCTTGCGCCGTACCGCCCGGAGCGATTTGCGCGCTAGGCTAGCAGGTCAAATACGGCATGCAGGTACATCTGCGTCGCCCGGGTCAACTGCTCAATCTCGACGTACTCATTAAGCGAGTGCGCCTGAACTAAAGAGCCGGGCCCACACACCACAGCAGGACTGCCCAGATGAGGCGCATCAGTCGCTCCGGGGAAAGCCGACGCCTGTGCCGGCGATCCAGTGAGTAATTGCGACGATTCGAGTAATGAGCGCACAACTGGGGAGTCCAGCGGAACATCATTGGCCGGGATATCCCAAGAGGGATCGCTAATCTCGTAGCGAAACCCTGGGTCGTCTGCCTTCAGAGATTCCAACCGCTTCTCGATATCCTGGCGTACGCTTTTTGCACTGTCGCCTGGAAGCAGACGGCGATCGATTTCAAGTTCACAAAAATCAGGTACTGCGCTAACGAGATCACCGCCGCGGATCACACCTGGACTGTAACGCCCATGACCACACAAGGGATGGGGCTCACGGGATGCGAGCTCTGCGTTGTAATCAGACAATGCCGTGACAACCCGGGCCATACGTTCAATCGCATTTTCTCCGTGTTCAGGAATACTGGAGTGCACCGCCTTACCAAAGGTGCGGATAAACAGGCCATGCTGCCCTTTATGTGCCGGGCACACAGCAAGGTCTGAGGGTTCGCCGATGATGCACTGGTCTGCCATCGGGCCATTAAGGCCGATTTCACGGGAACCGATCATCTGCCACTCCTCGTCGGCGACGCCGCACAGCATTAATGTTCCCTGGAGTTGTACATCTGCCTCCTGCAACAGGCGTACCACTTCAAGATAACAAGCCAATCCCGCTTTCATGTCACAGGAGCCACGCCCGTAGATCCGACCGTCCGCCTCGCGTGCACAGTAGGCTTCTTCATAGCCCTCGGCCGGCACAGTATCGAGGTGCCCACACAGCATCAGTGACGGCCGCTCGCCAGCCCCTTGACGCGTGCCAAAGACATTGGGGCGCCCGGGCGCCGCATCACGAGAAGAAACGGCCATACCGAGTTGACTCATCTGCTCCAGGTAATACTCGCCAAGCTCCTTTTCGCGATGGCCGGGGCGGGGCTCACCAGCCATTGGATTGTCGCTTGGAATGGCAATCATTTCCTTGAGTCGATCTTTAATCGACTCGATCGATAACGATCCGGACAGACTATTCAACTGCTCGATGACCTGGTCATTCATAAATCTTTTCCCTTGACTGTGCCTAGCAATACATCCCTGACAACCACAACCGGGGATCATATCAACATACCACCAACACCCGGGGCCGGTGCTACACTCGCCGTCCCTTCAACCTCACCTGGAGATTGGGATGGCCTACCTTGCGGATTACGGTCTCTTTTTTGCTAAATCACTGACTATTGTTCTTGCTGTAATCGGCGTCATTGGCGCCGTGGTAGGTATCGCGATCCGCAATCGGCACACATCGCCCGAGCAGATTGATGTAAAACGGATTAATGATCGCTACCGCGATATGGCCAACGCCATCGAATTCGCCACCCTAAGCCCTGAGCAGGCGAAAAAAAAGCAAAAATCTAGCAAGAAAGAACTCAAAACAAAAGCCAAAGCAGAAAAGCGCAACCCCCCCGAAGCACGAAAACGGGTGTTCGTCCTCAATTTTCACGGTGATATCCGTGCCAGTGAAGTGGGACTTCTTCGCGAAGAAATCACCGCAATACTATTAGGAGCGCGCGATGGAGATGAAGTTGTTATCCGGCTCGAAAGTGCTGGCGGCATGGTACATGCCTACGGCTTGGCTGCTTCTCAGATTTCCCGGTTACGCGAGGCTGGCATCGAGGTAACAGTCGCGGTCGATAAAGTTGCTGCGAGCGGCGGATATCTTATGGCCTGCGTTGCAGACCGGATTCTGGCTGCGCCGTTTGCTGTGATTGGCTCTATTGGTGTGGTCGCCGAGATTCCCAACTTCAATCGCTTATTGAAAAAACACGACGTTGACTATGAACAGATATCGGCTGGTGAATTTAAGCGAACCATTACCATGCTCGGCGAGACGACCGACCGGGCCCGGGCCAAAGTTAAAGAAGAAGTCGAACAAACCCACACCTTGTTCAAGGATTTCGTCAAGCAGCAACGGCCTGTCGTCGACCTTGACGCTGTCGCCACCGGCGAACACTGGTTAGGCGCCCGGGCCCATACACTGAAGCTGGTGGATGAAATTCGCACCAGCGATGATTACCTGATGACTCTTCGAGAAACTGCCGATATATTTGAGGTGGAGTACAGTATGAAAAAGAAAATGTTTGATCGACTCTCTGGACTGATCGGCCGTCTGCGAGGTGGCAGTCTATTGACCCAGGATTCACAATCAATGACTCACCTGACCTGAGCCCACTTCTGGCATTGAAATAACCGTACAAACGAAGTAACACAATGATCTATCAGTTAGGAGACCACCTGCCGACCATCGCCGATGATGCCTACGTAGCGCCAAGTGCCGACGTCATCGGTTCAGTTGATCTGGGATCACAATCCAGCGTCTGGTTCGGCGCCGTACTGCGGGGCGACAACGACCGGATCGTGGTTGGCGCTCGCACCAATATCCAGGACAGCACCGTAATTCATGTGGATGCCGGAGCACCTGCCATCATCGGAGCCGACGTATCTGTCGGCCATAACGCGGTCATCCACGGCTGCACCATTGCCAACAATGCGCTGATTGGAAACGGCGCCGTGATACTTGATTTTGCCCAGATCGGATCGGACAGCCTGGTTGGAGCTAATGCATTGGTTACGGAACGCAAAACTTTTCCACCCCGATCACTGATCGTGGGGTCACCCGCACGCTTCGTTCGGGAACTTACCGATGCGGAAGTTCAACTTCTTCGTGATAACGTTCAGAGCTATATAAGCAAGGCTAAGCGCTACCGAACTGATCTTCAGCCCGTCGGCTAGTGCAAACTGAAACCCTGGCAATCCCACGACATAGAGATGAGAAGGGATATGAGAATAGGCTTTATCGGGCTCGGTAACGTTGGCGGCAAGCTTGCCGGAAGTATCTTGCGTAGTGACTTCGACCTAACGGTACGAGATCTGGACTCAGAACTGGAGCACTCGTTCGCTCGAAAAGGTGCGACTATCGGAGAAAGCCCGGCACAGATCGCGCGTAACGTCGATATTCTCATCACCTGTCTGCCCAATCCAGCGGCAAGCGCCAACGTCATGGAAGGGGAAGATGGGGTTCTGAGCGCAATAGGTCCCGGCACGATCTGGGCTGAAATGAGCACCACAGACGAGCGCGAAGTACGCCGACTGGGTGAACAGGTCATGGCGGCAGGCGGTGAACCAATCGATTGCCCGGTCTCCGGCGGATGTCACCGGGCAGCTACCGGGAACATATCTATATTTGCTGGGACCGAGCGCTCTACTTTTGACAAAGCACTGCCCGTACTCACGACTCTCGGTCGACGAGTCCTACACACGGGTCCGCTGGGTTCTGCGTCGATATTGAAGGTTCTCACAAACTATCTTGCCTCGGTAAATCTCGCCGCCCTGGCCGAGGCCCTGATGACCGCTCATCGGGCTGGGATGGATCTCAACACCACTTACGAGGCAATCCGTATCTCATCAGGAAACTCCTTTGTACACGAAACTGAAAGCCAAGTGATCCTGAACGGGAGTCGAGATGTCAACTTCACTATGGACCTGGTTGTAAAGGACCTGTCGTTGTTCCAGGCGATTTCAGACAGGGTCGATGTGCCGCTCGAAATATCCCCTCTACTGCTTAAGATCTTTAAGGACGGCCAAGACCGCTACGGTGGGCGCGAGTGGTCAACTAATATTGTTCGACGTCTGGAAGAAGCCTGTGGTGATCAACTGCGGGCGCCAGGGTTCCCTGCTGAACTCGTGGATGACGAACCGGAAAGCCCCGGGGGCGAGGTTGTGCCGAACAAAGACTGAATGCAGGATTTACACTACATCATGGCTTCGGCCAACGCCTGGCGCGTCGGATCAGTGCTCCCCGCCGGCCTTAAAGTTGAACACAGCTCCTTCCTTAATGCCCGATGGCCAGCGGCTGGTGACCGTTTTCATCCGGGTATAAAAGCGCACGCCCTCGGGGCCGTGCATATAGTGATCGCCGAATAATGAACGCTTCCATCCCCCAAAACTATGAAAAGCCAGTGGCACGGGAATGGGCACATTAACCCCCACCATGCCAATTTGTGCGCGATGGCCAAAGTCACGGGCGGCATCACCGTCACGGGTAAAAATGGCAGTCCCGTTGCCGTACTCGTGATCATTAACCAGTGCGAGCGCCTCTTCGTAGCTACTCACACGTACGACCGAAAGCACTGGCCCAAAAATCTCGTCGCGGTAGATCGCCATTTGCGGCGTGACCCGATCAAACACCGTGGCTCCGACAAAACAGCCGGATTCGTAACCCGATATTGATATCTCGCGACCGTCTACCAACAGATCAGCCCCTTCTTCGACACCGCGATCGATATACCCTTTGATCCGATCCCGCGCATCCGGCGTAATCACAGGGCCCATTTCGACTCCATCCTGATCATAGGCACCGACCTTGAGGGTCTCGATGCGCGGGACTAACTGCTCCATCATTCGATCTGCGGTGTCGTCCCCAACCGCGACTATCACTGAGATCGCCATGCACCGTTCGCCGGCAGAACCATAGGCCGCGCCCATTACCGCATCTATCACCTGCCCCATATCAGCATCCGGCATCACCACCATGTGATTCTTCGCACCACAAAGCGCCTGAACCCGTTTGCCATGGGCACAACCCGTCTGGTAGATGTACTCCCCTACTGTCGTTGATCCCACAAAGCTGACTGCCTGAACAGTTGGATCCGATAGCAGAGTATCAACGGCTTCCTTATCGCCATTCACGACATTGAGGACGCCGTCAGGTAAACCTGCCTCGGTCATCAGTCTCGCCATGAAGCCCGCGCAGGACGGATCACGCTCGGAAGGCTTGAGGATAAAAGTATTGCCACAAGCGATAGCGACAGGAAACATCCACATCGGCACCATGGCCGGAAAGTTGAACGGCGTGATGCCCGCGACGACTCCCAAAGGCTGGCGCATGCTCCACGAATCCACCCCAGTGGCCACTCCCTCGCTGAACTCTCCCTTGAGCATCTGCGGAATACCGCAGGCAAACTCGACGACTTCCAGACCACGGGTGATCGATCCCTTGGCATCGTCGACGGTCTTACCATGCTCAGATGACAGCAGCGCTGCCATTTCATCTATATTCTGAATCAGTAATTCACGATAACGGTACAGCACCTGTACCCGCCGGGCCGGGGGCATCTGCGCCCAATCCGGGAATGCCTGTGAGGCATTTGCAATTGCGGCACGCGCTTCATCGGCGCTGGCCAGAGCGACCGTGCGAACCACCTCTCCCGTCGCTGGGTTATATATGTCCCCAAAACGGTTACTCACTCCGGCGACCGGCCGACCGCCTACATAATGTCCGACTACCTCTTTTACCGCTGCATCCATCTTCTTAACTCCTGTGATCGCTTGACGTCTTTAATAATCTTGCCGACTCAGACACCATCTACAATAGCCCTTCGTCTTCGTTTAGTTTGGCGCTGATGCTAAATCCCCGATTACAACGAATTAACTTCTCGCATTTGCCCTGCAGGCAGGCTTTACTCAGTGGCGCGTTAATAACCTTGTCCATTGTCGGCGTTTCAGTCGGGCATAACAAGTTCGAGGCCCTCGTTGTGGCAATTTATGATCTCTAAGTCACCCGCTATTGCGGGTCGGTGACACCGGCCGTGGGCCAGGGTTTCGCCCGATTGGCAAAAACTTATTAACAAGGGCAGACTCATTAAAATGGATATTGACCGCGCCCAGACCAGGGGTGGCAAAATTCTCATGCCCAATGGCAGAACCGGGGCCTGAGAGGATTTCGAGCCTGGTATATCAATGAAGGTCACGCTGCAGCCCGCGCGCTGGCGAGCGTTTTAAGACATGATTAATGCCACCTTGTTGATCGTGCATCACCAAGGCAGAATGTCTTCATGTAACCGGCCAGCCAACGAATGAATTTGACCGCCAAGGGCCAAAATGGAGACCTCCAATGAATACCCGAATTACCGACATTCATAAGAAAGACATCGCCCACGCCCTGCACCCCTATACCAACCTGGCCACCCACGAGGAACAAGGCCCGCTGGTCATTACCCGCGGAGAAGGAGTGTACGTCTGGGATGACCAGAATAATCGCTATCTGGAAGGGCTCGCAGGCCTGTGGTGCGTATCGCTTGGATTCTCCGAGGAACGATT
>CAJWEF010000078.1 GCA_913031305.1 uncultured Acidiferrobacteraceae bacterium
GCACAATTGCAGGCTATCGAGTCCGGGGTTCGCGGGCCAACCGAGCGCCACCTGTTCTCTGACTGTGCTCATTCGGTACATCGTGAGCAACTCGAAGCGACGCTTAGCGCCTGCAGTGCCTTTCTTGTGCCCTTCACAACCAGCCCATGAACGAATATAGCCGTACTGAGGAAAATAGGCCAACCGGTGGTCGGTCAAAGCAAAGTTGCAGTGGCTTGGCAATGTCATTAAAGTGGCGAAAACCTCGCATGTCATGCGGGTCTCGCCGGCGAGTGGTTGTGGTCAGCGCAGTTGTCTTTTTGTACATTGGTTTATTGCTGGCGTCTTTTATAAAAAACCCGCCCGGTTTCCGGGTGGATTATCTAGGAGGAAAAGAGATGAAACTTCGAATTGCTGTGTTGTCCATCGTTGCCGCCCTGCTGGCATTGCCGGCTGCTGCTGCCGACAAGGTCAAGATTGGTTTTGTTACAACGCTTACGACTGGCGCGGCTGTCATCGGTAAAGACATGCAGGATGCCGTCAATCTCGCAGTGGAGGATATCGGCGGCAAGATGGGCGGGCTGGATGTGGAGGTGATCTTTGGTGATGACGGCTTTAAGCCTGAAACCGGCAAACAGGTAACGGACAAACTGGTCAAGTCAGATGATGTTGATTTCGTCGCTGGATATATCTGGTCGCACGTACTGCTGGCTTCGCAGAAATCGGTACTGGGTGCCGGCAAGTTCCTGATCAGTTCCAATGCGGGGCCGTCTCAACTAGCCGGGAAACTATGCAACAAGAATTTCTTTTCGACTTCCTGGCAGAATGATCAAACCCCGATGGCCATGGGGGAAGTGCTGAATCAAAGGGGTATCAAGAAGCTTTACGTCATGTCGCCGAACTATGCCGCCGGTAAGAATATGGTGGCCGGAGTGGAGCGTACTTTCAAAGGCGAGATTGTCGGTAAGGATATGACCAAGTGGGGCAAGGACGCACAGCTGGACTTTTCGGCTGAACTGGCCAAGGCAGGCGCCTCCGGGGCCGACGCGATATTCGTTTTCTACCCGGGTAAGGCCGGCGGTGCATTCGTCAAGCAGTACGAGCAGGCGGGCCTGACCGGTAAATTACCGCTGTACACGGTATTCACCATTGATTCTATTGCCTTGCCCAAACTGCAAAAGGCGAAAATGAAAGCAGTGCTTGGGTCCCTAAATACGCAGTTCTGGGGACCGGATCTGGATACCCCACAAAATCACCAGTTCGTCTCCGGCTTCAAGAAAAAGTATGGCCGCTATCCGTCGTTCTACGCTGCCCAGTCCTACGATTCTGTGTTCCTCATCAAGAGTGCCGTCGAAGCAGTAGGCGGCAACCTGGCTGACATGGACGGCATGCGCGCGGCGATGGAAAAGGCCGATTTTCCGTCAGTCCGAGGCGCGTTTCGCTATGGCAAGAACCATTTCCCGATTCAGAACTTCTACCTGCGCCAAGTTGTCGAGGACGGTGACGGCAACTGGACAACCTCGGTTGTCAGTACTGTGCTCAAGGATCATCAGGATTCCTACGTAGGCGAGTGCAAGATCTAGACAGCAACTGCACTGTCATTGGTAAATAGTACCGGGGTCAGTTAATCTGACACCGGCCAGTCGGGGCGGCCCGGGCCGTCCCGACTGGTTTAGCAGACATACCGTCCCGACCCGTGGAGCCAAAACCGTGAGCCTCGACGTCATCCCAGCTCGCTATTCCGTCGCGCCCCGCGCATATCGGCCCGGACAATCCTGATCGTGGACAGCACCCTGCTTGTTATCCAGATCCTAAACGGGCTACAGCTTGGCGTGTTGCTGTTTCTGCTCGCCGCCGGCCTCACGCTGGTGTTCGGCATCATGGATTTCATCAACCTGGCGCACGGCTCGTTCTACATGGTTGGTGCGTTTTTCTGCGCCACGCTGACCTTGTGGCTGGATTCTTTTCTGCTGGCGCTGCTTTTAACTCTGCCGCTCACCTTTGTGGTGGGCATGGTGGTCGAACTGCTGGTGGTACGCCATCTGTACCAGGAGGATCATTTGCAGCAGATTCTCGCTACCTTTGGCCTGATCCTGGTGGCCGATACGCTGGTACATATTATCTGGGGCCCTGAGGGCCTGACTTTTGCTTTGCCAGAGATTCTCAATGGTCAGGTAACGGTATTGCCAGGGATCCTTTTTCCGGTCTACCGCATCCTCATTATTAGTGTCGGGCTGTTGATTGCTGTTGGCCTTTACATAGTGGTAACTCAAACCCGGGTCGGCATGCTGATCCGTGCCGGTGCCTCTAACCGGCGCATGGTTGAAGCGCTGGGGGTGGACATACGTTACCTCTTTACGCTGGTATTCGGCGCCGGCGCCGTCATGGCCGGCCTGGCGGGCCTGATGATCGCACCGATCACTGAGGCCAGTATCGGTATGGGCAATGAAATCCTCATCGTCGCCTTCGTCGTCATCGTTATCGGCGGTGTCGGCTCGATCAAAGGCGCTTTTCTGGGTGCGTTGCTGGTCGGCCTGATCGATACGCTGGGGCGGTCCTTTCTGGACGATATGCTGAAACTGGTTCTTTCCAACCAGGCGGCCGAGACTTCAGCTCCGGCAATCTCTGCTATGTTGATCTATATCCTGATGGCTGCGATCTTGTACTTTCGCCCACAGGGGCTGTTTCCACCGAAGGGCCGCTAATGTCGTCGTCGACACCACAATACCTGGCCCGGCACTGGCCGGCATTCGCCGGGGTTCTGGTTTTGCTGGCGGCCCCATTGGCTATCACTTATTGGGATCAGCCTTTCTATCTGGATGTGCTGATGCGGCTGATGATCCTGGCAATTGCTGCCAGCAGTTTGAACCTGATTCTCGGTTATGGCGGCATGATCAGCCTTGGCCACTCGGTGTACATTGGTATCGGCGCTTATGCGGTCGGAATTCCTGCCTACTACGACCAGTACAGCGGGGTACTGCAGTTACTGCTGGCGCTGGGTGGGGCTGGGATCTTTGCTCTGGTAACCGGATTGATCTGTCTGCGGACCCGTGGCGCGTATTTCATTATGATCACACTGGCCTTTGCCCAGATGATGTATTTCACTTTCGTCAGTATCGAGGAGTACGGCGGTGATGATGGGTTGGTGATCTATGCCCGCAGCGATTTTGGGGGCCTGTTCGATGTGGAGAATAGTATTCGCCTCTATTACCTGGTGGCGGCCTGCCTGCTGCTGACACTGTTACTGGTGCACCGGATCGTAAATTCCCACTTTGGCATGGTGATTCGGGGGGCAAAGAGCAATGAACCGCGTATGCGGGCAGTTGGGTTTCCGACTTTTCGTTACCGCCTGGCCTGTTATGTCATTTCCGGCATGCTCTGCGGCCTTGCGGGCTGGCTGATGGGCAATTTCACAGGGTTTATCAGCCCGGAGATGATGGATTGGACCCGCTCCGGTGAACTAATCGCAATGGTGATTCTGGGCGGGTCGGGCACCCTGCTTGGGCCGACCATCGGCGCAGCGGTTTTCATCGGCATGGAGACGGTGCTGGCCGAGGTCACGGTCTACTGGCATCTATACCTCGGACTGCTGTTGATCCTAGTTGCGAAATTTGGTCGCGGCGGACTCGGTGGCCTGTGGCAGCGAATCCGAGGAGTACGGTGAACGCACCGCTTCTTGAAGTCTCAGCGCTGAGCCGCAGCTTCGGTGGTATCGCTGCAGCCAGCGAACTGAGCTTGCAGGTGGTTCACGGTGAGGTGCACGCGATCATCGGCCCGAACGGCGCCGGTAAAACGACTCTGGTGTCTTTACTGGCCGGTGAGTTGCGCCCGGATTCTGGCTCGATTCGTTTTTGTGGCGAGACTATTACCGCCATGCCGGTGCACGCGCGCGCGCAGCGGGGCCTTGCCCGGACTTTTCAGATCACCAGTATCTTCCCGGAGTTTTCTGCGGTGGGGAATGTAGCAATGGCGGTACAGGCACACGCCAACCACTCTTTCCGCTTCTGGCGGCCGGTGGCGGCGGACATGGCGCTTCGGCAACGCGCGCTGGAGGTGTTGCAACAGGTGGGACTGGCAGATGCCCCCGACCGCAATGCCGGGGAGATGTCTCACGGCGAGCATCGCCTGCTGGAAATGGCTATGGCGCTGGCAACTAGGCCAGCACTGCTGCTACTGGATGAGCCTGCGGCGGGACTGGGCCCGGAGGAAACCACTGCCATGGTTGCCATCCTGCGAAAACTTAGGCAGGACAAGGGCATCTTGCTGGTGGAGCACGACATGGACGTGGTTTTTGCAATTGCCGACCGGATCACGGTTATGGTGAGCGGCCGGGCTATTGCGACGGGCAGCCCGCAGGCGATCCGTGAGGACGACAATGTCCGCAAAGCCTACCTGGGTGAGGGGTTGCACGAGAGTGCTTGAAGTCCAGGGACTACAGGCCTTTTACGGGGCCAGCCAGGCACTGTTCGGGGTTGACCTGGAGGTCGCTGCGGGTCAGGTAGTGACTTTGATGGGGCGCAACGGAATGGGTAAGACTACGACTGTCAACTGTATTATGGGACTGTTAGCCCACAGTGCGGGCAGCGTCCGGGTCAATGGCCAGGACATGGGTGGATTGCCAAGTTTCCGGGTTGCACAGGCCGGAGTAGGGCTGGTGCCTGAAGGTCGCCAGGTATTTCCCAATCTGACGGTCACTGAAAATCTGCTGGCAACTGCAGCCAATCGCCATGGCGCGGCACAACCCTGGCAGATGGACCGGGTATTGCAGATGTTTCCGGCACTGGCCGAACGTCGGCACAGTTCGGGCAGTCTGCTCTCGGGCGGGGAACAACAGATGCTTGCGATCGGCCGGGCACTGATGATTAACCCGACCCTGCTTATTCTGGATGAAGCCACTGAGGGGTTGGCACCGCTGGTACGTCGCGAGATCTGGTCGTGTCTGGTTCAGCTGAAAAACGCCGGTCTGTCCATCCTGGTCATTGACAAGAATGTGGCCGACCTTGCCCGGATCGCCGACCGCCATTTCATCATCGAGAAAGGTCGCACGGTCTGGACCGGTGGCTCACGTGAGTTGCTTGCAGGCGATACGCTGAAACGCCGTTACCTGGGAATCTAGTAAGGGTATTATTTCTTGGTGTTCCACTCGCCGCGGGATTAAGGCAGGTGGTCTGCAGGCCACCTAGGCACTTGTGTCTAACGTGGTTTCACGCAGTGTGCGCAAGGCGCTGGCATCAATCTGTGGAATTTTTTTAAGAATGGCCTCGAATCGACCGGCGCTGTGAAGGTGTGTTTGCCCATAGCCTTTGACCAGGCCGGCACAGGCGGCCGCTTCCAGGGCGAGGTTATAATCGCGTCGTGCCGCCCCGAGAAGTTGCCGCAGCCAGTTTTCGATGGCGGCTTGTTCCTTGAAATAACGGTAGGACCGGGTCCGACGCGAGCGTAGACCTGCGATGATGCGCAGTGCCAGGAAGCCGCTAACCGTGTCAGTCTTAACCTTTATCGGGAAGCCCCGGTTGCCAAAACCGGTGCGGGCGCTGAATGAAAGCACCCGCTTTGCGAGTTTGGGCGAAAGAATCGAAACGAGTTCGTCCGTTCCAGGCTTGAAGTAATCGACCACGCGAACGATCTGGTTCTCGTTAGCACGCACCTCCTCGCGCAGCCTGGCGAAACGTTGACGCCGGGTCTTCAGGTCGGCGACCCGGATGATGTCATCATAGGCCATGAGTCGGACCAGCCAGCGCCCGGTTTCGCGGGTCAGGGTATAGCCGTGCTGCTCGCCACCGTTGGCGCGGTCGGCTTCAAGTACCGCCTGCAACCGGTTCAGGTAGAGTTGAACATAGGCACTATCCTGATAATCAGCCAATCGTTCCATGGCCATGCGAAGAAGATCGTGGATGTCTGGCGGAAACGTGTCTTTCATCGCTGCTAGGGCCTGGGTGGTCGGTTGTGCCCGGGCCGGGCTTGATTCTGTGATGGTAGTTGGCAGGTCTTTCGATTCACCTGAGGCGATGGCAAAGCCAAGATCAAAGCCGGCCAGGTTAGCAGCCACTGCAACCGAACTGCGCTGAATGCTCGCGGTGAAGGCCTGGCGTGAAAAGGGCAGCACCCCAGCACCTGCTACGGCCCCGAACAGTACTGCGTTGATGATACTGCCGGTGGCGGCTGCGCAGGCGGCCATGTCAAAGTGCACGAGTCGCTGGCACTGTGCGGCAACGGCGCTGAGGAGGTATTCGGGGTCGATGCGCACATCTCTCGGCGAGGCTTTCTCGGCGACTGCGTAGGCCCGGTGACTGGAGGAGACTACCGTGGTACGTGATCGGGTAATGAACCCAGCCTGTAAGGCGCGCCCTGCTTCTACTGCCTCAGTCGACAATACCAGGTCTACATCGCCAGGGCAGGGCATCAGCGCGCAGACCATGGACTGGTTGGTGTTGTGCTCAGAGAAGTTTGGCCACGTTTCCAGGTAGTAGGTCGTTGCGCCGGTGCGCTGGGCAACGCCCGGGACATAGGTATACCGCACCTCGAAATTCTGGCTCTCGCAAAGGTCTGCCATCCACTGGGTTAACAGGCCACCGCCTTCGCCACCCATGGCGCCAATGACGATTCTTATCGGACGTGTATCGGGGTGATCCATAGTTACCGGGTGCGGGGTTCGCTGCCTTGCAACGCGCCGATCACCCACTGGCGAACATTACTGATAGTTCGTTCCCGCCAACTGGGATTGTTGATGATAGTGGCCTCAAAAAAAGACGGACAAAGCCCGGCCTGGTGGGCCATGACGCCACAGTTTCCACAGCCTACACACTGGTTATCTATTACCGCGACTGGCCCATCAGCGAGGGGGTCGGGATTATCTTTAACAGTAAGTGAGGGGCAACCGGATAGCCGGACGCAGGCCCGGTCACCGGTACAGATATCCGGGTCAATGCCGAGTCGGACCCGCAGTGCCCGTGCACCACAATCCAGGGCTTCCTGGTGCGCCTGCTTCACCCGGCGCTGGCGGGCCAGTTGGCATTCACCCTGGGAGATGATGATCTTCAGACCCGGCGGCGACTGGCTAATAGCTTCGGTTAGTGTCGTGACCATCTGTTTGACGTCGTAGCTGGGTATGGTTCGTACCCACTGGGCACCCACGCCGCGTACTGCCTTTTCAATCGTCATCTGGACAGGGTTGCCGGATCTGGCCTGGTCAGTAGAGGGAATAGCCTGGTGGCCGGTGGCAGCAGCATAGCCATTGTCGACGATGAGCAACACACCGTTATCACCGTTGAATACCGCGTTGGCAACGCCACTGGTCAGGCCGTTGTGCCAGAAGCCACCGTCACCCATGATGCTGATCAGGGGTTTGGCAAAATTAGGGGCCAGGCCGGAGGAACTGGCGAGACCCAGGCCGTAGCCGACAGTATGCTGGCCAATATTAAACGGGGGCAAGGTGGAGAACAGATGACAACCGATGTCGCCGCTGACATGGAATTCACCCAGTTCCTGCTGAACTAATTTCAACGCACTGAACAAGGGCCGCTCCGGGCAGCCGATGCAGAATCCCGGTGGGCGGGCAGGCACGGGGAATTCAAGGGCTGTTTGAGAGTCTGAAATTTCCCGCGTAGCCTGTTGCTGGGCACTCTCCATTGTCGCCAGGCTAACCCCGGCCGGTGTGGCGCCATTCAAAAATCTGGTAATGCCAGTGATCAATATCCGGGTCTTGTATTCACCAGCTGTGGGCAACAGGTTCTTGCCGTGAATCTGGGTGTCGATGCCGGTACCGTGCAGGTCAGCCTTGATGCTTTGTTCAATGTAGTTTGGCTGCCCTTCCTCGATTACTAACACAGCCTTTTTGCCGGCACAGAATGCCCTGATCTCCTCCGGGATCAGCGGGTAGGTGACAGTAAGTAGGTAAATCGGAATTTTTGAGTTGCCCAACGCGTCCGCCAGAGACAGTATCTCCAGTGAGCGATTGAGGGCGTTGTAAATGCCACCCTGGACGATAATTCCAATGTCGACATAGTCACCCGGCAGGCTCTGATTCAGTTTATTTGTGCTGATGAAACGAAGTGCCCTCGGCCACCGCTCAGTGATTTTCAATTGCTCCTGTTGATAGGAGGAGGGGGGCAGGACCACTTTGTTGTAATCAAACACGGCTTGTTCGAGGGGATGGTGGGCGTTGTACTGACCTGGCCGGTTATCCTTGGCGACGAAGCTGCCATAGACATGGCAGGCGCGAATACGCAGCATCAACATCACCGGAGTGTTAGTCGCTTCAGACAGTTCAAAGCCGTGTTCTACGGCAGCAACGATAGCCGGTAAGTCGGGGCGGGGGTCGAGCAGCCACATCTGTGATTTTGCCGCGAAAGCATGAGTCCGCTCCTGCATGATGCTGGACCCCTCGCCGTAATCCTCACCGACAATAACCAGAACACCACCCCGGACCCCGGCCGAGGCGACATTGGCCAGCGCATCAGCCGCTACATTGGTGCCGACCGTTGATTTCCAGATGACAGCGCCGCGTAGCGGATAGTGAATAGATGCGGCCAGCATAGCGGCCGCAGCGGCCTCGCTGGCGGCGTTCTCGAAGTGCACGCCGAGCTCACGCCGGATTTCCGCGGCATCATTGAGGACATCCATCATATGTGAGATCGGTGAACCCTGGTAACCGCCAATGTAGGAGACACCGCTTTGCAGAAGGGCCTTGGTGACTGCCAGCACCCCTTCACCACGGAAGATCTCACCGTCGCGGTTGCGAAGGCTCTGCACTTCCTTGCTGAATGATCGTTCGGCCATTGTTAGTTTGCAGCCCTCAATGCAAATGAGTAATTCACCATCTTCGGTTGCAGTAATGCCTGCTCATCGAAAGTTCAAAATGGCTGATGCCGTACGTTCCTTAGAATTTTATGGAGCGTTGCAACAAAAGCGGTGAATTCACTTTCTCCGACCCCGTGAAAAAGATGTCGAAAATGCCAGTAAAAGACGGGCCAGAAACTCTCGAAAACCTGGCGACCTTTCTCGGTGAGATAGACCTCGATGAAGCGGGAGTCACTTGATCGGGGCCTGCTCATGTTCGATTCGCATGACGGAGGTGACTCCCTGGGTCATTCCAGTTGCCTTTTCAAAAGAAGGAAAAAGCCCCCCTCCTCTCTGGCGAAATGAAGCATAGCCTCCGAAGAGAAATTCTTCCATTTCCGCGATGCCTCAGGCCAGTCTTTTTCGGAGACCGCCTTGTCTACCGCGGCCAACCCCTGGTCACAGTGCCGATGAACGCCAGTCATGAATTGGGTGATAGTTGTCATATGGTTTCAATTCCTTTCGTGTCCCGGTTCTCTGTCAAATTAGTGCCATTACTAAAGCGTTCGGGGTTACTCACGGCCCTGGACCGCTTACTCAAGTTGCCTGGGCAGCCAGGTCGCCAGTTCCGGCACAAAAATTAGCAACGTCAGTACCACCAGCTCGATCAGGATAAAAGGCAACGCGGCAGCGACAACTTGCCCCAGCGTCACTTTGAAGGGTGCGACACCTTTCATCACGTAGAGCAGCAGCCCAAAAGGCGGCGTCAGCAGGCTGATCTCCATAGTGATCAGCATTAGCACCATCAGCCAGATGACGTCGATATTGAAAGTGGCCTGCAGTGACTGGGAACTCAACAGGAAGAAGGGTAGCGTCAGCAGTAACATGCTGACCTGGTCCATGAAGGCGCCCAGGAATAGCAGCACCAGCATCATCATGATCACAACCGTCAACGGTGTCAGGTTCATTGTGGCGAGGTACTGCAACAACCCATCCGTTGCCCCGGAATTCGACAGTGCCTGGCTGAAAACCAGTGAGCCCGCGATGATGAACAGGATCATGATATTAATCTTTGCCGTTTCCATCAGCGCCTTTGCAATTGCCCGCCAGTTGAAATCAGCTCCTGCTATGCCCGAGATCCGCACAGTCGACTTGAACAGGCGAAAAAAGTAACACACAACGAGCGCTGCCAGGCAGCCCAGTGCGGCGGCATCGGTTGGCGAAGCGAGTTTGAAGAATATGCTGCCTACGACCACGATGAAAATAATGAGCAGCGGCAAGATGTACAGCAACCCCGGGAGAATACGGTTGGCGGCACGACGGTAGTGACCGGTGTAGGCCCATGAGAGCCGCTCCGTGCCGCCGAGCCACAGTGCCACGGTGACCGGCTCATCAAACTGATCGGTTTCGATCTCGTAGGCTGGGGCAAGCTTCGGATTAATGGCACAGCGACCCACCACATAGGAAAAAAACAACACCGCCATCAGCACCCCCGGCACGATGCCGGCAACGAGTAACTGGGCCACCGACTGCTCGGCAAGACTGGCCAGCAGTACCGCCAGAGCCGAAGGCGGTACCAGCATAGCGATTCCACCGACCGCCATAATCGGCCCCATGGCTATCTCGGGCTGGTAGCCCCGCTTGGCCATGTCTGGCAGCAATACCGAGCCGAGGATTGCAGTATTGGCGATAGTTGAGCCCGAAAGCGAAGAGAACACGGTGCCGCCAACAATCGCGACGACGGCCAAGCGGCCGGGAACACGCGCGATCAACCGATCAATTGCGCTGATAGCCTTGAAGGCAACACCGGTCTGTAGCAGGATTTCTCCCATCAGCAAAAACAACGCAATCGGCGCAAGCGTGTATTTGATTGCGTTGTGAAATTCCAGTGGCATCAGGACCAGGCCGATATCACCATTGATAAACAGAGCAGTGCCAAGCACGTTGGCGGCGAAAAACGCAAAAGCCACAGGCAGGCCGAGAAACATTGTGATGCAGACTGTTCCGAGCAGCAGAATCAGGGCGAGGTACCATTCCATGAGTCAGAAGCTCGCCTTGGATGAATCTGTTGCGATTGGAATTCGTAGCATACTGCGGCGGAACCGCAATAAAAATTCGATCGCAAGGAAAAGAAACGAGGCAGTGAAGACCGTCATTATGTATCCGGTTGGAATGCGCAGATCTTTGTCCGGCAGGGAGCCATCCTGAAATTCCCAGATAGTCACCCGGCTTCCGTAAAAACACAGCGCGATACAAAGTATTGCACCTGCAACGTCCATGGCGCGCTCAACGCGTTCTGCAGTTTCTCGGCGAAGCGCCATGGTGACGACATCCACGCGGACATGAGCACCCTGGCGCAGGACCCACGGAGCCCCAAGGAAAACCCCAAAGTACAAGGTGTACTCAACCGCCTCGTAAAGCCACCAGATGCTGCCCAACTGGGTTTTGACCAGGAAAAGATTAAGGGGGATCAGAACGGCGATGAGTCCGATAGAAGCGGCGACCAGTGCGGCCAGGTACAGCATGAGCCGATCGAAGCCAGCTTCAAAGCGATCGATCTGCTTTTGCATCACGTACCTGTCGAGTCGACCTTAAACTGAAAACGAAATGACCAGCGTGCGGGAGCCGGCCTGATGGCCGGATC
>CAJWEF010000079.1 GCA_913031305.1 uncultured Acidiferrobacteraceae bacterium
CCCCCGCCGATATGCATGAGAATCGCCCCTGTCCAGCCCGATGATCGGGTCCGATCTGGGTCGAGGCAAGCCCAATAGCAGGACCTCTAGGTACCCAAAACCGAGGATTTTAAACCGATCGGCGCTGCCGCCACGTATTGCGCTCAGACACTGTCGATTCGATTCTTAAAGCCTTGTCGAACAATGAGACGTTCGGCAGAGTCGTCTAGATCGAAAACCAGGTTGCCTAAAATACTTAATACAAAAACGTAGATCAGGCTCGCGCTGACACCGCTCTAAACAAACTATATGTTTTGCCAGGGTTGACGCTTTTTGGCAGCCATCGGGACAGTAATAGTACTGGCGACAACCAACACAGCAAAAGATAACTGGCACTCCCTGCGCCAATGCTGGCACAAAGCCCCAGCGCCAGCGACTGGGCAGCCTCCAGGTTTGCTCCAAAGGACTCGAGACCGTAGCCCACGACGACCGCACAACAAAGGGTTAACCCCAGCCACCCCAAAAAATCAACCAGATCACTCATCGTTCACTCCCGTTGGTTTGAACACGAGAGCATTCTGCTCTGGCTACAGGCTCACAGGCTGAGCCCGTGAGTTTACCGACTACAAAGTCCGCAAGACGGTAATCGAAGGCATTTTGACTAAAGCCGTTCCCGAAAATACTCAATAGTGGCATCTAGGCCGGAGTCCAGATCCACTTTGGGACCCCAGTCCAATAACTTTGTCGCCAAAGTGATATCGGGTTGGCGCTGCTGTGGATCGTCTTCAGGTAAAGGCTTTAACTCAATCTTGGAACCCGAGCCGGTTTGGGCAAGAACTTTGTCGGCCAGTTGCCGAATTGTGAATTCGTTGGGGTTACCAAGGTTCACCGGCCCGGTGATCCCGGCTTCAGAATTCATAAGCCCTATGAGACCTTCAACCAGATCATCGACATAGCAAAACGATCGGGTCTGGTTACCTTCCCCATAAATAGTGATCGGCAAACCCTTAAGCGCCTGGACGATAAAGTTGGACACCACCCGGCCATCGTTGGGGTGCATGCGCGGCCCGTAGGTATTAAAGATCCGCGCCACTTTGATCTCCAATCGATGCTGTCTCCAGTAATCGAAAAATAACGTCTCTGCACAACGCTTTCCTTCGTCGTAACAGGCACGAGTGCCCACGGGATTCACGCGGCCCCAGTAATCCTCAGTTTGCGGGTGTACCTCAGGGTCTCCGTACACCTCGCTGGTGGAGGCCTGCAGGATTCGTGCGCCTGTGCGTTTAGCCAATCCCAACATGTTGATCGCGCCATGCACACTGGTCTTGGTTGTCTGTACCGGGTCGAACTGGTAGTGAACCGGCGATGCCGGGCAGGCCAGGTTGTAGATCTGATCCACCTCGACATAAAGCGGAAAGGTGACATCGTGGCGAACCAGTTCGAAATTAGAGCGACCGAAAAGATGGGCTATGTTGCGTTTATCGCCGGTAAAAAAGTTGTCCAGACAAACAACGTCATCGCCTTGTTCGACCAGCCGGTCACATAGGTGTGATCCGACAAAACCAGCGCCGCCGGTAACAAGGATAGTTTGAGAGGACGATTTGACCATTGCTTTTTCCTAAAATTCTGCCTGGATAATCCATTTGGCAAATGGTGCCGGAGATAGGATTCGAACCTACGACCTTCGCATTACGAATGCGCTGCTCTACCAACTGAGCTACACCGGCGTCGGGACGTTATTTCAACCAAGCAATTATATTGCGGGTACAGACATTTCGTCTAACGCACAATGACGTCAAAGCCCTGGCGAAGTTCAACCGGTAGCGCGAAAGCGACGCCCTCCTCAGTTATCTCGGCGGCATCGTCCACCCGACCACCCAATGTTTCGAGATGATTAATCACATGACTGACCAGCACTTCCGGGGCGGATGCCCCGGCCGTAATACCGATCTGTCGAGCGCCGACCAACCAGTCGACAACAACATCATCGGCTCCATCAATAAGATAAGCACGGGCTCCGATCTCTTCGGCAAGCTCGCGCAAACGGTTTGAGTTTGAACTGTTGTGAGATCCGACCACCAGGACCACATCGCAGGTTTGAGCCAATTTCCTGACTGAGTCCTGGCGATTTTGCGTGGCATAACAGATGTCATCGCGACGCGGACCGTCAATCTCAGGGAACCGCCGGCGCAGTGCTTCGATAATCCTTGCCGTATCGTCGACTGACAGGGTGGTCTGAGTAACATAAGCCAATTGTACGTTCGACGGGATCTTAAGCGCTGCGACATCCGCCAGAGTCTCGACTAAAAAGACCGGGCCCACGGCCTGGCCCATTGTCCCCTCGACTTCCGGGTGCCCTTCATGCCCCACAAGGACAACAGTCTTGCCTTCGTGACCGTACCGGGCAACCTCAGAGTGGACCTTGGTCACCAGCGGACAGGTTGCGTCAAAAACTTGCAATTCACGAACATTGGCTTTGTTCTGCACCTGTCGCGACACCCCGTGTGCGCTGAAAATCAAGGTCGCGCCGTCTGGCACTTCATCCAGTTGATCAACAAATATGGCACCTTTTGAGCGAAGGCTATCGACCACGAAGCGGTTGTGCACCACCTCGTGACGTACATACACCGGTGCACCGTATTTCTGCAGCACCTGCTCGACGATTTCGATTGCGCGATCAACGCCGGCACAAAACCCCCGGGGGTTGGCAAGTTTTATTACAAAGTCAGCCATGTTTATTGTTATCAGCGGGACGGTCAGTCTTTGCGCTTGGCAGTCGCAACAATTTCAATTTCGTAAACGCAGTCTCGCCCAATCAGTGGATGATTAAAATCAACCGACACGCCATCATCGCTGATCCCAACAACATGCCCGGCGATACTCTCCCCATCGGGAAGCTCAAATTCAACCAAGGCGCCTGGGTCTGGCTGAACCTGCTCGCTAAACTTCTCCCGCGCAATCACCTGGGTATTCTGGAGGTCGTAAGCGCCAAATGCCTCGTCGGACCCACTGATCTCAATTCGAAAGCGCTCACCGGAATTTTTACCAACTAATGCCTGGGCCACCACTTCTGGCAAGTCGGTACTGCCCACAATAACGCTGACAGCTTGCTCACCAGAATTCTCGACCTCGGTGTCGTCTGCCAGCAGAACCCGGTAATGAAGCTCGACACGGTCCCCTGTAGCGATTCCCTTTGGCTCAGTCATTAAGTGCCTTCCCTGCCCTGCGACGGAATAATCCAAGAATATCAACAATGACTATTCCTGCCCCAACACTGATGGCGATGTCAGCCACATTGAATGTGGGCCAATGCCACGAAGCCACGTACACATCCAGAAAATCAACAACAAATCCGTAGTTCAACCGATCAAGCAGGTTACCGACCGAACCACCGAGGATACAGCTAAGACCAATATTGAGCAGGTACTCATCGGCGCGCGCCATCCAAAGCCGAATACCCAGGTAAATGGCCACTGAAATTCCTACCACTATAAACAACATTGTCTGCCAACCACCAGCTTGGTGGAGAAAACCAAAAGCTGCCCCTTGATTGTGCACCAGCACCAGATTGAATCCTGGCCACACCGGTATGAGGCCATGCCGGGTTAATGCATCCTGCGCCCAGTACTTGCTGAGCCAGTCCGACGCCACAATGATCACTGCGAGGAGTAAAAAACGTAGCGACTGATTCGTGAGCTTGGGGATCACTGCAGCCCTACTCGCCTGTTTGGCTAGCTTGGGCAAACCATGATCGTGCGGTGTCGCTGTCCTTGGCGATCTGGGTTTTAAGCGCCTCAACTGATTCAAAACGCTTTTCCGGGCGAATTTTAGTCTGGAATTCAACCTGGATTCGCTCAGCATAGAGTGATTCATCAAAATCAAACAAATGCGTTTCCAGAAGTACCCGCTCCCCACCAATGGTCGGACGTGTCCCGATGTTAGCAACACCCGGCAAAGGGCTCCGGCCCTGGGAATGGACCAACACGGCGTATACCCCCCAAACCGGCACGTTGTCATAACGAAGGACGATATTCGCTGTGGGAAATCCGATATTCCGGCCGCGCTTGTCGCCGTGTGCCACCCGTCCGCCTATAGCGTACCGGTAACCGAGCAACCTGGCAGCGAGCTCAAAATCATCGTCGCTCAAGGCGTTTCGCACTCGTGAACTGCTAACTCTTTGTCCTTGCACTTCACAGGTCTCTACCGCGTTTATCGTAAAGCCCCACGCCTCGCCAAGTGTTCTAAGCAAATTAATATCGCCGGTACGTTTACGGCCGAAACGAAAATCATCGCCAATAACCAGATGGCGAACCCCGAGACCGTCAACGAGATATTTTCTGACAAAATCCTCGGCCGACGTCTGCGCCAGTTCGCGATCGAAACGCAGCGAAAATATCTGATCAACCCCGGCTCGCTCCAGTTTCTCAATCTTGTCTCGCCAGCGCAGAAGTCGAGGCGGAGCATTCTCCGGGCTGAAAAACTCGTGGGGATGAGGCTCGAACGTCATTATCGTGGCACTCGCCCCAAGCCGACAGGCCTGTTCCCGAAGGACGTTTATCAAGCGCGCGTGCCCCAGATGTACGCCGTCGTAGTTACCAATCGATACCACCGACGGGCGGTGCGAGGCACGAATGTTATATAGGTCACGAATCAGGATCACTGTTATTCCTGTTGCCTGTTTATAAGACCGCCCAGTCGGGTTGATACTCTTGAATCACCTCTGACAACCGCCGGCGAGAATCTAAGCTTTCGCCGTATCCGCGAAAGTATGCCAGACGCAACTCTGGGTAGCGCCAACACAGGTAGCCCTCGCCGGTGTCGAACCCAATCTGCCATAGGCCGGACACCGTCACGCCTAAACGTTGTATCCGCTCTACCCATTTGCGAATAATCGTCTCAAATTCAAGCTCCAATGGAGCCAGCCGGGGGTCGCAGTTAAGCAGTTGTCGCATCCGCAGCTGGCAAGGATCCAGTTCTCGCGATGCAGAAGCGGTAAGTTTTCTGATAACAGGCAGTAATTCCTGGGCCTCGGAGAGCGAAAATATTCGAGGCTCTCCAGGATGGCTGATCAGGGCGACCACGTTCGCCAGCGAATGCGTTTGCATTTTAAGGCCGCTCGACGAAGCGATGCACTTTTAGCCCAAGAAGGTAAAGCGAGCCCAGATAAACCGCGCCCCCGGCAACAACCCAAAACCCCAGCAACAAAATGCGTTTGGACACGCTGTGGGAGAGCCAGGCCAAATCGCCCGCTACCCCGAACCCCAGCAGAGCTGACATGATTAATGTCGCCAGGCTCACACGGGCCAGGAACGCCGGCCACCCGTCCCCAGGCTGAAATCCGGTTTTAGATACTAACCGGATATAAAGCAGTGCCGCGTTAACGATCCCGGCGAGGCTGGTGGCAAGCGCCAAGCCCACATGTCCTAAGGTGAAAGCGAGAGAAACAGCCGCCAAAGCATTAACCATCATTGCAATCGCGCCGATAATCACAGGGGTACGGGTATCTTTGCGGGCGTAAAACCCGGGGGCCAATACCTTGACCAAGATAAACCCAGTGAGTCCAAGTGCGAAGGCGATCAGGCTCTTCGATGCCATGGATGCATCGGCTGCAGAAAATTGTCCATAGTGAAAGAGCGTCACCATTAGCGGGAAGGCGAGTATCGCCAGCGCAGCAGTTGCGGGCAGCGCAACCAGGAAAACCAGGCGCAACGCCCAGTCAAGGGTCCGGCTATAAGCCGTTTGCTCTGAACTGGCGACCTGGCGTGACAAAGTGGGAAGGATCACCGTGGCTAAGGCAATACCAAAGACCCCAAGCGGAAACTCCATCAACCGATCCGAATAGTAAAGCCACGACACACTGCCCGTCACCAGAAAAGAAGCCAGCACCGTATTCACCAACAGATTGATCTGCGCAATCGACACTCCAAAAACAGCCGGAAGCATTAATCGAAATACCTGGCTGACCCCCTCGCCACCCACCCGCTCATCTTGGGTGGTGGCACGCAGTCGCGGCCGGGGAACTCGCCGCACCTGCCAGAGGAAAGGAAACTGGAATGCGAGTTGAACAACGCCAGCTATAAGCACGCCCCCACCCAGTGCAATGGCGACATTGGTCGTACGCGGTACCACCAGCCAAACAGTGGCAATTAAGCACAGATTCAGCAGTATCGGGGTTGCAGCAGGGGCTGCAAAACGCTCTCTGGTATTGAGAATTCCACCCGCCATTGCAACCAGGGAAATAAAAAAGAGGTACGGAAAGGTCAAGCGCAGCGCAGATACTGTGGCCTCATATTTGGCGGGATCGGCGCTAAAGCCTGGCGCAAGCATACTCACCAGCGCGGGTGCCCCGAGGACGCCTGCTGCGGTGAGGGCAACCAGTATCAACCCCAGACGCCCAGCCATGAGGTTGAGGAAGGCACGCGCCTGCTGTGGCGGATAACGAGACTCGTACTCAGAGTAAACTGGTACAAAAGCCACTGAAAAAGCGCCTTCCCCAAAAACCCGACGCAGAAAATTGGGGATACGAAAAGCCACAAAAAACGCATCGGCTATCGCTCCGCTGCCCAGAACCTGGGCAAAGGCAATGTCGCGGATCAATCCAGTGACCCGCGACACCAGAGTCATCCCTCCAACCGCCCCAACTGACCTGATCAACTGAAGCTGCCCTGGTATGGCGGATCACAGGCGACAACACGAGTAAAGATTCCCGAAAAGGCGCTGGAACCGCCCGCAAGACCGTCCCCATTGACAAATGCCCCTATCTTCTCGATACTCACGCGTCTTTTTTTCATCTTTAAGAGAGTATATAGCTTGGCTAATTCACCGCAGGCACGTAAACGGGCACGGCAAGCCACCGGCCGCCGGGCACAAAATATGTCGCAGCGCTCGGAAGTGCGCACCTCAATCAAGCGCTTCAAGAGTTCTCTTGATGACGCAGACACCGCTGTGGCCCAAACCGCTTACCGCGAGGTGGCCTCGCAGATAGACCGAACTGCCCGCAAAGGCCTTGCCCACCGGAACCAGGCTGGGCGTCTCAAAAGCCGCCTCAACGCTCGCCTTAAAGCCAAAACCACGGCCTGATTTAAAGCACGGCCGCTCTGACACGCTCAGAGCACCACCATATTGTCCCGGTGAATCAGTTCTGGCTCGTCGACGTAACCCAGAATTTTCTCAATTTGGCTGCTAGGCTGACCTGCAATCTGTGTTGCATCGGACGATGAATAATTGACCAGGCCACGCGCTACCACTGCGCGGCCATCGCGCGCCGCACAATCCACTAAATCACCGCGCTCGAAGACTCCCTCCACCTGGATCACCCCAACCGGCAACAGACTCTTACCCGAGGTGGTCAAAACCCCAACGGCTCCGTCATCCAGCAAAAGCACTCCCTTGGCGCGCATAGATCCTGCAAGCCACTGCTTGCGTGCGGCTACCCGGCCTGCACCTGCACGGATCAGCGTACCCGGAAAATTTCCATCCACAATCCCGGCTAAGTTCTCAAGTTCATAACCGGAACAGATTATTGTCGATGCGCCCGAGCGGGCCGCTTTTGTCGCGGCCTGTAACTTCGTTAACATTCCCCCGCGACCGAGAACTCCACTTGGGCCCGCGTAAGCCTCGAGTGCCGGATCACCGGCGACCGCGGTCTTCACTAAGGGGGCATCCGCAACTTTCCGAGGGTCGGCTTCGTATAGACCGCCCTGATCTGTCAATATGACCAGATACTCAGCTTCAACCAAATTACTGACCAGAGCCCCCAGTGTGTCGTTATCACCGAACTGGATCTCTTCTGTGGCCACAGTATCGTTTTCATTAACCACCGGCACGATACCCAGAGCCAACATTGATCGCAGGGCACTGCGGGCGTTCAAGTAACGGGTTCTATCACTTAGGTCAGCCCCGGTCAGCAGCACTTGTGCGGTCTCAACCGCAAACCCTTCGAAAGCCTGCTGATAAGCCTGAACCAGGCCCATTTGCCCGACCGCCGCCGCTGCCTGCAACTGGTACAGTTCGTGGGGCCGCTCGGCCCATCCCAACCGCGCCATGCCTTGCGCAATAGCGCCCGAAGACACCAGCACGATATCGATCCCCCGATCCCGAAGCGCTATACAAGCCTTGGCCAGTGCACTAATCAGGCTCTGATTAAGCCCGGTCTCGGAGTCGCTCAAAAGAGCACTGCCCAGTTTAACCACCCAGCGCTGTCGCTCGTGACGGTTAGATCTGTGATCAGTCATCTTGATCCTCCAACCAGTGCCAGATAGCATTACAGAGCGTGCGACAACCCTGCCCACTCACACCGGACACTAAAAACCATGGCGCATCCCAATTCAAAGACCCGCGGACCTCATCACATAAGGTCAGCGCTTCGGTCTCATCAAGGCAATCTGCCTTGGAAAATACCAGCCATCGTTGTCGCCCGGACAACTCAGAATCAAATTCGTGCAGTTCTTTCTCGATAGCCTTTACCGCGACCACTGGCGGTTCACTCGCCCAGGTGCTGATATCGGCCAAGTGCAACAATAGCCGGGTTCGGCGAAGGTGTCGCAAAAACTGCACCCCGAGCCCCGCGCCGCTTGCGGCACCTTCTATCAACCCAGGGATATCGGCAACCACAAAACTCGCACTCGGGCCAATGTCGACAACTCCGAGTTGAGGATACAGTGTGGTAAATGGATAGTCTGCAATCTTCGGTGTCGCAGCCGATACCGCTTTTAATAAAGTTGACTTTCCGGCGTTGGGTAGCCCAAGCAAGCCAACGTCTGCGAGAACCTGTAATTCCAGCCTCAGGCTAAGACGATCCCCATCTTGCCCCGGTGTCGTGCGCCTGGGTGCCTGATTGACTGACGACTTGAATCGAGCGTTCCCCGCACCACCGCGGCCTCCAGCTGCCACGGTAAAACTCTGGCCATCATGTTTTAGATCGATGAGCAGTTCGTCGGTGTCGGCTGAAAAGATTAAGGTGCCGGTCGGGACCCTGACCATCCGGCTCTTTCCTCCAGCACCACTGCGGTTGCGCCCGGCGCCTGACTGACCGCTATCGGCCCGGAACTTCCGGGTAAACCGAAAATCGGCAAGGGTATTTAGACCCGATTCAGCCTCAAAAATGACATCTCCACCCTTGCCGCCATCACCCCCGTCTGGGCCGCCCCGGGGCACAAATTTCTCCCGTCTAAAACTGAGACAGCCGTGGCCGCCGTTGCCGGCTTGCACAGTAATAATTGCCTCGTCTACGAATTTCATGGAGGTGCCTGGAACGGAACCTAGATCAGAAAAGTCACAAAAAACCCCGCTCCGATGGCGGGGTTTTTCGGCGACCCGCGCTGGCCCCGGCCTATTGCTCGGTCAGAATGCTCACGGTTCGCCGGTTTTTCGGTCCCTTGATCTCAAACTTAACGACGCCGGGAGTCAATGCGAACAAGGTGTGATCCTTTCCGAGCCCTACGTTAACGCCCGGATGAAAGGCGGTGCCTCTTTGGCGAATCAGAATATTGCCAGCACGCACAGCCTCGCCAGCGTAGCGTTTAACACCTAGACGCTTGGATTCTGAATCGCGCCCGTTCCGTGAACTGCCGCCCGCTTTTTTATGAGCCATTTTGTCTTTCTCCTGCCGCTACCGGCAAATCAGCCTGAAATATCAGTGATGCGCAGTTGCGTAAATGCCTGGCGATGCCCTTGTGTCCGACGGTACTTCTTTCGGCGTTTCATTTTAAATACCCGGATCTTTTTATCCCGGCCGTGGCCCAGTATCTCGGCCTGGACCCGCGCCCCATCCACTAAGGGGCTACCGACAGCAACACTATCGCCATCTGCCACCATTAAAACACGGGGCAAATCAATCACCTCCCCGGCGCTACCAGCGAGTTTTTCAACCTTCAGGCTGTCGCCGACACCCAGGCGATATTGCTTACCACCGGTCTCTACCACTGCGTACATGCTTTTTCCCCGAAAGATAGCGATCCAGAAAAGGACTCAACTTATGAACTTGCCAGTCACAAGGACTTGTGAAGGCGCGGAATTTTAGGCGAAACCGGCAATAGGGTCAACGTAAGCGGTATTATTTTCGCCAAACCCAACTACACGGTATGATTCGGCCATGGGAACCGTTACCCCCCTTAATTCTGGCTATTTCGAAGCAACCGCCTCTAGTACGGAGTCACTCAGCGAGGTCAGCGCCCTGATCCCTGACGATCTGAGCGCGATTAACCGGCATATCGAGAAGCAATTGAGCTCTGATGTTGCGTTAATCCGCCAGATGGGAGCCTATATTGTGACGGCCGGTGGCAAGCGGTTGCGGCCCCTGACGCTGGTGCTGGCAGCTCGCTCGCTTGATTACTCGGGCACAGCGCATATCGATCTTGCCGCCGTAATCGAGTTTATCCATACAGCAACGCTGCTGCATGACGATGTCGTGGACGAATCTGAACTGCGCCGTGGGCGCCAGACCGCCAACGATTTGTGGGGCAACGCCGCGTCGGTGCTTGTTGGTGATTTTTTATACTCACGCGCTTTTCAGATGATGGTCGCGGTAGACCATATGCGCGTGATGGAGATCATGTCAACGACCACCAACGCGATCGCCGAGGGTGAAGTAATGCAATTGCTCAACACCCACAACCCCAATATTACCGAACAACAGTACCTTGAGACCATCACCCGAAAAACAGCCCGGTTGTTTGAATCGGCCGGACGTTTAGGCGCAATACTGGCCGATGCCGGGCCGGCAACCGAACAAGCCCTTGCGGACTACGGCCTGAACCTCGGCATCGCATTTCAGATTGTTGATGACATGCTTGACTACACCGCTGACGCCGAAGAGATGGGCAAAAACTCCGGCGATGATCTTGCCGAGGGTAAAGCGACACTGCCTCTGATTCATGCGTTAGGCGCATGCAGCCCAGATCAGCATCAACTCCTGAGTTCGGCCATTAGCGAAGGTAATCGCGATCGATTTATCGAGGTTAAGTCAATCATTGAATCCACAGGCGCTCTTGCGTACACTTCGCGCCGGACACGTGACTACGCAGAAGCCGCAAGGCAATCTCTGGAGACCTTGCCCGCATCACCATACCGCACAGCCCTGGCTCACCTTGCCGACTTCTCGGTCTCCCGGACCTTCTGAAGTTAATCGGTTTTGTGCAACTGGTAGTCGAATCGGGGTGTAGCTCAGCCTGGTAGAGCACTGCCTTCGGGAGGCAGGGGCCGGAGGTTCGAATCCTCTCACCCCGACCAATATCTTCTCTTGTTTTCATAGGTTTAGCCCATATCCTTTGGGCCTAGACCTGTTCTGTTCTCTCCGTGTTCACAATCTGATCACAATGA
>CAJWEF010000080.1 GCA_913031305.1 uncultured Acidiferrobacteraceae bacterium
CGTTACCGCCTGGTTCGCGCTTTTAAGAATCGTTTTGGAGCAGTCAATGAGATTGGTGTGTTTGCAATGACCGAGGCGGGACTGAAGCCGGTGAGCAATCCGTCGGCAATGTTTCTGTCTCGCGGTGAGATTGACTCACCAGGAAGCGCCGTATTGGTCAGTCAGGAAGGGTCTCGCCCGCTTCTGGTGGAGGTTCAGGCGCTGGTTGATCCGAGCACTCTTGGGAACCCACGACGGCTGTGCGTTGGATTTGACGCTAACCGTCTGGGGATGCTGCTCGCAATATTGCATCGGCACGCAGGGCTTTCTTTATTTGATCAGGATATATTCGTTAACGTTGCGGGCGGTGTCAGAATCACTGAAACTGCGGCGGATCTGGCGATCAGTGCGGCAGTAATCTCCAGCTTAATAGATAAAGTGCTTGGACGGCAGACGGCGTTTTTTGGCGAGCTGGGTCTTTCAGGCGAAGTTCGCCCTGTGACGCGCGGTGAGGACCGATTGCGCGAAGCCGCGAAACTAGGATTTTCCAGAGCATTTATTCCACAGGGAAACCGAATTAAAGAAAGCCCTGAGGGGTTGAATGTTATTAAAATCAATTCGGCAGCCCAGTTGTTCGAGCAACTGAACGAGAACTGATCTTTAAGCTACCGCATTTTGCCGATAGCAAAACCCAAAGGGCCATGGCCCTGCGGAATCTAGAGATCTCGCAACAACTCGTTAATGCCGACCTTAGCGCGGGTTTTTTCGTCTACCTGCTTTACTATTACCGCGCAATACAGCGAATGAGATCCATCAGCCGCCGGCAGCGAACCGGATACCACGACCGAGCCGGCAGGGATTCGGCCATAACTGATTTCTCCAGTTGCGCGATCAAGGATGCGGGTGCTCTGGCCGAGGTATACACCCATGGAAATTACCGAGTCTCGCTCAACAACAACACCTTCGACGACTTCGCTGCGTGCGCCAATGAAGCAGTTGTCCTCAATGATCGTTGGGGAGGCCTGCAGGGGTTCCAGTACGCCACCAATGCCAACACCCCCCGACAGGTGAACGTTTTTACCGATTTGGGCACAAGACCCTACGGTTGCCCAGGTATCAACCATAGTGCCATCGTCAACGTAGGCGCCGATGTTGACATAACTCGGCATCAACACTACGCCACGACCGAGGTAGGCCCCGCGCCGAACCATGGCAGGTGGGACAACCCGGTAGCCACCAGCCTCGAAATCTTCGCCAGTAAAGCGATCAAATTTTCCTGGCACCTTATCAAAATAACGAGTATCCCCCCCATCGATAACCTCGTTGCTGCGCAACACAAAAGACAGCAGGACAGCCTTTTTTAACCATTCACAGACAACCCACTGATCGTCGATCGGTTCGGCTACACGTAACAATCCTGAATCCAGTTGAATAATTGCCTCATTGACAGCGTCGTGGAGTTCCGAATTACCGACCTGCGATAGGTCGTTGCGCTGTTCGAAGGCAGATTCAATCACAGTTTGCATGTCTTTCATGAGGATTGGTTCCGGTTTAGCCCCGCCGAGGGGGTGGATTTGATGCAGGTAAAGCAGTGCGAATCATCTCACTGATGCAGGCATGTTGAACCGTATCGGTTACGGGTTGACCGTCGCGATCGGTAATAAAGAAAACATCTTCTGCGCGTTCTCCAAAAGTGCTGACTTTGGCAGTGACCAGGCGTATTTTGAAGGCAAGCAGGGCATTTGCCACCTGGAGCAAAAGCCCCGGTCGGTCCTGGGCTGTGACTTCCATAATGGTGGTATCCGTGTTTTCGGAGTTTGAAAAGCGCACGGTGGTCTCTATCGGGAAATATTTCAAGGTCCTGGGGATGTGTACTGGATGTCCTGGTGGTTTTGTTTGAGGCTCAAGCACTTCCTGACGTAAACGTTTCGCCGCGGCTTCCAGGTCTGCCGCTGATGGAGCCCCCTGTGCACCTGGGAGGACAACAAACACCATGATCACCAGGTTAGACCGCATTCGATGAACCCGGGCGTCAACGATATTCATATTCAGCCTGTCAAAACCTGCGGTGACGTCACATAGAAGTTTTTCTGAATCTGGAGCGCATACGAAGAATCGAACGGCACCAGAATCGTTGTCCTTGCGGGCGGCGATCAGTGGTAGTTCCCCAGCGTGCCGTTCTAGCAGTTGGGCAGCATGCCAGGCAATGAGATCAGGCGGGTTGCGTAAGAAATAGTCCTGATCAAACAGGTTCCAAAGGTCGCCTGCTGCATCCGACTGAGCGGGATCGAGAAGTTGTAAGGCCTCTGCCTTCAGATCTCGCAGCTTTTCTTCAACCTGAATGGGCGCGCCCTTACCCCGCCGCAGCGCTCGGGTGGTTTCGTTGTAAAGATCGCCAAGAAGCTTTCCTTTCCAATCATTCCAGACTTTTGGACTGGTCCCACGAATATCGGCGACTGTGAGCAAATAGAGGTTATCTAATCGTTCCTGATCGCCAACCTGGTTGGCAAAGCGATCGATTACTTCGGGGTCAGAAATATCTTCTCGTTGTGCAACCCAGGACATCAAAAGATGGGTGCGCACCAGCCAGGCCACAAAATGCCCATCGTAGTCGCTAAGATCGTGCGATTTGCAAAAGCGTAACGCATCGCGTTCTCCCAGAGTCGAGTGGTCACCTCCACGACCTTTGGCAATATCATGAAATAACGCAGCGAGATACAGGCGGTGTTTTTTAAATAGGCTCTGCATAAGCTCGCTGCACAGGAGTAGTTCGGCATTATGTTCCGGAATATTCATGCGCCTGAGATTTCGAAGCACGAACAAAAGGTGCGCATCCACTGTGTAGACGTGGAACAAGTCGTGTTGCATCTGTCCGACCACGCGACCAAAAGCCGGGATATATGCCCCAAGAATTCCATAGGCATTCATTTGTCGAAGAGTTCGAGTTTGCCCAGATGCTGCTTTGATTATCTCCATAAATAGCGAGCGACACCGGATATCGCGTCGAAAATCAGCGTCTACCAGGTGAGCACTGGCGCGAATCAAACGAACGGTGTTTCCGCGAATTCCGCGCAGCCGTGGGTCCTGGGACAACAGCAGAAACGCCTCCATCAGAGCGAACGGTTGTCGCGAAAAGACCTGAGGGCCGACAGCCTCAAGCATTCCGTCAACGGCGCGAAAACGACGGTTAATTCGCACGGTATTCTTTTTGCCCGGGTGCAAAATGGCCTCTTCAAAATGCTGTAGCAGGATTTCGTTCAGCACCCGCAATTCTTTGATCGTACGGTAAAAGCGTTTCATCAATTTCTCAACGGCGAGTTGCGCTGAGTCCTTGTAGCGAAACTGGCGAGCAATTTCGTGCTGGTAGTCAAACAACAATCGATCCTCGCAACGGCCAGTCAGGAAATGTAGTGCGTTTCTGAGCTGCCATAGAAAGTCGCGCCCCTTAAGGAGGGCATTCATTTCACCTTCGGTCAAAAAGTCTTCGGTTTTAAGCTCCCGAAGGTCAGGGGTGCCGAAATAACGTTGCGCGACCCACTGAATAGTCTGAATATCCCGCAGCCCTCCGGGCCCTTCCTTAAGGTGCGGCTCAAGGTTATAAGCGGTATCGCCGTAACGGGCATGGCGCACAATCTGTTCGCGCAGTTTTGCTGCGAAAAACTTACGGGCGGGCCACATTTTATTTGTCTGAATCTTCTTTTTTAACCTCTCAACCAAGCGCCCGTCTCCGATCAGCAGACGAGCCTCCATCAGGTTGGTCACGATAGTAATATCAGATGCCCCCTGCTGAGCGCATTCTTTAAGAGTCCGGGTGCTGTGGCCGACTTCAAGTCCCATATCCCATAGAAACCGGATAAAAGCTCCGATGAATGTGCCCTGTTCACCAGTCGCTTGACCGCTAAGCAGAAATAGCAGGTCAATGTCAGAGTAAGGGTGTAACTCGGCTCGCCCGTAGCCGCCGACCGCTATCAGTTCCATTGAACCCTTGTCAGCACCGGTATTGGGAAGATCATCCCAGGCGCGCTGTAAAAGCGAATCGACAAGCCAGCTGTGAGCCTGAAGTATTTCTTCGGCCCCAGCGCCAGCGGCATAAGATTCCTTAAGCGCCGCCCGACCCCGTTTTAGAGCACCCTTAAAGAGTTCAAGTAACCCGGACTTGCCCTGCGCGGATTCAAAAAGGGAATCGGGACTGAATATTGTTTCCCGGACGATGCGCACGGTTAAAGCTTATGGCGTGGGTGCCGTTAGGATCTCGACGCCATTGTCGGTTACAGCAAGAGTATGCTCCCATTGGGCGCTTAGGGAATGATCTTTGGTGACCACTGTCCATCCATCCGACAGCAGCCGGGTCTCGGGTCGGCCCGCGTTAATCATTGGCTCTATCGTAAACGTCATTCCGGGCTTGATCTCCAGGCCCTGACCGGCGCTTCCGTAGTGCAAGACCTGCGGGTCTTCATGAAAATCCCTGCCGATGCCGTGGCCACAATACTCTCGCACCACAGAAAATCCAGCGGCCTCGGCATGCTGTTGTATCGCCGCACCGATATCGCCCAGGAGACTCCCAGGTCGAACCGTCGCGATTCCTTTTTCCAGACATTCCTGGCATGTCTGAATCAGGCGGCGGCCGAGGACAGACGTCTGGCCCACGGCGAACATCCGGCTCGCGTCGCCGTGGAACCCATCCTTAATTACAGTGATATCGACATTAATAATATCGCCGTTTTTAAGACGCTTTCCACCAGGAATTCCGTGACAGATGACATGGTTGACGCTGGTACAGATGGACTTGGGGAATCCCCGATAGTTTAAGGGGGCAGGGATTGCATCCAGCGCATCGACAATGAAACTATGACAGATTTGATCCAATTCAAGTGTAGTCACACCGGGTTGAATATGTGGGTCGATCATGTCCAGCACTTGCCGGGTGAGATCCGCGGCGATGCGCATTTGGGCCAGATCGAAATCTGATTTCAGGTGAATTGGCATAGGGGTTGTCGTCCTTGAAACTCCGCAATTCTAGCCTAAATGAAGACAGCCAGACCCTATGAGTTACGCTCATTCAGGGGTCTGCCCTAGAGGTGGCGTAACACGCGTTGAGCCGTTAGAATACGCCCCCCCAATCCTGGTGTGGTTTTATATTCGGACGTCCGGGTGCTCTCGTGAACGATGTCACGGGGGTCGGCGTTCGAGACCGCGCTGAATCCTAACCCGAAAGGAGAACAACATGACTGACGTTTCGATGCGCCAGATGCTGGAGGCCGGCGTACATTTTGGCCACCAAACGCGTTTTTGGTCACCGAAGATGAGCCCTTATATCTTTGGTGCACGCAATAAAATTCATATTATAGATCTGGAGAAAACGCTCCCGCTGTATCGGGACGCGATGAATTTCCTCGGCAGCGTTGCGACAGGGAAGGGTAAAATCCTTTTTGTCGGCACCAAACGCCAGGCCAGTAAAGCGGTTCGCGAAGAGGCGATGCGCTGCAACTGCCCGTTCGTTGATCACCGTTGGCTTGGCGGCATGTTAACCAACTTTAAAACGGTAAAGAATTCAATTGCCCGACTGGTGGAATTGGATGAAATGGCGAGCAGTGGTACAAGTGTCGGCCTTACTAAAAAAGAGACCCTGATGCTCGAGCGTGAGCGGGCCAAGCTTGATAGAAGTCTTTCCGGAATCCGCGAGATGAAAGGGCTGCCTGATGCCTTGCTGGTGATTGATGTTGATCATGAGCGAATCGCGGTGTCGGAGGCACGCAAACTGGGAATTCCAGTTGTGGGCGTTTGTGATACCAATAGCTCCCCTGATGGAATTGACTACCCGATCCCAGGTAACGATGACGCGCTTCGGGCAATCAAGCTCTATTTGGGCGGTGCGGCGGATGCGATTCTCGAGGCCAGGGCTGTTGCGGCGCCGGTGATTGAAGGAGATGCTAATGACTACGTTGAGGTAACCGAGGAAGCTCCTGTCGACATCAAAGCGGAGCCTGAGAGGTCGCCAAAAGATGGCCCGGGACAAGGCGGCGCGGGGGAAGGTACGCCTGAAAAAGCCTTCGGCGACCCGGAGATTTCGGTTGAGTCAAAAAATGTTCCCAGTGGCAAACCTAGTGGCAAAGATGTACAGGCGAAACCAGAGTCCTGATCCAATCTTGACCAGTTTAATTAGCAAAAGGATAACTGATGGCAATTACCGCAACCCAGGTTAAAGAGCTTCGTGAGCGTACCGCAGCGGGGATGATGGAATGCAAAAGAGCACTTATCGAAACTGACGGAAATATGGAAAGCGCGATTGAGTTGCTGCGTAAAAATGGAGCCGCGAGTGCCGAAAAAAAGTCCGGTCGGATTGCAGCAGAAGGGGTCATTGCTTTAGCCATAGACCCTGACCAATCCCACGGTGCTCTTGTCGAAATAAACTGCGAGACTGATTTTGTTGCGAAAGATCAATCGTTTCTCGCTTTCTCAGAAGAATTGACGAAGACCGTGCTGGCCGAACACCCGGCTGATATGTCGGCCGTGTCATTGATGTTGCTCGCTGGGGGAAAATCAGTTGAGGAGACTCGACAAACCTTGATCGCAAAGATTGGGGAAAATATTTCTGTTAGGCGGTTCGAAGTGATCCAAGGAGAGCCAGGAGAAGTATTTGGCTATTCTCACGGCACCCGTATAGGCGTGCTGGTAAAGATGGTCAATTCAGATACTCCCAGCCTGGGTCGAGATATTGCGATGCACGTGGCGGCCAGTCAACCGGTGTGTATCGACGAAACCGGGATGCCTTCCGATGTACTCGAAAAGGAGCGGGATATCTATAAGGCTCAAGCGATCGACAGCGGCAAAAGTGATGAAATCGTTCAGAAAATGGTTGAAGGGAAGGTTCGCAAATTCCTGAAGGACAACACATTGCTGGGCCAGCCTTTTGTTAAAGATCCGGATACAACAGTTCGGGACTTGCTGAAGGCACATGGGGCGGTTGTAGTCGCGATGCCTCGATTCGAAGTGGGTGAGGGGTTAGAGAAGCGAGCCGACGATTTTGTTTCGGAGGTAATGGCGCAGGCGCAGGCGGGCTGACCAGTGCAAAGGCGGGGCGGTTCGTCTCGAGCCCGTTTTCTGGTAAAACTGAGTGGAGAAGCGCTGGGTGGTCCTTCAGGTGTCGGTGTCGATGGCGCTGCCATAGCTAACATTGGCCGCGAGGTCGCCCAAGCCCACGACCAAGCTGAAGGTTTAGCGGTTGTTATCGGAGGAGGGAACTTTTTCCGGGGCGGCCGATCGGTACCCTGGTCGCTCGACCGGGTAACCGGTGACCACGTGGGGATGCTGGCGACAGTGATGAACGGGTTGTTGTTGCACGATTGGTTTAAGAGTTCCGGTGTTCGGGTTTCAGTTTTTTCAGCCCTGCCGGTATCCGGAGTAATCCAGCCGTATAACCCTCATCGGGTCCGAGAAGATCTGGCGCAGGGGATACTGGTAATCCTGGCGGGCGGGACCGGAAATCCCTATTTTACGACTGATACTACTGCTTGTATCCGGGGGTTAGAGATCGGTGCGGCTGCTGTCATTAAGGCCACCCGCGTAGACGGGGTTTTTGACCGCGATCCGGAGACCGATTCATCAGCAATGCGGTATGATCGGGTCACGTTTGATATTGCAATGCAAAAGGGTCTAGCCATTATGGACTCGACCGCGTTTGCGATTTGCCGGGACAACAAATTGAAGATTCGCGTTCTCGATATCGCTAAACCCGGTAATCTGGCCCGCGCGGTCCAAGGAGAGTCAGTGGGTACTTTGGTGAGCTGGGAAGGGGAGGCTGAATGATTAACGAGATCCTGAACGACGCTGAGCGGCGGATGAAAAAAAGCAGCGAAACGGTTGCCGCTGAGTTTACGCGTATCCGAACCGGAAGAGCGAGCCCCGCGCTTCTGGACCACATAATGGTTGACTACTATGGTAATTCAGTGCCGATCGCACAGGCCGCGACGGTCAGCGTTTCTGATGCCCGAACTTTGCAAGTCCAAGCCTGGGAGAAAAGTATGGTTGCCGCCATTGAAAGAGCGATAATGGAGTCAGACCTCGGGCTGAACCCGATGACTGCCGGTGAAGTCATCCGAATTCCCTTGCCAGCCTTGAGCGAGGAACGGCGAATCGAGATGACAAAAATCGTTCGGCACGAAGGCGAGAACGGCAAGATTGCTATCCGGAATATCCGACGGGATGCACTTGGTGACGCGCGTGACCTGGTAAAGGAAAAAGAAATCGGCAAAGATGAAGAAAGGCGTGCCGAAGCTGAAATTCAGATCCTTACTGATCGTTTCGTCGGGTTGGTCGAACAAATGGTCTCGGAAAAAGAAACTGAGGTAATGGAGGTCTGAAGTTGGGTGTTAAAGCGCCGCCTCGCTTTGATCGCGGCGAGAAACCCAGCGACCCGACGAAAGGCCGCTTAGTACCGCGGCATGTGGCGGTAGTGATGGATGGCAACGGTCGCTGGGCCCAGGCCCGGGGAAAAGCCAGAATTCAAGGCCACCGGCGTGGCGTCGAGACTGCCAGGCGATTGACCTCACTGTGTGGTCGGGCTGGCGTCGAATACTTGACACTTTTTGCGTTTAGTAGCGAAAACTGGAAACGCCCCCCAGAGGAAGTGCGTTTTCTGACCCGACTGCTCATTAGCTCGCTCGAAAACGAGATTTCCCGCCTTCAGGAGAATCAGATTCGACTGAATATTATCGGAGATTTTCGACCATTCGGTAATAAGGCAGAGGAATTGATCACCCGCGCGCGCGAGCAGACCTTTAGCAACACTGCGATGACGCTGACCATTGCGTTGAATTACGGGGGGCGCTGGGACCTGACCGAGGCAGTTCGAGAGCTCGCAACAGCCTGCGAAGAACGACGCATGACGGCAAGCGATATCGACGAGTCGACTCTGAGCCAGACCCTGAGTACCGGGAACCTCCCCGACCCCGATCTATTCATTCGAACCGGCGGAGAAATCCGTCTTAGTAATTTCCTGTTATGGCAGCTGGCTTATACCGAGCTCTTTTTTACTGACAGCCTATGGCCTGACTTCGGTGAAAAGCACTTTGAGCAAGCACTTGACGCTTACAAACGCCGACAGCGTCGATATGGCCAGACCGGCGATCAAGTGACAACATGAATTTTAGGAGCGGTTGAATGTTCAGGCAACGGCTTGTGACTGCAGTTGTGCTAGGCCTCGCAGCGGTCGCCGGTATACTGTATCTGCCGACCCAGCTCGTCGCACTACTGACAACGGCCATGGCAATGACAGCGGCCTGGGAGTGGATTCACTTGCCACAGGTGCCACCGAAAAAACACCTCGCGTGGCTGTATATTGTGACGATTGGTGGCCTCGTTCAGGCGGGATGGCGGGTCTTTGACCATTTCCCCGAAGTAGTGTTTGTGGGGGCGGCGCTATGGACAGTCTTGTTAGGAGTGGTCGCAGTTCGAAAATTTCAAAATAGCAAGCAGATGATTTTGCCCGGTTTAATATTGGGAGCAGTTGTAATCGTCCCAGCTCTGGCGATGGTGCCTGTCTTGCATGGGCAAGGGGAATTCGGCCCTCGTCTGGTACTGGCAATATGTGCGGTCATCTGGATAGGCGACATTGGTGCGTATGGGGTCGGCAAGCGTTGGGGCTTTAGGTTGCTGGCCCCGAACATTAGCCCGGGGAAGACGGTTGAAGGTGCCCTAGGCGGAGGCTTGTTTGCAGTCGCTACGGGGGTAGTGGCAATCACAACCATCACTGGGCCGGCGGTTTCTCTTTCTTGGTTGGTGTTGGCGATGGTGTTGGTGAGCGTTGCGGCAGTTCTTTCGGACCTACTAGAGAGTATGGTGAAACGAGCTAGCGGGAAAAAGGACAGCGGACAACTGCTGCCAGGTCATGGCGGTCTGTTAGATCGAATCGATAGCTTGTTGGGAGCAGTGCCGATATTCACCGGCCTTTGGTTTTTTTGGCTTAACCCCGCGGCCATTGGCTAGAGCGCTCGTGTTTCAGTCGGTCGCTGTCTTAGGTGCAACCGGCTCAATCGGGACGAGCACCCTGGATGTTATTCGACTTCATCGGAACCGTTTCCAGGTTTTGGCTCTCAGTGGCTGGCATCAGGCAGAGGCGCTTGGGAGGTTGGCTCAAGAATTTAGCCCGAAAACGATTGTCGTCGCGCCAGGGCTCGCAAAAACTGTCCGCCGGATAGCAGGGCTGACAGAAAGTGAGGCCGCCGTGCTGGAGGGCGCCGATGGGCTCGTGCAGATTGCTTCTGCGGAGCAAATCGATACCGTGGTCACCGGGGTTGTTGGGGCGGCAGGGCTTGCTTCGACCTATGCGGCCGTTTGTGCCGGTAAGCGGGTGCTGGTCGCTAACAAGGAGCCACTGGTCATGATGGGCCCACTGCTTATCCGAAAAGCCAATGAGACCGGCGCACAGATTCTGCCAACTGACAGTGAACACAATGCAGTGTTCCAGTGCCTTCCCGAAGCCAATCAAAAGCAGATTCTCGGCGGTGGCAGCCTGGATTCGACCCCTGCGCTAAGACGCCACATCGTCGGGGTAACGCTCACGGCGTCTGGAGGACCGTTTTTGCGGACCCCAACGACCGAGTTAGGGCGGGTAACGGTCAAACAGGCGGTAAAACATCCAAACTGGAAGATGGGGCCTAAGATCTCCATAGATTCCGCCACGCTGATGAACAAAGGCCTTGAGCTCATTGAAGCCTGCGCACTATTTAACTTGCCTGAGTCCCAGGTTGATGTGGTTGTTCACCCCCAAAGCGTCGTGCATTCGCTGGTTGAATTTCAAGATGGATCGATGTTGGCGCAAATGGGAAGCGCGGATATGAGAATTCCAATTGCGTATTCGCTATCCTACCCGGACCGAATTGTATCTGGGGCAAAACCGCTTCGATTAACTGAGATCGCTAGATTGGATTTTGAGAAACCGGATATCGGACGCTTTCCTTGCTTGCGGCTCGCCCGGGAGGCAGCGCGGACGGGCGGTAATGCTCCGGCAATCCTGAATGCCGCGAACGAAATTGCTGTCCAGGCCTTTCAGGATCAAATATTGGGTTTTATGAATATTCCGGAATTGATAGAGAGAGTTCTAGAGGCCTGCCCATATGAATCGATCACAGACATTAACCAGGTTCTCAGCGTTGATCTTATGGCCCGGCGGGTTGCCAAAGAGATTCTTCAGACGAAA
>CAJWEF010000081.1 GCA_913031305.1 uncultured Acidiferrobacteraceae bacterium
CCGCCGGAAAAGCGTTTTTGCGCCCCGACCAGAAGCGCAACCGTTCGGCCTCGTCCCGAGCCACGCGTATCTCACTGGCGCCCCGCTCGCGCAACACTGCCGAAGCTGCCTCAACCTGCTGCTCAACTTCGGCGACAGTACCGTCCACCTCGCACAGCAGGATAGCCGCCGCCTCGCGAGGATAGCCGGCCTGGGCAAAATCCTCGGCTGCCCTGATCGCGGGGTTGTCCATCATCTCCAGTCCCGCCGGAATGATGCCTGCGGCAATCACCTGGGCCACCGCATCGGCAGCCGCCTCGATGGTGTCAAAAGCCGCCAGCAGCACCTTGGCTGTCTCCGGCTGGGGCAACAATCGCAGCGTGACCTCGGTGACCACACCAAGCATGCCCTCCGAGCCCGTAATAGCCGCGAGTAGATCGTATCCCGGTGCGTCAAACCCCTCGCTGCCCACGCGGATGCTCTCACCACTCATCAGCAAAACTTCAGCAGCAAGCACGTTATGCACTGTAAGGCCATACTTGAGACAGTGGACGCCGCCAGCATTCTCGGCAACGTTACCGCCGATGGTGCAAGCAATCTCGGAGGAGGGGTCTGGGGCGTAGTAAAGACCATAGGCTGCGACCGCCTCGCTCACTGCGAGATTGCGCACCCCGGGTTGGACCCGGGCCGTGCAACTGACCGGGTCCACTGCCAGTATGCGGTTGAAGCGGGTCATACTGAGCAGCAGGCCTTGACTATGCGGCGTCGCGCCCCCGGAAAGGCCAGTGCCTGCGCCGCGCGCCACTACCGGCACCCGGTGACGCTGGCACAGCGCCAGTATCGCCTGCACTTGTGCAACTTCATCCGGTAACGCGACTACCCGGGGCAATTCCCGATAACCAGAGAGGCCATCACATTCGTAGGGCCGCAATTCTTCCTCAGCCGTCAATACCGCCTTAGCCGGCAGTATCTGTCGCAGTTCATGTAGAAAGCTGTCTGAGTTTTCCCGCTTCACGTGCTGACTCCGATATCATCGCCGCCTTTCGGGCAGGCGAATGATCAGTATGTCACAGCACTTGACGGCGCTTAAGTCAAAAATATCGTTGGTCTGACCTCATTAATGCAAAAGCACAGGGTAACTAGCTTGGCAACCCTACAGTACCGCCTGTCACGATATCTTCCAGCAGGTATTTCTCGGAGTATTTCCGGCAGGCGAGCACAAGGTAGAAGACTCAAAACGCTTTGGTTATGCTGTGGGAAAACCCCGCCAGTACGCACTGTGACAAACCGCCATGACCGAAGCTGCATCCATCATTGCATTACTGAACATGACGCCACACCCTGAAGGCGGCCACTTTGTCGAGACCTTCCGCGACGCGACAGGCAGTGTCAGCCTGATCGTCTACCTGCTGGAAAAAGGCGAGCGCTCTCACTGGCATCGCCTTAAGAAAGCCGAAATTCTTCATTTTTATGACGGAGACCCGCTTGCGCTGCTGCTTTCCCCAGAGGGGTTTTCAATCCAGGAGGAGGGCCCTTGGACGCCAGGCTGCAGATCAGCAGGCCTATCATCGGGTCGTTCCCAAAGGGACATGGTTCTCCATGCAGTCAAAAGGCGACTGGTCGCTGATCGGCTGCACCGTCTCTCCCGCTTTTTTGTTTGCGGACTTTGAGCTTGCCCCAAAAGACTGGGCGCCCGGAAAAGGTGACCCCTAACTTATCGATCGGCAGAAATTGTCGAACAGAATGCGGGCATTACTCTTGAACTGGGTCATATGCTGGGCGGCCTGATCTTCCATCTCTTTTAGTGCGCCCGGGCCTTTAACCTTGTCCAGCGCCTGCGCATAGGCCGGCACTGCGTTCCACTCACTGATGGTGGTGTCTTGTAGTTCGACATGAAACTGGATCCCCCAGGCATTGGATCCAACCCGCATAGCCTGCCAGGTGCATTCCGGTGAACTGGCCAGGAGCACAGCATCGTCAGGCGGGGTGGTCACCGCCACCGAATGCCATTGCAGGCACTTGATGCGCGGCGCTACACCCTGAAGCAAGAGGTCCTCGCGCGCGGCATCGGTCAGGCTGACATCCATGATTCCAATCTCCGGGTTGCGCTGCACTTCGCACGTTCCGCCCAGCGCATCGGCGAGCAACTGGTGACCCAGGCAGAGTCCGAGATATGGCCGGTTGAGTTCGCGAACCCAGTGACAGATGGCTTCTTTTTCGGCAACCAACCAGGGGCAGGTGTCGGTATCCCACACGTCCATCGGCCCACCCATGACCCAGAGCGCATCAAATCCCTGAAGATCTGGTATCGAATCCCCGGCATCGAGCTCTACCGCTTGCCAGTCGATGCCGGCCTCGCTGAAAAACTGGCGGAAGATGCCCGGATGCTCACAGGCGATATGCTGAAAAACCAGGATATTCACAGCGCGAACCTACGCTTGTAATATCGCATTAGCAGTCCAGGGTATGTTCTCGCTCCCACTGACTGATCGAAGCGCTGTAGTTGCGCCAATCCTGATGCTTTAGCTTGGCGTAACTATCAATCAGGGCATCACCGAGTCCGGCACGCAATACTTTACTTTTCTCAAAAAGCCGAATCGCATCCAGCAGGTTGGAGGGCAGGCGACGAACACCTTTTAAGGTATGGCCGTGCGTATACATATTAATGTCGAGTGGCTTGCCTGGGTCACGCTTGCTGGAAACACCGTCAAGGCCCGCAGCCAACACGCCCGCCTGCAGCAGATAAGGGTTGACGGCGCCATCCATCAGTCGCAGCTCAAAACGTCCGGCATCTGGCACCCGCACCATATGGGTACGATTATTGCCTCCGTAAGTAATCGCGTTAGGTGACCACGTTGCACCTGAGAGTGTCACCTGCGCATCAATGCGTTTATAACTGTTCACGGTCGGATTAAAGACAGCAGTAAGCGCGTCAGCGTTGTGCAACACACCGCCTAAAAACTGGTAAGCCAGTTTTGACAGACCCATCTGGTCACGGGCATTGTGGAACAGATTTTTCTTGCCCGCTTTGTCCCAGACCGACACGTGTGCGTGGCAACCGTTACCGGTAAGATTGATAAAAGGCTTAGGCATGAAGGTCGCGCGTAGCCCATGTTTTTCAGCAATCGCCTTGACCATGTATTTGAAAAACACATGCCGATCAGCCGTAATCAGCGCATCGTCGAAATCCCAGTTCATTTCAAACTGACCGTTCGCGTCTTCGTGATCGTTCTGGTATGGGCCCCAGCCAAGTTGGATCATGCAGTCGCAGATTTCGCTGATTACATCGAATCGCCGCATCAAAGCCGACTGGTCATAACAGGGTTTTTCCTGGGTGTCACTGGGATCCGATAAAGACAAGCCGTCGGGGCTGACCAGGAAATACTCACATTCGACACCTGTTTTCATGTGATAGCCTTTTTTAGCCGCTTTTGCGATCTGCTGCTTCAGCGCGACCCGTGGCGAAGCCGCCACCCACTCGCCGCCCATGAACAGATCGCCTGCAAGCCAGGCTACCTGAGGCTTCCACGGCAACTGGATCAGACTGTCCGAATCCGGAATTGCGAACAGATCCGGATGAGCAGGCGTCATATCCAGCCACGCAGCAAAACCAGCAAAACCAGCGCCGTCTTTTTGCATCTGCCCAATTGCGCGCGCTGGCACCAGCTTTGAGCGCAATACCCCAAACAGATCTACAAAGCTGATCAGGAAATACTCTATACCTTTTTCTTTAGCGACTTTCGCCAGGCTAACTGCCATTGAACTTACCCTCCGGTGAAACGTTCATTACATAGTACTCTGAGATCTGAATTAGAGGCGCAGATGTTCTCACGACGTCGGCTGCGGCTCAACAATGAATGATAAAAAGCGAATAGGCAAACGCTTTAATTCCTCGGGGCCATGCGGTGCATCAGCATCGAAATAAAGTGAGTCGCCTTTGCCCATGGGATAGGTCCGGCCGCCATGTCGATAAACCAGTTCACCTTCGAGGATATAAATAAATTCAACCCCATCGTGCTGGAACAATGGAAAAACCTCAGATGCCTCTAAGATGACAATAAGGTAAGGCTCTACCAAGGTCGCCCGGTCACCCACCGAGTGGCCCAGCAGGTGATACTGGTGCCCAGCCCGCGTGCCGCGTCGATCAATGACTAAACCCTGCCCCGCGCGCACGAACGATGCCTCGCGCTCCTGCTCGAACTTACGAAACAACGCGGTAACAGGGACGTTCAGAGCTCCGGCTACAGATTGAAGCGTACCAAGCGAGGGTGATGTATGACCGTTCTCAATCTTGGAGAGCATTCCGGGCGATAGCTTCGATTGACGGGCAAGATTTGCAATGGTCATGCCAAGTTGGGTGCGGTATACCCGAACCTGCCGACCAATCGCGTCTTCCAGTTGATTTTCGCGCTCGTAGGCAGCATTGGGGTCCGGCGCAGTTGTGCGCGCCAACACCGGCTGAACGCTACGGCGATTCATGCGGTCGCTGCCCCTGCTTTCACGTTGTAGCCAGGCACCGGGATGCCTGTCACTATGCTGGTCGCAAGCGTCACGCACCTTAAATCTTCTGGCTCAAGGTTATGCAGGCGAGTTTTGCCGGTACACCGTGCCATCATTGATGCTTCACCGGCATTAGCCTTGAGGATAGCAGCAAGGCCGCGGGTGCGCTCATCCTGAGAACGGTCCGAGTGCCACTGTAGCCCTGTCTTTGTAACCTGGCCGCCCATCGCCAGGGCCCCAGTCACGCCATACACAACAACGCTTGCGCCCAAGGCAATCAACCGGGCCGCATCTGTTCCCGAGCGCACACCTCCGCTGTAGATGAGCATCAGCGCCTCTTCTTTTTTTCGCGCCCGTAACGCCAAAACCGTGTTGGATAAAAGGTCGAACTGAGGCTGTGTATTGAGTTCTGCAGACAATGAAACATTATCCCCAGTGCCATCAAGTAACAACAGCTTAAAGCCCGCATCAAGGGCAAATTCGACAGCACTGTCGACCTCGTGGAGTTCGGTAATACAAAGGCCTGTTACGCAATCTTGAGTAGAACCTGTCGGTATCGATGACGCATCACCGCTCCAACGCAGAATGTGTCCGGCTGCATCAGGGTTTACAACCTCATTGGGTCGCAGTAGTTGGATCCAGGGAATTTCAGTCTCCGGCGATAGCGCGCCCAGATACCCGCCGCCGCTCTCGTGGATCGCCTGAAACGCCGCCCGCCGAACTTCCTCAGGCGCTTCATCCATGCCAGCGACAAGAAATGGTATTTCGAGGCCTAATCCCACGCCCAAACTGATATCAATTCGGCAGGCTTCCCGGTAGGGGTCGATCACCAGGCGGGAAAGATTCGCCGGAAGAAAAACCAAATCATCCAGCGACGGCCAGCGCCCTTCTGGAAAGGGGTTCTCCCGCCCTTGCAGGCGCCGCTTAAGCATGGCCTGATGCTTGCTGGCATCCTGGGGGTGGGTGCGTGCCATTGAAAAAAGATCTTCACGGTGGCGAACCGCGTAATCGGCTGAACCTGTTTCTGCGTCGCAGCGATAGCAACGCGCGGCTTCGCGAAGCGCTGCCGGCTCGTCATAGGTATCCTCAATCTCCGGAAATGTCTGCGGCTGTGTGCCCACACCATGAAAAACTGGCTCCTCGATGGGGAACTGCTCCCACTTGGCATCCTGGGCCACCGGCACCCGGCGGGTGCGAAACGGGGTGCGGTAAGGAATAGGTGCTTCAATCTGATCAAGCGCTGCCTTAATGTAATAAGCCGCCCTTTGTCCATGATGCATAGCCATCACAATGGTCGAGCCACCAAAAGCGCCATCGCCGGCGGCGAACACCTTCGGATCGGCAGTGCGCATTGTCAAAAAATCCGCCTCAACCTGGCCACCACCCATAAGTCCCGCGTCTTCCAGCGCCTCGCAGATTCCCTTCTGCCCAACCGCCGCTATTATCATGCCGCAAGGAATCTGAAACGTACTACCGTCGACAATTACCGGAGCACTGCGACCATCCGTATCGGGCGGCCCGGCTTCAGTTCGAACGCACTGCAGCACAAGGCCATCCGAAACTTCCAAAACACCCGTCTGCAGGGTATTGTAGATAAATTCAATGCCCTCTTTTTGCGCATGGTGTAATTCAATTTTGCGGGCAGGGATATCCTCGGGGCCACGCCGGTAAATGACCTTAACGGTCTTACAACCCGGCAAACGCAACGCCGCGCGGCAGGCGTCCATCGCCACATCACCACCGCCAACCACCACCACAGTCTCAGGCATCTGAGGGCGCTCACCGTCATTGATTCGACGCAGAAAACTCACCCCATCCTCTACCGCAGGATGGTCTTCTCCGGCGATACCCATAGCTTTGCCCCACCAGGACCCGATCGCTACCAAGACAGAATCGTGGCGCGACTTCAACTCCTCAAGTGAAACGCCAGACCCCAGGCCTGTATTGAGGTGCACCGTCAACCCGGGACACTGATATTGCAGCCTGTCAATATCCTCACCAATGACCCCAGAGGGTAAACGAAACTCGGGGATGCCCCAGACCATCGTCCCACCCAGACGGTCGGTCATCTCGTACACGTGCACCGAGAAACCCGCCCGACATAACTCAAAAGCTGCAGTCAGGCCCGCGGGGCCGGAGCCGACAATGCCGACCGATTCTGGCCGGGTAACTTCAAAAGGGGTCAGGGGTGAATCGCCGCCAAGTTGGTCCATGACGAACCGCTTGAGATTTCGAATCTGCACAGCGCCATCACTGCTTTGCCGACGGCAGGCCGGCTCACAAGGCGCGTCACAGACCCGCCCGCAGATCGAACTGAACGGATTAGTCGCCGTGATCGCCTCAAAAGCCTCCTGGTACTTCTTCTCCCAGATATGGGCTATGTAGGACGGCGCATCAGTGCCAACAGGACATGCTGCCTGGCAAGGGGCAGCCACAAAATGTACATCCGCAGTATCGTCAGCAAAACCTGGCGGGACTACCGGAACACTGATGCGCTCGAGACCATAGACGCTCATGGCGCGGTGCCCGTACTAGAGGTAGCAGTATCAACGGGCACTGGTTCATACGGCAATCCAGTGATATACGCAGCCTCGGGGGTAAGTGCAACCAGATCATCGCGACCCAACTGGCGCACATCATCATAACCCAGAGCATCGGTAATGGCGGCAATCTGCCAACGCACACTCTCGAGAAAACGATGAATATTTTGGGATTCGTTCTCAGGCTTATAACGTTTTTCGTGCTCTGGATCCTGTGTTGCTATCCCGGTAACGCATTGCCCCACGTGACACTGCATGCAGGCGATGCAACCCCCGGCAATAATCACAGAGGTGCCAAACGCCACGGCGTCAGCCCCAAGGCACAATGCCTTGACAGCATCAACTCCATCACGCAGTCCACCCATAAGCACCAGTTGAACTTTGTCACGGGCACCGATCTCTTCAAGTGCTTCAACAGCCTCGATGATAGCCGGCAACGTGGGAATACCCACATTGTCGATTACCTCGGCGCTGCCTGCGCCGGTCGAGCCCTGCATGCCATCCAGCTCGACAAAATCGAAACCGTCCTTCGCCGCTATCTTAATGTCATCGCGTATTCGCCCGGCACCAAGTTTTACGCTCACCGGCACCTCATAGCCCGTAGCCTCCCGGAGCTCCTCTATTTTGATGACCAGATCGTCAGCCCCGAGGATATCGGGATGCCGCGACGGAGAGCGCAAATCGATCCCAGCCGGAATTCCACGGATCTTTGCCAGTTCCGGGGTGACTTTTTTCGCCATCAGCTGGCCGCCAAGGCCAGGTTTGGCGCCCTGGGAGATATAGATCTCCAAAGCGTCAGCCCGGCGCATATCGTGAATATTCCAGCCTAGGCGCCCACCGAGACACTGAAAAATCAACTGCCCAGCTGCATCGCGTTGCGCATCACTCATACCGCCTTCGCCGGTATTTTCCGCAATTCCCGACATGGCTGATGCTATTGCGATCGCCTGCTTGGTCGATCGGCTGATGGCCCCATAACTCATTGGCGCAATCATCACTGGCATACTGAGATTTAGTGGCCGGGCGCCGTTGATACCACCGATCTCAGTTGCCATCCGCACCTGCTCCACCACATCGCGCTCAGAGCCCGCGTTGGTAAGGTTTTTGCGAAAACCGATATCGCTGAGGTGCGGCAATGGTCGCGCTCCACCATAACCGCGGATGCGGTAGCGGCCGCTTTGCGATTTGATCGCAATATCTTCCTGGACTTTGGGATTCCAGTAAGGCGACGTGCCTGAGAAACTCTGAAACGGAATGCTGCGCATCGGCGGTTCTGGAGTCCCGTAACGCAACTTCGTGCCAGCATTCACCACTTTGGAGAAACCCACCGGTGCTTTTATGTCGTAGCGATCCAGAAATTCGTGCAACTGGTCCAGTTCAACCTGGTCGGTATCGGTCAGCATTGCGTCAGAACCCAGGTTCTCGACCTTGCCGGCGACGAAAATCTCACCCGCAGACATATCCTCTCCCAGGCGTTCGCCAGAATCCCCCAGAATAATAATGCGCCCGCCATACATCATGTAGCCAGCCATAAAATTGGCATTACCAACACAACACAAAGTGCCCGCCTTCATGACCTGGCCAGCGCGCGAGCCCATGTTGCCGTGGATCACGATCTCGGCACCGCGAATGGCCACGCCCGGAATAGCGCCGGCATTACCCCCGACCACAACCGAGCCGCTGTACATGTTGTCCCCCACACCCCAGCCGACGTTATGGCTGACGTTGAAATGTGCCTGGTCGGTCAGCCCTGCACAGAAATACCCTGCTGAACCCCTAACACTGACCCGAACCGGTGCGGTCAATCCAACACCAATATGATGGCGGGCGTCGGGGTTGAGGATCTCGACGTCTTCCCCCGCCTCCCCCAACGTGCGCAGCCGTGTGTTGGCCTCGCGAACGCTTAACTGTGCTAAATCGAGTGCGACCATGTCGCGTAAGTGCCGGGAGCGGGCTCGCGGGTATTGAGGGCCTGCCCCGGGAACAGGCGGTTCAAGGAAACTTCTTCTGAGGCGATTGCGACCAGGTTCTCATCCTGGTACATGATCATGGGTTTGGCCGCGAGCCGATCCTTGGCATAACCAATCTCGTCCTGCGTAGAGACCAAAAAGGAAAAGGTGCCGTCCAGGTCTTCAATAGAGCTTGCCAGCGCCTCTTTGAGGGCAATGCCCTGCGCCAGTTTGTCAGCAAGATAAACCGCGATCAGTTCACTGTCGTTATCGGTGGTGAATTCGAATTCCCGCTGCTGAAGGCGTCGACGCATTTTCCAGTAATTGGTGATCTGCCCGTTATGGACGATCGCCACATCAGCAAAACCGGTCGCCCAGAAGGGGTGTGCAGCCTCGGGCTTGACCTCACTTTCTGTAGCCAGGCGCACATGCCCCAGGCCATGGGTGCCGCGAAACTCGTGTACATCGTAACGATCATCTACCTCGTGGGCACTACCCACATCCTTAACAATCTCCAGACTGGTCCCGATAGAAATAACCTTGGCCGCACGCTCCATCTCATAGGAAAGTTTTTGCACGTCACCACTAAAACCGACCGTCACGCGATAGTTGTCGCCGACTTGCGCTTCTTCTTCGACGATGGCGCCGAGTTCCCCGAGGCGGCGGCGGATAGCATCAATGGCTCCGTGACCGCCTCCTTCGTTGAGCCTGTCCAGAAAAAAGCGCAACTTCAGTCGGCCGGAGAGCTCGGGCGCGTACAAGGCAAAACCGGTCGAATCAGGTCCGCGATGCTGGCAGCCATCAAGCATCCGTATGAGCGCATCGCCGGTGTCGAACACTTGATCGACACCTCGATACATGATTCCTGCAATCCCGCACATAAGCTGTCAGTCCTTGGAAAATTTCTACGGTGAGGCCAAACCGCGAGCCTACGCCGTTCCTGTCACAGATTCAACAGGTGGAAACAATGTTTCTTTGTAGGAAACATTTGCTTTTAAGGGATTGATCCTCCCCCCACTAAGTTGGTCCAGCCTTATAGTGAGTTTAGGAGGATCAAGTTATGGGAGAAAAGCGTCATACGCCCCAAGAGATTGTCACCAAGTTGCGCCAGGTTGAGGTACTGGTAGGGCAAGGACAGTCTCGGATTGACGCAATCCGTCAGGTGCAGATTACCGAGCAGACCTACTACCGCTGGTGCAAGCACTATGAGGGTATGGGTAAGGGCCAACTGAAAAAGTTGAAGAGGCTCAGATCATCATCGAACAATGGCGAAGACACTACAACACCATCAGAGAACACGGTGCTTTGGGCTACCGCCCGCCAGCTCCGGAGGCCATCATCCCAATAGACCAAAGGCCGGTCATGCACTAACATTCAAGCTAGATCAGTTGGTGGGGGCTGGTCACACCATGATGCGCCTGTAAAGCGCTCAGCAGATTTTGCCATCACGGCTAGCGTCGCTTATTTCCTATTTGGATTAATATATTGATACCGACCACGACTCATATCCTTGAACCCGGCTTATGGCGGGCAGACCCCTACCTCGAGCGCTATACCGTCCCTGCGGGCGGCTCGATCGTTTTTGAGATTTTTCGCGATGATTCAATCACGATTATCGATCCGGAAGGATCTCAACCGGGCGAACTGATCGCTTTTGACAAAAACGGAAAGCCTGATTGCGCCGGATTATCAGATGATGAACCCCTTGAGGCATCAGGCTTTCAACAATCGATGTCTGTGCGAAGTGGCAACACACAGCAAGTGCTTGCAGGATTAGAGCGGCGTAACATCGATCCGTCCCAGGCAAAGGCCTTGCCCCTTTTCGGCACCGAAACACCCCCTGGCGTAGCGGCTAACTATACCGCGGGTAAAGACCTGCTCTGTATCGTTTGCGCCCCCGGTAAGTCGATGGCCGTAGATGAACAAATGCCTCCCACCTCGTTGGTGGTTAAAGTCCAGCGCAGCCGTCAACGGGACCTTTGCGAGCCACCATTGCCAGAGCCGCTGGCCGAGCCGCGTTTGGAACTGCGAATCGATCGCTGTACAGCCGGGCAGTACACCGTGCATGCTGGAGAATATATCCAGATCATCGATGTGGCAGGGCGTGAGTGCTCTGACTTTTTAGCCTTTTCCCGTGCAGCGCTTGATCGCGGCCAAGAACGCCATATAGACATGACAACCACCCGTACCCTGGTGGGTGCCGGGTA
>CAJWEF010000082.1 GCA_913031305.1 uncultured Acidiferrobacteraceae bacterium
GCTGTGGGGCCCAGCACACGGTGGTGCCAACGAGGCGGTGCTGAACATGCTGGAAGAGATAGGCACCAAGGACCGGATCCAGAAATTTGTCAAGAAGGCGCAGGACCCCGACGACCGGTTCCGACTGATGGGTTTCGGCCACCGGGTTTATAAGAACTACGACCCGCGAGCCACAGTAATGCGTGATAGCTGTCACGAGGTACTAAAAGAACTGGGCATCCAGGACCCGACACTGGACCTGGCCCTAGAGCTTGAGCAGATCGCCCTCAACGATTCCTTTTTCGTTGACAAGAAGCTTTATCCAAACGTGGACTTCTACTCTGGAATCATCCTGCGTGCCCTGGGTTTCCCGACCAATATGTTTACAGTGCTATTCGCCATCGGCCGTACCGTGGGCTGGATTTCCCACTGGAAAGAAATGATGGAATCTTCCGAGAGCCGGATCGGCCGACCACGCCAACTCTACGTCGGCAAAGAAGAGCGCCCGTTTACTGCTGTCTCCCAGCGCGAACATACCGAGAAACGATCGGGCTGGGCCTGGCTATGGGGCGGGAATCGCAAGAACGACTGACGCATAGCGCCGATCAACTGTTCCTGATCGAGGCCAACGCTAATGAAATGTGTGGTCTACAAAGGTATGTGCAAGCAAGGCACCTACCTGTATGTTGCTTCGGCTGAAACGCTCACGGAACTCCCCAAGGCGCTGCTGGACCAGCTCGAAGAGCTGCAGCAGGTGATGGATTTGGATCTGACGCCGCAGGTCAACCTGGCAGCGGCAGACCCCGCTGCTGTGATGAACAGCATAGAATCACGGGGATTCTACCTGCAGCTGCCCCCGGGGGCCCAGACCAACACGTGCTGACCAAAATCCTTTTTACCCTTGCCGTGATACTGGTAGTTGCGCTGATCTTTCGAACCAAGAGTCAGCCTGCCGGAACGTCAGCGACTCCTGCCCCTGACAAAGGGGGGATTTCAGCCCCTATGGTCGCCTACTCTCTGCTGGGACTGGTGATCGCGATATCGGCACTGGTTTTTGTCCTGCACTGGCAAGAACAGCACCGCATCATTAATATCCGTGTGATAGACAGCCAGGGCACAACCTTGAACTACCAGGCCTACAAAAAGGCAGTTGACGGTCGGCGCTTTACCACCATTGGCGGCCTGGCAGTAGATCTCGCCGACAGTGACCGCATCGAAATTCTGGAAAAGGAAAACTGAATGCCATGAAAACACTGGACCTCTCGCTCTCTACCCCTTTGCGATGGTTTGCTGGTGCCGTGATACTGACCTTCAGTCTGAGCGCCCTGGCCGCTGACTTTGACCCCTTTGTCGGACACTATGCCGGTAGCACTACGACCGTTGGCAACACTTAAGGCACTGCCAATGGCCGCGAGATCACGGTTGATATCAGCAAACACAAAAAGGGTTTTCGCATCAACGGGCTTGATCGATGGCATATGCCATGATGCACACCAGTTCGAACATCAGGTTCGCCGCGATGATAGAGGTAATGCCTGTGGGATTGTCAAAGCATGGCGCAATCTCAGAAATGTCCGCACCAACGATGTCAGCGCCTTGCAGCGATCGCAAAATCACCTGCATGTCACGGGCTGAGATGCCACCAACTTCCGGTACTGGTGTCGCAGGGCATTCCGTAGGATCAAGACCGTCGATATCGATGGAAATATAGGTATTGCCGGTACCCAAAGTTTGGTTGATCAGTTTGATGGCAGCAGCCCGACCCATTTTTTCGTAATCATCATAGGTGATAACGGTCCAACCGGCATCGATACCAAACTGGATGTCATGCGGGCTGAATCGGCTGCCGCGCAAGCCAAGTTGAACCACGCGGTTAGGATCAATCAGGCCTTCTTCAGAGACACGGCGCATAAACGTTGCATGGTTGACGCGATCACCGCAAAACTCATCCAATGTGTCGGCGTGTGCGTCTACATGCAAAATACCAACAGGCGCATCGGCGGCAATTCCGCGCAAGATGGGCGTGGGGATTGTGTGATCGCCTCCAACAGCGATGGGCCGAATGTTATTTACCTTTAGATTAGCAAAATACTTTTCGATATTCGCAATAGACTCATCTTTGCTCAGTGGGTTTACCGGAGCATCGCCAATATCGGCAATGTTACACATTTCATGAGGCTGAATAGCCGTCGTCTGGTGAACCTGGCGAATAATGCGGCTGTGGTGGCGCACTGCACCGGGGGCTTCGCGGGGGCCTGTACGATAGTTCAGGCCGATATCAAACGGCACACCACACAAACCGATATCAATGTCTTCATTGACATCTACGCGTTTGGTACGCAGGAATGTGGCAACGTCAGAAAAACGGGGCACCTTGGCGGCATCGACGGGTGCATATATATTTCTTGGCATGAGAATTTTCCCAATAGTTAGAGTGGGTCAGCAACGGTCAGGTGTGTGCCGCTATCAACAACGAGCAACTGTCCTGTAGCGGGTACTGATCCCAGGGCGAACCAAAGGGCAGCTTCCGCGACGTTTTCGGCCGTGGGAATACGTTTGAGCGGCGTGATTTTTGCCGTCTTGTCCTTAAAATTGTTTAGCGCCTCGGCATCCAGCTTGGCAGCCATCCAGTGTGTGTCTACAAAACCGGGACAGACTGCATTGACGCGTACCTGCGGAGCCAGTGAACGCGCCAGGCTAAGTGTGAGGGTGTTCAATGCGCCTTTCGAAGCTGCGTAAGCAATAGATGATCCAATACCCGAAAAACCGGAATGGGACGAGATATTAACCACCGAGCCCTTCGCGTTTCGGAGGTGATCAGCAGCAGCGCGTGTCATCTGATAACAACCCGTTACATTGACGGCAAAAATACGCTCGAAATCATCGGAGTTTATTGCGTTCAGGTCTGCGGCATCAGCGAAGCGTGTGGTGCCTGCATTGTTGACAAGCACGTCAATTCGACCCCACTTGTCGAGGGCAGCTTGTGCAACAGCCCGGCAGTCTTCATCGGAAGAAATATCGGCTTTGACAGTGATCGCCTCAACACCTTCACTTTTGCAGATTGTAGCCGTCGCCTCACCACCATCCTGATTGCCGCCATAGGTGGCCACAACATTGCATCCTGCTTTGGCCAGTGCCGCGGCAATGGCGGCTCCGATACCCGATGATGCGCCGGTCACAATTGCTACTTTCCTAGACATCAACCAATTCCTTCAGCCATATGGGTCTGCGCGGCAAATTCGCAATCACTCAGCGTAGCGTCAAGCCGGGCAATCATTTCATCACACTCATCTTCCGTGATGGTCAACGGTGGTGCCACCATGAACCAATCACCATAGCGACCATTTGCCGTGCGCCGAGAGTAGATAATCAAACCGTGTTCCAGGCCGCAAATGCGAACATGCTCAGTCGGCGGGAAGGAGGCTGGGTAGGATGTCTTGGTTTCGCGGTCTGTCACCAGTTCCACCGCCATCAACAGGCCTTCACCACGAATGTCACCGATACAAGGGTGCTTATCAGCCAGTTTTTGCAAACGTGTTTTCAAGGTTGCGCCGCGTTCGCCAGCCGCCGCAACCAGACCATGGCGTTCGCATTCATCGAGCACAGCCATGCCCGTTGCGCAAGCCACAGGGTTTGCACTGTAGGTATGAGAGAAGTTGAACCCGGTCAGATCAGCCAGTTCATCAACCATTGTTGCAGGCAATAGTGCCGCGCTTAACGGCGTATAACCTGACCCAAGCCCTTTTGCCAGAACCACGATTTCGACATGTGCGTCGGGCCATGCATGGCTGGCCAGAAAACGGCCTGTGCGTCCTGTGCCACACAGAATCTCGTCATAAACAAGGTAGACGCCGTGCTTGGTGCAAATTTCCCGCACCCGATTGGCATAATCCTCAAAAAGCATTTGTGCGCCAGTGGCCAGACCTCCTACAGGCTCAACGGCAAAGGCCAGAACATTTTCTGCACCCAGTTCCATCAGTGTGGCCCACAGGCGGTCCTGATTGGTGTCGATCTGCATCACTTGATCTATTGCCTCACATATAAAGATAATTCAATTATTTCGAATATAACGCTAGGCAATAGAATCACCGAAAAGTCGCAATACCTTTTCCCACCATGGTAATGCTATGCGGCAAAAAAGATTGCAGATTCTGACCCGAGATATACTATTCGAGCCAAATGATAATCCCACAGTACTCCCATAGTTACCCATAAAGTATCAAAATGACCCTGTCGTAACCATAAGAATCTTGACTGATAGTCACAGAAAAAATGGTCAGTTGGCGCTTGATGGGATCAAAGCCTCTGGGTTCTAGGAAGAGCTCCCCTTTGGATCATGCGTCATCGACGGCAGCCAGCGAAAGTCATGCAGATTAGCCCCGAGGTCGACGTCCTGACGCAAGGTGACGAGTCGGCGGGTCAGTGCGATACCATCCAGTCCGGCGCGCAGTTTCTCACCGAGTTTTCCCGCAATCTGCGGGGCTGCTTTGATCACGCCATCGAGACCACCGTAGTCATGTAACAGTCGGGCCGCAGTGTGCACTCCGACCGAGCGAATGCCTGGCAGCCCCAGTGAGGGATCACCCGCCAGGCTGAAGAGATCAACCAGTTGCACGGGTTCGACTCCGAAACGATCACGTATCCAGAAACTGTCGTGCGCCACATCATTGAAGTGGTCGTGAACGGCAATATGGTCACAGACCAGCTGGCAAAAACTTTTGTCCGTGGACAGAATGACCACAGAAACACCCTTCGCGGCGGTACGGGCCGCAATTGAGCCGATGAGATCATCCGCTTCAAAGCCTTCTGCCGACAAGGCGTTGACGCCAATCCCGGCAAGGGCGCTGAGAATGGTCGGCAGATTGGCTCGAAGATCTTCCGGCATCCCGACCCGATTCTTTTTGTAATCCGGATACTCCAGCGAACGCCAGCTCAGCTCTTCGCCTTCCATTACCAGAATTACGTGACTGGGATGATGCCGACGCAGAGCCCGGCGTGCCGACGCCACACAGGCTGTCAACACTCCATCGTCACGATCCTTCGCCGCATCCGGTACACCAGCATGAATTCGGCGTATCAGGTTGAGCCCATCAATCAGCAGTACCGCCATCCGTGTCCTCCCCGGCGAGGGTGGACGACCCAGTATACGGCTACTGCCAGATTATTGCGCTGGGGAATCTAGAGAATATAGCGCGAAAGATCCTCATCCTCGACAAGATCAACCAGGTGTTGATCCACATAGCCCCGATCGACCAGCTCCACTTGCCCTGAGCGATCAGCCGCTGCAAACGAAATCGTCTCCAGCAAGCGCTCCATGACGGTATGCAGTCGCCGCGCGCCAATATTCTCGATCCGTTCATTAACCTGCCACGCCACTTCGGCTATTCGCTCGATACCATCCGGCGCAAACTCCAGGCTGACCCCTTCGGTCGCCATCAGCCCAGCGTACTGCTCGGTCAGCGAAGCATCCGGTTCGGTCAGGATGCGAACAAAATCGCCGGAGTCCAACGCATCGAGTTCGACCCGTATTGGCAATCGACCCTGCAGTTCCGGTATCAGATCCGAGGGTTTATTCATCTGAAAAGCGCCCGAGGCGATAAACAAAATATGATCGGTCTTGATCATGCCGTTGCGGGTGCTGACGGTGCAGCCCTCAATCAGCGGTAGCAGATCGCGCTGGACACCCTCGCGCGACACATCGGCACCCTGGGCCTCGCTACGGCCGACAATCTTGTCGATCTCGTCAAGAAAAACAATACCATGCTGCTCTACCCGCTCAAGCGCTTCGTGCTTAAGTTCGTCGTCATTGACGAGTGCGCCGGCCTCTTCTTCGGTGAGCAATCGCAATGCTTCACGCACCTTGACCTTGCGCGCAGTCTTGCGCTGACCGCCCAGATTCTGAAACATGCCTTGCAACTGATCAGTCATCTGCTCCATTCCTGGCGGGCCCATAATCTCCACCCCCACGGTCGGAGTCGCAACTTCAATTTCGACTTCTTTATCGTCCAGCTTGCCTTCACGCAATAATTTGCGAAGGCGCTGGCGGCCGGCTCCCTCTTCTTGATCAACGGCTGCAATGTCATCAGCGGAGTCAACACCGCGGGCCTGTGGCAACAGCAGATCCAGCAACTGCTCCTCGGCAGCATCTTCAGCGCGCGGACGTACCCGCTCCAATGCTTCCTCGCGGCTCATCTTGATCGCCATATCCACAAGATCACGAATGATTGAATCGACCTCACGACCCACATACCCCACCTCGGTGAACTTGGTCGCCTCGACCTTGATAAACGGCGCACGGGCCAGGCGCGCCAGACGCCGGGCAATCTCGGTCTTACCCACCCCGGTAGGGCCAATCATCAATATGTTCTTTGGCGTGATCTCACTGCGGAGAAATTGGTCTGGCACCTGAGCCCGCCGCCAGCGATTTCGAAGAGCGATCGCGACAGCCCGCTTCGCCTGTGCCTGACCAATAATGTGCTTGTCGAGCTCCTCGACAATCTCCCGGGGCGTCATCTCGGACATAGTATCGTTCTGTTGGAAAAGTTCTTGGGTCTACGAACGCAGGAAGATAAAGTGTCCGGCACAGTCAGTCCAGAGTGGCTTACACCAACTCACTGTGGTGCAATCTCCAGTTCTTCAATGGTAAGTTCGCAGTTGGTGTAGATGCAGATACCGGCAGCAATATTCAGTGATTTCTCAACGATCTGGCGGGCATCAAGATCGGTCTCCGTAACCAGCGCCTGGGCGGCGGCCTTAGCGTAGGCGCCGCCAGAGCCTATCGCCATAATCCCACCCTCAGGCTCTATGACATCCCCCGTACCCGAAAGAATCAGTGACACCGATGCATCGGCAACAGCAAGCAGGGCTTCCAGCCGGCGTAGCATACGATCTGTGCGCCAGTCCTTGGATAACTCAACCGCAGCGCGAGTGAGATTGCCCTGATGTTTTTGCAGTTTGCCCTCAAAACGTTCAAACAGTGTGAACGCGTCCGAAGTACCGCCAGCGAACCCCGCGATCACCGTATCATCATGCAGTCGCCGAACCTTGCGCGCGTTGCCTTTCATCCGGGTATCGCCCAGTGTGACCTGGCCATCCCCACCAATCACTACCTGATTGCCTCGGCGAACCGAGAGAATGGTAGTACCCCGCATTTGGGTTGTGCTCATTGAACGGTGCTCAGTGTGTCTAAAGGCAATATCGGGCCTGGCCCAATATCTTTCAACCACTAGTCCACCAGTTTAAGGTGGGGCTTACCGCGCGGAGGCGGTTCGTTCAGCGCCTCATCGGTTTCGAGATCCTCGGGCAGATCTTCAAAAGACATGCCCTGGCGGCTCTCGCGGCCAAATACCGCGATAACTGCTGAGACCGGCACAATCACCGACCTCGAAACACCCTGAAAGCGGGCTGAGAAAGAGATAAAGTCGTTTCCCATGTCCAGATTATCCGCGGCCTGAGGGCTAACGTTCAGCACAATCTGCCCGTTCTCAACGAACTCACTGGGCACCTCGACGCCACTGATCGTGGCATTAACCAGCAACTGTGGCGTCAGATGATTATCAATAGCCCAGTCGCGGATCGCCCGTATCAGATAAGGGCGGTTTGAACTCGCCTCGATGTCATCAGATCCCATCAGACCCAGCAAACGGCAGTGCCGCCTTAAGCGGCGCGAATCTCTCGCTCGGCTTCGCTCAGGCTTGCCTGGAACCCCGGTTTATCAAACACCCGGCCGCCGTAGTCAAGAATCTTCGAAGCCTGGCGAGGCAGATCTAATTTCAACACAGGCAACCGCCACAACAGTACTGCCAGGTAGCAATCAACCAGGCTGAATTCATTGCCAAGCGCATACTTTTGCTGCCCGAAATGGCTCGACATTGCCATCAAACCATCCCACAGACTTTTACTCAGTTTCTTGTCGACCCGCGTACCGGTAGTGATACAAAACTGTAGCGCATCCAGCCAGTCACGACGTAATCGGGTCACCATTACCCGGGCCTGGGCCCGGGCGGTCGGGTCGCTGGGCAGCAACGGTGGGTGCGGAAATCTTTCATCGATGTACTCGCTGACGACCATGCTGTCGTATAGAACCAAATCACGGTCCACCAATGTCGGCGTTTCCCCGTAAGGATTCAGTTCGGCAACCCGCTGGTCTGTGCGCCCATCGGTCGAGTAAATGACTTCGTAGCCAACCTCTTTCTCGCTCAAGACGAATCGGCAAACGTGACTGTAGAGGCAAAGTGGTCCAGAGTAGAGTTTCATAGTTGATTAACCAAAGCATTTATCCGGTATACCAGCGCAGTGCAATAGCTGCCCCACCAGCGCGCCGTCAATGGATGTCTCGCCAGTATTCCTTTTTTAAAGCGTAGGTAAGCCCGATAAAAACAAGCATGAAGCCCATCACCCAGAAACCGATACGGTAACGTACCAGTTTGGCTGGCTCCGCGAGGTAGTCCATAAAGTTGGTCAGATCACTGATTGCCTCGTCATAGGCGGCCTCGCTCATCTCGCCCGATACGATCTGCTCGAAGCCGCTGAACTCGCTGACACCGTGTGACTCGTCAAAATGGGCTTCACGCATACCTTGCCATTCGTACAGCACATGGGGCATCGCAACGCTTGGAAAGAGCGTGTTGTTCCATCCAGTCGGGGTGCTCTCGTCACGGTAAAAACTTCGCAGGTAGGTATAAATCCAGTCTGGCCCACGCGAACGCGCGGTCAGGCTGAGGTCGGGTGGCACAACCCCGAACCATACCTTGGCATCCTCAGATGCCATATTTATCGTCATCAGTTCCCCCGGCTTATCTGCCACAAACATCAAGTTCTCAACCAGCGTCGGGGTATCGATCTCGAGATCAGCAGCCATCCGCTCATATCGCATATAGGAGGCCGCATGGCAGGATAGGCAATAGTTGACAAAAGTATGCGCTCCACGGCGCAGCGAGCCTTTATCAGCCAGGTTAATGTACACCGAATCCAGGTTTTCTCCTCCTCCAGACGCCAGCAGTGCGGGCGATACGAGTAGGGATACGATCAGTAATAGCTTTGTTATCATGCTCATCATGAACTCCTACCTCACCCGGTCCGGTTCCGGCTTGTTCCGGTCCAGTTTCGTATAGATGGGCATCAAGAAGAAGAAGGCGAAGTAGATCACCAGTCCGATCTGCGCCCAGGTTACGTTCTTGAACCAGATAAGGTTCACGTGGCCCGGGTTTACGGTACCCAGGTACCCCAGCATTACGAAGTTCACTGCGAACAACATCAGCATAGTTTTGTACATCCAGCCGCGGTAGCGGATCGAGCGCACCTTGGCTCGATCAAGCCACGGCAGGAAGAAGAACATCACGATTGCCGCACCCATGGCGATCACACCCCAGAGTTTGGCACCACCTGGGAGCCATTCAAAGGTCACCGCACGCAGGATCGAGTAATACGGCGTGAGATACCACAGTGGCACAATTTCCGGCGGGGTCTGCAGAATATCAGCCGGGGCGAAATTGTCCTTCTCCAGGAACCAGCCGCCCAATTCCGGCACAAAGAAAACGATACCTAGAAATACGGTCATGAACACGGCTACGCCAAAAGTATCCTTCACGGTGTAGTAAGGATGGAACGGAATGCCGTCCACCGGGATACCGTCCTTATCCTTGTTCTTTTTGATCTCGATGCCGTCCGGGTTGTTCGAGCCCACCTTGTGCAGAGCAACGATATGCAGATACACCAACAGTGCCAGCAGCAGCGGCAACAGGATCACATGAAAGGCAAAGAAGCGGTTCAGGGTTGCATCGGAGATCACGAAGTCGCCGCGAATCCATTCGGCCAGGGGCTCACCTATCCAGGGAATCGCCCCGAACAGCGAGACGATCACCTGGGCACCCCAGTAGGACATATTGCCCCAGGGCAACAGGTAGCCAAAAAAGGCTTCTGCCATCAGAGCCACGTAGATCACCATACCCAGCAACCAGATAAGTTCTCGCGGATTGCGATGCGAGCCATACAGCATGGCCCGAAACATGTGCAGGTACACCATCAGGAAAAACATCGATGACCCCACGCCGTGCAGGTAGCGGATGAACCAGCCTGCGGGTACATCGCGCATGATGTATTCGACCGAGGCAAACGCCAAGTCAGCATCAGGCTTGTAATGCATCGTCAGGACAATGCCGGTGACAATTTGCAGTACCAGCATAACCAGAGCCAGCGACCCGAAGTAATACCAGATATTGAAGTTTTTCGGCGCGTAATATTGCGCCATATGCTCCTGCCAGACTTTGGTCAGCGGAAAACGATCGTCTATCCAGTTGAGAAGGCTCATGCGGCCGTCTCCTCTTGATCTATCCCTATGACGATACGGTTATCCGACACATAGGTATGCGGCGGCACCTCGAGGTTAGTAGGGGCAGGTACGTTCTTATAGACCCGACCGGAAAGATCAAACTTGGAACCGTGACAGGGACAGAAGAATCCACCAACCCAGTCATCGCCAAGACCCGACGCGACCCCTTTGTCAAAATTCTTGCTGGGCGCGCAGCCAAGATGGGTGCAGACTCCGAGCACGACCAAAACATCGGGACGGATGGAGCGGTGTGCGTTACGGGCATAAACCGGCTGCTGTTCAACCACAGCGGAATCCGGATCAGACAGATCGCCCACGATGCTGGCGAGCTCCAAGAGCATGGTCTCGTCACGGCGCAGTATCCAGACTGGCTTGCCGCGCCATTCCACAACCTTCATTTGCCCCGGAGCCAGATCAGTTATATCAACTTCGACCGGCGCTCCGGCAGCTCGTGCACGGGCGCTGGGTTTCATACTGGCCACTAGTGGCACAGCCAGCGCGCCAGCGCCGACAAGGCCAACGCTTGTGGTCACAGTGGTAAGCAGGCGACGCCTGCCGTTATTTATATTGTCAGCCATGAGGTTCTCTTGTGTTAATCACAAAAGGCGCCCTGCAAGCATCTCAGGCGCCAACTAAAAAAGAGGCGCGATTATAGCAAATCAGCTTGTTTACCCGACACCTGGAATCGCC
>CAJWEF010000083.1 GCA_913031305.1 uncultured Acidiferrobacteraceae bacterium
GACAATGGACAATATTGCATCCTGGAAGAGGCATTTCCGGGACAACGACGACCTGTGGCCGGTCGTTCTGAGTTTGTGGAAGAGGCACTTGTCCGAGGCTTTCAATTCGACATTGATGAAAATTACCAGTTCGATCGTACGGATGCGTCCTGGGCTGTCGACGCGACCGAGCTTAACGACATCTGGCGGAAACGGATTAAGAACGAATACCTAGTACTTAAAGCCGCTGGGCAGTCGAATGAGCAAATTCTCAAGATACTGGGGGGTCGTTATCGCCAACTTGACCAACGCACGTCGCAAGTAACTGCAGAAAATGTCTTTGAGGAATTCGTCAATTCGTACCTATCAACTGTAGAGCCTCATACCAGCTATTTCTCTCCGGGGAAAACGCTAATTAGCGGCTATAAATTACTTGCTGGTGCAGCATTCGGTCGTAATGAACTGTGTCCCTCTCCTGCTGTTTTTCACCTCGGTGACCATTTTCTAGCCAATAACACTGGGGCGTTCGCCTTTGCGCAGTCGCAGGTTGTGTTACAGTCATTACGACCGCCGTTCTTGAAGGCGGTAGGTTCACAATCGACGGATAATTATCAACAGATTTCGACTATCAGGAGGAACGTTATGGCAATCAACCGAAAACTTCTATCCATTACCCTTGGCGGACTACTGTCCCTCACGGCGATTTCGACTGTCCACGCAGTGGACGAAGTCCGTCTAGGTACACTCTATCCAGTAACAGGGTCTGCTGCGCTGGCCGGGGGTCGCGCATTGGCGGCAGTGAAAACCGTCGTGGACATCGTTAACAACAGCTACGATCTTGATATCCCCTTGGCCCGGACCGAAGGTTTACCCAATCTCGGTGGTGCCAAGATAAAATTGATTGTTGCCGATCACCAAGGGAAACCGGAAATCGGACGAGCCGAAGCCGAGCGCCTTATTGACAATGAAAAAGTGGTCGCGCTTTTCGGCGCGTATCACAGTAGTGTCTCGGCCGCAGCCAGCAACGTCGCCGAACGTCGCGGAATTCCATATCTCACCGGCGAGTCCTCGTCACCAAAACTACATACCCGTGGCTTCAAGTGGTTCTTCCGTACCGGTCCTCATGATGGGCATTACACCAAGACTATGTTCGATTTCATCCGAGACTTTCAGAAGAACACCGGAATTGAAATCAAAACCGCCGCGATCATGCACGAAGATACCCAGTTTGGTGTCGACAGCGCCCGTGAGCAGGTACGCCTTTGCAAGGAAAACGGCATCGAAGTTGTTGCTAAGATTGCCTACCGTGCGAAGACGCCTTCTCTGACCGCAGAGGTGCAACTACTCAAGGCAGCTAACGCCGACGTATTTTTCCCAACCTCTTATGAGGGGGACGCTATCCTGACAGTTAAGACCATGAAGGAATTGGGCTACACCCCCAAACTGTGGCTTGCCCAAAATGCTGGCTACAATCAGCCTGGCTTCGCCAAGGCCGTAGGCGCCGATGCCGAGGGCATTATCTCCCGATCTCCATTTTCTATGGACATGGCCGAGAGAATTCCGCTGGTGGGGAAACTTAACGAAATTTACAAGAAGCATTCAGGCGTCGATATCTTTGATCCGCCGATTCGGACCTTCGTTGGAGCCTTGGTCCTGATAGACGCAATCAACCGCGCGGGATCCACTGACCCAGAAAAGATCCGGGACGCTCTACGGGCAACACGGTTCCCGGCAAGCGCAATCCCTATGCCTTGGAATGATATTGAGTTTGGTCCTGATGGCCAGAATAATGGCATCAGCACAGCACTGATCCAGATGCAGAATGGAACCTATTACTCAGTGTACCCATTTGAAGTTGCGGCCAAGAAAGTGATCTATCCCAAACCGGCGCTGTAGCAGAACTGTCTAATTGTCAAAAGGCTGGGTCCTTCGCTATGTGAAGGGCCCAGCTTTATTTTTTGTAACCAACCCTCAACGTCGTTGTACTCGTCAGATCGACACTGCCATCGGGGAAAAGCTTGACCCGGTAATCGTTTTCCCCACTTTCCGTTGACACGAGTCCGTTTCGAACATCCCGCGCGACCTGGTTTGGGTCCCGCGTGGCCGGGTCACCGAATCCGCCACCGCCGGCCAGTTCAAGGACCAGAGAATCGTTAGCCGGCACATGCTGCTGCCCTTTGGGCCGCAGCGCTGACCCCGAGCCCAAGTAAACCTTGCCCGGCAGACCCTTATGACCTCCGTTACGGCCACGTGGCGCATTGTCGACACGTTCGAACATCGCCAGCACATCAAACGGAATTCCATCGATGCCACCGATTTCAATCACCTGGCCGCACCCGCCACGGTAGGTTCCTGGCCCGCCAGAGCCTTCCCGGAATTCCTTGCGCCAGAAAACTACCGGTGAAATAGCCTCGGTTGCCTCGACTGGAATACCGCGAATACCACTCGGAAAGGCCGTCGCGCTGAGACCGTCCTTGGTCGGCCGGGCGCCCATGCCGCCAGCGTTGAAATGGAGAAGATCGAAGGCTGGGATTTCACTGTCGAAGTCCGCTGCGCCCCCAACAGCAGGCCCACCCCTAAGCTGCACGTTCCACAGTGAAGCTGACCCCTCGGACTGACAACCAGATTCCAGCACCTGGTGCAGGCAGCCCAGCACGGTGTCGGGCAGCAGGTGGCCTATGATATGACGAGCCGAGACGGCGAACGGTCGTTGAACATTCAGGATACAACCCTCCGGTGCAGAGAACGTGATCGGCAGTAACGACCCGTAGTTGTTCGGAATATCCGGTGCTACGGCACACTTCACGCCAAAGCACGTATAGGCCTTGGTGTAATTAAGAACTACGTTGATCCCGTATTTGCTCGCTGGTGAAGTACCGTTGTAATCCACGTTAATAAATTCATCGCCGATCGTCAGTTCGGCAACAAGGGTCACCGGCAGGTCGTAGCCGTCCATTGTCACACTGTTCGAGTATCTCCCTTTCTTGAGCTTGCTGATTCTTTCGATCGTCGCGAGCCTGGAATTTTCAATGATGAACTCACCGAGTGCCTCCAGGTTGTCTTCGTCGAACTCGTCCAGCATCCGGACCAGGCGCTCGCAGCCGATGTCATTGGCGCCCGCGAACGCATAGATATCACCGATGACCTGGCGTGGTTCGCGTACGTTAGTGCGTAGGATATCCATCAGCACGGTGTTCACCTCGCCTTTGCGGAACAGGTGCATAATCGGGATGTTCACGCCTTCCTCAAAAACCTGATTCGCGTCCGGCCCGAATCCGCGACCACCTATGTCAACAACGTGGCATGTGTTGGCAAACAATCCGACGACATTACCGTCGTGAAAGGTCGGAGTGACAACGGTGACATCGTGCAGGTGTCCAGATGTCTTCCAGGGATCGTTGGTGATGTACACGTCACCCGGCGCCATTGTGGCTATAGCATATCTGTCAATGAAGTGTGGGATCGCTTCGGCCATGGCATTGATATGGCCCGGCGTTCCGGTCACCGCCTGCGCCAGCATCCGGCCCTGGTTATCGAACACAGCCGCCGCCAGGTCACCTGCCTCTCGTACGCTAGTCGAAAATGCGGTCCGAATCAGCGTCTGGGCCTGTTCTTCAACAACCGAAATCAGGCGGTTCCACATGATCTGCATGCGGATCGATGACATTTCTGTGACTGAATTCATGATCCCTACTTCTCTGTCGTCTTTGCTTCCATAACTATGTAGTCGGAACGGATAATCCTGGCATGAAATCGCGAAGACACCACGGTCGCTGTGTCTTTCTCGACGATCACGGCCGGCCCTTCGATCGCATCACCGGGCTGCAGGGACGCTCGATCAAACACCAGCGCCTCCTCGTATTCTCCCAGCTCAGCATTCATGATCCGTCGCTGACCGGCCGGCCTAGCCGGAGATTCTTCCAGGTCATCGAGATTCAGCACGTCATGGTCCCGCAGTGTCGTCACGAGCAGCATCCACGTCAGGATTTCCACTTCCAGACCCGGTATGGTTCTTTCGTAGAGACGGTGATACTCCTGCTCAAAAGCAACCCGCAGATTCTCAGGCGCATCATTATCCAGCTCCGTTTCCTTGACAACTACAGGTATTTCGACGCTGACCTCGTGACCCTGGCCCATATACCGCATGAAAGCCGTCCTCGTTTCCCGAGTCGCCTGCCCGCTCGCGCCCGCCCTGACAACGCTGTATGCCTCATCACGCATTGCTTGGATGAGATGGTTTGTCTGGGGAACATCGAGTTGGTCCAGCCGCTGGTGGTGACTGCGAACGACTTCGTAAGCTACAGGCGCCCGCAGAAATCCCAGAGCCGACCCTACACCGGCACCGGGCGGAATAACGATCCGTTCAATATTAAGTTTTTCGGCTAGCCGCGACACATGTATAGGAGCTGCACCTCCGAACGCGACTAGTGTGCGGTTCTCGATGTTCTTACCGCTCTCGATTGCGTGCACACGTGCCGCGTTGGCCATGTTTTCATCTACCATCTCCGACACCCCCATGGCAGCGTACTCGGTCTGAAAACCCAGTCGCTCACCGATTGCTCGATCCAATGCTTGACTGGCAGCCGCTGCATTCAGTTGCAGAGAACCCCCAGCAAAGTTTCCCGGATCAATGCGCCCCAGAACGACATCGGCATCGGTCACTGTCGGCGCCTGACCCCCGAGCCCGTAACTGGCCGGCCCAGGCTCTGACCCCGAACTCTCCGGTCCTACACTGATGCGGTTCATCGCGTCAACATTTGCAATTGAGCCGCCTCCGGCACCGATCTCGACCATCTCGATTACCGGAATTTTGAGTGGAATGCCGCTGCCTTTGAGAAAACGGTACTCCCGTGCTACCTCGAACGATCGAGATGTCTGCGGCTGTCCTTCATCGATCAGGCATATCTTTGCCGTAGTGCCGCCCATGTCGTAGGACAGCACCTCCGATAAGCCCAACAAGTTTGCAATATAACTGCTGAATATAGCGCCCCCAGCTGGACCAGACTCAACGAGCCTAACCGGGAACCGCACCGCGGTCTCCAGCGTGGTGATCCCCCCACCGGATAGCATCAAAAAGAGAGGGCAGTTGAAACCGTCCTCACGTAACAACTTGTCGAGAGATCGCAGATGGTTACTCATCAGTGGCTGGACGTACGCGTTCGCACAGGCCGTCGATATTCGTTCAAACTCCCGCATTTCGGGTGCTACTTCAGATGAAAGCGTTATCTCTAGTTCCGACGTCTTAGACATGACAATGTCTCGGGTCCGCTGCTCATGGTCCGGGTTCCGATAACTGTGCAAAAAACCTATAGCGACACTCTTGACACCTGACCGGCACAGGTCAGGCACCAGTCGGGCAACGTGATCCTCGTCAAGTGGCGACAAGACCTGGCCCGCCGCACCGATTCGCTCGGGTATACCAAACCGCAGCGAACGGGGAACCAGTGGCGATGGCAGGTCGATGTTGACGTCATACTGTTCGAACCGGTTTTCGTTCCGAATCTCGATACTGTCGCGAAAACCGCATGTCGTCAGCAGGGCAACCGGAGAACCCTGTCGTTCGATCAGTAGATTTGTGGCGAGTGTCGTGCCATAAATAATGATATTAACTGCGCTGGGCCCTATGGCTGCATCCGACAACACCTGCCACACTCCGTTGAGTACACCCTCCTCAGGGTTGTCCCGGGTGGTCAGGGTCTTGGCTATAAACTGTCCTCGTGGACCTTCTAATGCTACATCGGTAAATGTCCCTCCAATATCCACGGCCAGGCGGAAACCATCTGACAGGTTTTTCATCGAATTGTGCTTGTGGTTACGGCTTGAACAATGCCTTGAACCAGGCCGGCTAGTTCAGCCACTAACGATTTCCGCCAGCTTATCGGCTGCTTTAGTGACGTCATCCCGACTAACGTCGAGGTGTGCCACCGCCCGCATGCGAACGTCGCTGACTGCGTTGATCCAGATGCCGCGGTCACGTAGCCGGTCAATGCGATGCTTATCTTGGGCCGGTCATCCACCAAGGAAAACCCGCTTAATCTCACCGCTGTTAAGAAGTTCAGAGGACGTCCCCTCGATTACCACCTTACCACTTTCGAGAACATAACCCCGGTGGGCAAGAGACATCGCTGTCTGAACGTTCTGTTCAATGAAAAGAATCGTCACCCCCTTCTGATTAATTTGCTTCAAGACTTCGATCGTGTGGCGGGCGACTGATGGTGCAAGTCCGAGCAACGGCTCATCGACCATCAGCAGCTTCGGATCTGCCATCAGCCCCCTGCCGAGCGCTAGCATCTGTTGTTCCCCGCCACTCATGGAATGGGCCAACTGCGTTTCCCTTTCCCGCAATTTAGGAAATAACTCGTAAACCCGTTCGAGGTTCCTTTTGCGCTCGTCGCGTACCGTTGGGTTGTAGCCCCCAAGCCACAAATTCTGGTACACGGTAAGGTAGGGAAAAACTCGCCTTCTTTCAAGGATATGGGCCAGGCGTAGGCGCACGATTTTGTGAGACGGCATACTTTCAATATGGACGCCGTCAAACTCGATCACGCCTGCCTGGGCCGATTGAAGGCCGGAAATCGAGTTTAGGATGGTGCTCTTGCCGGCACCGTTGGGCCCCAGTAGTGCGACGATTTCGCCTACGTAGACTTCCATCGATACCCCACGAATCACCTGATAGTCCCCGTATGATACTTCCAGGTTCCGAATGCTAAGCATAGGAAGCGCCAAGGTAAGACTCGATGACTTGCTTGTGGGCCTGAATTTCCTTCGGCCTGCCATAAGCGATCTGCTGCCCTAGGTGCAGCGCGACAACATGGTCTGCCAGGGACATCAGAACCTTCATGTTGTGCTCGATCAGCACCACGGTGGTTCCTTCGGTCCGCAAACGTTCCACCAGACTAACCAGTTCGGGAACCGTTTTTTGGTCTACTCCACCGGTGACCTCATCCAAAAGCAGCAGCTTGGGCCGGCTTGCCATCGCCCGGGCGAGCTCCAGGCGTTTTCGTTGTCCAGTGCTTAATCCGTGGGCATAGACCGACATTTTGTCGATCAATCCAACAAACTCGAGATATCGGTGAGCTTCCTCGCGAGCCTCATTCATTTGGGAGACATGCTGCATCAAGCCAACCATGACATTCTCTTCCACGGTCATTTGAGGGAACGGCTTGAGTTTCTGAAAGGTACGCCCGATTCCCAGCCTGTTGATCTGGTCAGGTCTCAAGCCGAGGATCGATTTCCCAAGGAAAAGAACATCTCCGCTGTCTGGCTTTTCAAACCCTGTCACAAGATCAAACAGTGTCGATTTGCCCGCGCCGTTGGGTCCGATTACACCCAGTATCTCGCCCTCAGCTACCTCGAATTTAATGTTCTGGTTTGCCTGGAGACCACCGAAACTCTTGTTCAGGTAGTTAACTGCCAGCATTGTCTCTACGCTTGATTAGGCGTTCCATCAAACCGAACAGTCCGCGGGGATAAAAAACGGAGATGATGACAATAAGAAATCCATAGATCATTAGATCCTCGGCGCCTCCTTGGCCTCCGAAATAGATTCGTGTTGCCTCCGAAATCGGTAGCAGAACCGCCGCACCGACAACAGGACCCCAGATCTGCCCCAGTCCACCTAACATGGTCATCAACACGATTAGTATCGAGAGTAGCAGCGGGAAAACCGTATCCGGGTCGATCACGAGGATATACTGGGCGAATTGACTGCCTGCCAATGACGCGAAGGTCGCTGCAATCATGAAGGCGAGGAGTTTGTAGCGGCCCAGATCGACGCCCAGACTACTGGCCGCATCAGGCTCGTCACGAATTGCGCGGAAATATAGGCCAAGCTTGGATCGCTCCATCCAGTAGGTAAACGCCAACCCCCCTGTAAGGAATGCCAATCCAATGTAGTAGGTTGGGATCTTGCTGTCATGAAACTGGAATGCGTACCATGGATTGTCCCAGACAATAGGAATCCATATTCCTGTTGCCCCGCCGACGTACTCCCAGTTGATAAATATCGTCTGTGTAATCTCGCCGATAACCAGTGTTGCGATAGCGAAATAGTGCCCCCTGAGGCGTAAGGTTGGAAGCCCAATTCCAACCGCAACCACCAGTGAAACAGCGACACCAAACAACATTCCGATCCAAGGGGTGATGCCAAAATTCGCGAACAGGAAGGAGGTACTGTAAGCACCAATGCCGAAGAAGATCGCTTGACCAAGGGAAATCTGCCCACAGTAACCTGCGATGATGTTCCACCCCAGCGCCATCAGGCCATAGATGAAAATCATGATCAACACGTGCTGGGTGTGGGCATCTTCGAAGACCCAAGGAAAGACCAGCGCGGCGACAGAGAGCAGGATAAGAGGAATACGTCCTCCGAGTCGACGCGGGGTCACAATTCTCGTATCAGAGTCTTCAGTCACCATTTATTAGCAGCGACCATACGGAAATTCGAGTTGCCAGTTTGAACCTAGAACCGACCGAAAAGTCCTTTTGGCCTCAGCAGCACCACGGCTAAATAGCACAGGAAGATGATCCCGTACTTAAATGCCGGGGAGACCAGAATCGCTCCAGCTGCCTCGATCAAGCCGATGGCAATACCGGCAATCAATGCACCGATAAGACTGCCGAAGCCACCCATAGCCACCGTCACATACGCCAGGAGTGCGAAAATAATACCCACGTCCGGAAATACCATGTAATAGCTGCTGATCAGTGCCCCGGCAACTCCGACACAGGAGGCACCTATGCCCCAACCTAAGGCAAACATCCGGTTAGTTTGAATACCCATCAGACCGGCTGCTTCCCGATCCTGGGCAGTGGCCTGCAGTGCAATTCCGGTCTCTGTTCGGTTGACAAAGTAATAAAGGAACCCAAACGCCAACAGGCAGCCGGCGCTTGCAACTACCTGCGGCAGACCCAGATAGATGCCCCAAATCTCGATGCGCCCGGACACGATCGGATCATCGATCACCTGATAATCCGCACTCCAGAGGAACTGAGCAAGACTTCTAAGGAATATTGCCAGGCCAAACGTAGCCGTGATCTGAACCAGCATAGGCGCATCTAGGATGTGACGGATGATCCCGTAATGCGTAACCACACCGATGACAAACAGAAGTACAATGCAAATCGGAATCGATAATAGCGGGTCCAAACCGAACAGAGTATAAAGCCAGAATGTTGTGTACATACTTAGCATCATGAACTCGCCATGGGCAAAGTTGACAATTTCCATAAGCCCGAAAATCAGACTAAGCCCAGCTGCGACGAGGGCATAGATGAAACCCATTAGCAGACCGCTAATCAGCGCCTGAATGATGATTTCTCTTGTCACCGCCTGTACCTAAATTTTTGCACCGACATCACTGCTGGCATTAATCTGTTTCGGTCCGACAATATGGCGTGGTTCTTCCTGAGCAGTAGGTGCAGGCTCGAGGTGTCCGACAGCACAACGCTGTGGCCCCGCACTGAAGCGGAAAACTGACATAGCTTCTTATCTTCCTGTGTCCGCCGCAATGGCAATGTTGACCTGCCCCTCAATCCGAGTCCAGGTGGTAGGAGAGAGTTTGGGTTGAACCTTCATTGTGCCTGAGAAGGTGTGGGTTTCCAACCCATCTGACCTGCTCGATAATGTAGTCCAGTTGATGTGAGAGTGTTTTGAGATTACTGCATGATGGTCATGTGATTTGTTGGGGTGGGTTTGATGGCTCGGGTCAGCGTGACCTGACCGGCATTTTCCAGTCCAGTATGTGAGGGAGAATATGAACCTATACAGACAGGAGTCGGATATGCCTAGAAAGAGTTTTACCCCAGAACAGATCATTGCCAAGCTGCGCCAGATCGAAGTACTGATCAGCCAGGGGCATTCGGTGGCCGGAGGCTGTCGGGCGGCCGGTATCTCGGAGCAGAGCTATTACCGCTGGCGTTCATTGCCTTTGGTCACATGCTTTTCGAGCACGATTTGAGGTCTCACTTTTCTCTCATCATCCACGACATCTTGTAAACGCAGTGTTGAGATCTCACAGGCGCGCAATGCCGCGAAAACGACAGTACGATTGCGCTGCGCATACTCATTGGGATAGGTATTTATCTATTGCCGAGAATCGCATCTCGGATAATTATTCTTCTTCTTAAATTACCCCAGTCAATATTACTCCTTGGAAGAATGCTGCAGTACAGATTTGCCTTGGTAACATTATTCAACATGGCCTATTGACTGAGAAAGATGAGATCCCGGTATAAATCAGATGCCACAACTCGGGCGCATGCCTCGGAACTGATATACGGTCAACGCACGGGCAGGCTGTTTTTGTTATCCACCAGTTGCCGAGTCGTGGCCGAGGCAGTAGCAAGATAGGTGTAGTCAGGCTTATCGTAATCGCCATAGAGAACACGCAGATAGGCCTGAGGCTGGTTGGGGCACCCCATCTCACTGC
>CAJWEF010000084.1 GCA_913031305.1 uncultured Acidiferrobacteraceae bacterium
GTCCAAGCCATCGTATGCCGGCCATTGTTGATCATGAACCCTTGGGACACAGAGCGCCATTTGCTTTGGCCGAATCTGGCGCCATCTTAATGTACCTCGCAGAAAAATCGGGGCAGTTTTGGCCTAACGAAACACAAGATCAGTACCAGGCGTTGCAATGGCTGCTCTGGCAGACCACTCAACTGGGCCCCATGATGGGCCAACACGGGCATTTTGCACTCTATGCCAAGGAAAAAGTTCCCTACGCGGTCGGGCGCTATCGGCATGAAGTGCTTCGACTTTTCAAAGAGCTCGAACAGCGTCTTAACGGGCGCGAGTACATCTTAGATCAGTACAGTATTGTAGATATGGCCTGTTGGCCGTGGATACTGACTTACAAAAGCCAGAATATTGACCTAAGTTACTATCCCAATATCAGACGCTGGTATGACTCATTAAAACAAAGGCCCGCGTTGCGACGTGGCTACGACCTCTTTAAGGAAAAAAGATCCAAACGAGGCGGTGAAGCACCAGACGAACAAACTCGCGTGCATTTATTTGGTGTGGCATCTGGAGATGATCATTAACGGATATTGCAAGGAGCCTGTAGTTCGCTCTTAAAGCGAACTCGCTGCTACCCGCATACAAATATAGTGGGGCATAAACCCTGATGAGGATGTCGCAACCGTATCCGAGATTGACGCAACCATGACAGGTGACTTGAGCCTGCGCTGAGCGTTTATGGATACATTTCTCGCCTGGCATCTGGGTGGGATCAACTGGTCCAATGACCCTCGCAAAAAATGAAACAATGATCACCAACCGCTGGCTGGACAACCCCCGTTAGCGCGGTACCCCGAAATCCCCATTTAGAAATATCAGGTAAAGCGAATGCAATCACATGCACGAGTTGTTGTTGTTGGAGGTGGCTGTGTCGGCACGAACATACTGTACAGCCTGGTCCACCGCGGCTGGACCGATGTCTGTCTGCTGGAACGGACCGAATTGACTGCTGGGTCGACCTGGCATGCCGCGGGCCTCATCCCGCTGTACTCGTTTTCATACAAGTTCGGCCGGTTGATCCAAAAGACCATTGATCTGTACGAAGGGCTTGAAGCAGAAACTGGCCAGAGCATCGGCTGGCACAAATGCGGACAACTGCGTATTGCCGAATCGGCCGATCGCATGGACGAGTATCTGAACTATGCTTCTATTGCTCAAACGCAGGGAGTGCGTGCTGATATTCTCACTCCTGAACAAACGGTAGACCTTTGGCCGCTGATGCGACCCAGCACCGACCTGCTGGGAGGGGTATACAACCCCGACGATGGACACATCGCCCCAGCCGATGTTACCCAGGCCCTTGCCAAAGGCGCCAAGCAGTTGGGCGCTCATATTTACCTCAATACTGAAGTCCACTCGATCAAGGCATTGCCCTCGGGTGAGTGGAAGGTCAGTTCAAACCAGGGTGACATCATCTGTGAGCACGTGGTGACCGCTACCGGTAACTATGTGCAGCAGACTGCGCGCATGCTCGGCCTGGAACTGCCCTGCTTTCCGATCCTGCACCAGTACTGGGTAACCGAGACCGTGCCCGAAGTCCGTGCCCGCAAGGACCAGGGCTTGGCCGAGATGCCCGTACTGCGTAACGAGGCCATCAATGGCTATGTGCGTGAAGAGCGCGACGGATTGATGTTTGGCCCCTACGAGCGCCCAGCCAAACTCGAACACTTTGCCCGGGATGGGGTGCCACAGTGGTTTGGCGCGGACCTTTTGCCTGAGAATATGGAGGCGGTGGAGGATAACTGGGCAGCCGCGCTGGAACTGGTACCGGCGCTGGGGGAAGTCGGCATTAAGGCCAACGTGCGAGGTCCGATCTGTACCTCACCCGATAATCTTCCGCTGTGTGGTCCGGCCTGGGGCAGGCGTAATCTCTGGCTCGCCGAAAGCTTCACCGGCGGACTGTTGATGGGCGGGGGCCTCGGTGCAGAGCTTGCCAACTGGATCGTAGACGGTGAGCCACATATCGATCTTGGGGAGGTCGACCCGCGACGCTTCGGGCCCTATGCCAACAAAGTCTACACCGGCCGCAAGAACAAGGAGGCCTTCGGCCACAACTTCGGCATCCATTACCCGGGTTACGAATGGCCCGAGGCCCGCCCAGCAAAAACGATGCCCTGCTATGACCGGCTAAATGCTGCGGGTGCTGTTTGGGGCACCGTATATGGCTGGGAGATACCGCTGTGGTTCGCACCCGAAGACACTGAACCCAAAGACATCTGGAGTTATCGTACTTTCAATTCCATGCCTCATATCGGCGCCGAGTGCCGGGCGGTACGAGAAACCGCGGGGCTTTTTGAGATGACGCCCATGGCCAAGTTCGAAGTTAGCGGCGCGGGCGCTGAAGCCTGGCTCAACCGGATTCTGGCCAACCGGATGCCTCGCAAAATTGGTGGCATCGTGCTGGCGCACCTGCTGACCCACAAGGGCAGCATTCGCTGTGAGTTCACAGTTACCCGCCTTGGCGAGACAAGCTTTTACCTGGTGGGAACACCCCGCGGCGAACGACATGATTTTGATGTGCTGCAAAAGGCTCTGCCCGCTGATGGCACTATCACCCTGACAAACGTGACGGCTGAGCGTGGCGGACTGACATTGGTTGGCCCCAAAGCCCGCGACATTCTGCGGGATCTGGTGGACGGTGATCTTGGCAACGATGCTTTCCCGTGGATGAGCGCGCAAGCCCTGACGGTAGGCCTTGCCTCTGATGTACGCATGATGCGCATCAACTACGAAGGGGAACTTGGTTGGGAGTTGTACCACCCGATAGCCTATAACCTGCATCTTTTTGAGGAGATCTGTCGTGCGGGAGAGGCCCACGGCCTGAAACACTGTGGTTATCGGGCTATTGAATCTTTGCGTCTGGAAAAATCCTACCGCGCGATCTACCGCGATCTGGATCTGGAGCACACCGCCCTTGAGGCCGGCCTTGATCGCTTTATCAAGTGGGACAAAGACGAGTTTGTCGGGCAACAGGCGCTGCGTAAGCAGCGTGATGCCGGACTGGAACACAAGATGGTTACCCTTAAGGTAGAGACTGTCGATGCTGACGCCTGGATGAACGAGAGTGTTTTCCGGGACGGCCGTCTGGTGGGGCGCATCACGTCCGGGGCCACTTCTCACAATATCGGCAATTGCCTGTCGATGGCTTATGTAGAACTCGACCAGGCCACCCCGGGTACGCCTCTTGAGGTACAGGTGCTGGAAAGACGCGTGCCTGCGATCGTCATCGCCGACTCGCCTTACGATCCCGAGAACCATCGCCCTCGAATGTAGATTTTAGTGCGGACACGATGGTGAACATGGAAAAAGAAACCCGGAAAGGAGGCCGGACAGTTCGGCGTGCAAAACGTATTAACGCGCCGATTGTGCATAACCCGGCCCTGATACCCAATGTGCCCGTATATGAAGTTGCCAACGCGGAAGGGGTTGAGCAGATTCACGAACTGGCGATGCGAATCGTCGAAGAGATCGGGGTGGACTTTCGCGAAGACGCAGCACTTCAGACCTGGGGAAAAACCGATGCCGAAATCGACGGTCAGCGGGTACGTGTAGGGCGCGAAACCCTGCTCAGCCTCGTCGATAAGGCGCCCTCTGAGTACATTCATCACGGCCGCAATTCAGAGCGCACCGTGAACGTAGGCAGGACATCGATGGTGGTATCACCTTCCTACGGCCCGCCGTTTATCTACGATCTCGATGGAGTCCGACGCACAGCCACACTGGAAGATCTCAATAACCTGCAAAAGCTCAATCACATGGCCTCCAGCGTGCATATAGCTGGAGGCCCGGTGGTGGAACCGATGGATATACCGGTACCGTACCGCCACCTGTATATGGCCTACAGCGGATTTAAGTACTCGGATAAACCCATTGTCGGCAGCGTCACGTCCACTGCCCGGGTGCAAGATACGGTGGACATGTGCAAGATCGTATTCGGTGATGATTTTGCAGTAAATAACTGTTGTACGACATCGCTGATTAACGCCAACTCACCGCTGGTCTGGGATGAGACCATGCTCGGGGCGTTGCGGATTTATGCCCAGAATAATCACGCTGTGATGTGCTCGCCTTTTTCGATGGCCGGAGCATCCACTCCGGCAAGCAACGTTGGCACCATGGCGGTGGTGACCGCCGAAGCGCTGATGGCGATTGCCTATGCGCAACTGGTGCGGCCGGGAGCGCCGATGCTGTTTGGGGTGCCGGCCATGACCGTGGCACTCAATACGGGGGCCCCGGTACACGGCAGTCCGGATTCAGCGATCGTGCAGTTTCTGGCCGGACAGATGGCGCGACGTTACCAAGTGCCCCACCGCGCCATTGCTAACTGCGCAAGCTCCAAATCGGCAGACATGCAGGGCGCCTATGATTCAATGTGGGGGCTTTTCCCCTCATTTTTGAGCGGCGCGCAGTGGATCACCATGGCAGGCGGCATGATGGAAGGCACACTGGGGGTGGGTTACGCCAAAACCGTCATCGACTTTGAGCAACTCGATGCCTTCTATCATTTTTGCCAGGGGCCACGCTTTGACGACCTCGACGAGATCTTTGAAGCCGTTAAACAAATCGGACCTGGGGGACATTTCCTGGGTGCGGCCCATACCCGTAAGGCTAAACTTTTTATCTTTCCATCCCAGAACAACGTCACCTTTGAGCAGTGGGAAGCTGAAGGCCGAAAAGACAGCGAGCAGGTCGGGCTTAACAAGGCGCGTCGATGGCTGGAGCGCTATGAGCCGCCACCGATAGAAGCGGAACTGGATCAGCAGCTAAAAGAATTTATCGCCGAGCGCGAATCAGAGATTCCCGACACTCTGCAATAAGCAGGCATCCCTTGGGCGCGATGCACCTACGGCGGACCCTGTAACCCACCCTGGCTCAAGCCATCAGATATTTACCGAAAAGATACAGCAAGAAAGCTGAGACAAAGACTAACGGCAGTCTGAGCAACGGGTTGCACCGTTTCGATTCGGGCTTTTTATTGTTGTCGTTCATGCATCCGCCTGGCAGTGGCTTCTGCCAACTCTTGCAACACTGGCACCGTTTGTCTCAGTGACAGGCAACCGTCGGTAATGCTTTGTCCATATGCCAGTGGCTGCCCAGATCGCAAAGCCTGAGAACCTTCGATCAGGTGACTCTCCAGCATGACACCCCGGATCACCTGATTACCCGTGCCCAACTGGTTTGCAACTGAGTGGGCGACCACTGGCTGGCGAGTGAAATCCTTGCCGCTGTTGCCATGACTGCAATCGACAATGACAGCCTGGTGCAATCCTTTCTCACCAAGCCGCAGTGCCACCTGCTGAATCGACTGTGATTCAAAGTTCGGGCCCGATTGATCGCCGCCGCGAAGCACCAGAAAGCACTGCTCATTTCCAGATGATTGCAAAATGGCAGGAGTACCTTCCCGGGTAATGGAAGGAAACCAGTGCGAGCAGCGTGCTGCCAGAATCGCGTCGATCGCCACACCAATATCGCCATCGGTGCGATTCTTGATACCCACCGGCATGGACAGGCCTGAAGCCAGTTCGCGGTGCACCTGGCTTTCGACGGTTCTTGCGCCGAGTGCACCAAAACTGACCAACTCAGCATAATACTGGCCAAAAGTCGTATCAAGGAATTCACTCGCGACGGGCAGTCCTGAACCGGTAACCGTGAGCATCAATCTGCGCGCAAGGCGCAATCCTTCGTTGATCTGGAAACTCCCATCCAGACCAGGATCATTGATTAGCCCTTTCCAGCCCACCGTGGTCCGGGGTTTTTCAAAATACACCCGCATCACCGTAAACAGTGTATCTACCAGTTCAGATGCGACGGCCTGCAACTGACCGGCATAATCTTCGGCAGCGACCGGATCATGAATTGAGCAGGGGCCGACAATCGCCAGCAGACGCTGGTCTTTACCTTCAAGAATTCGCTGTACTGTTTGTCGTGACTCCTGAACAAAATGTGCCGACTGGGCCGCCAGGGGCAATTCTTCAGCGAGCGCCGCCGGTGTAAGCAACGGCTGGCGCTGGAGAATTCTCAGATCACCAGTCTGGATTGTCATCACGGGTCCGGGGGTGATAGTGGGGCGCCCAGTGCATTATCGGGGAACCGGCATTTCGGATGCTGCCCCTTACAGCCGCAAAGCGCTCCATTGGATGCAACCAGCCTGAGGATGCCCGACTGCTGTATGACGACTAATGACAAGCCTTGTTCAAGGCCTTCAAACGCCAGTAGTTGTAGGGCAGCGGTGTCAAAAAACCCGCAAGCAGCATCAGTGGGACCACCCACCAGATGATTACCGCACCGCCTGTTACCAGCACGTCCACAATGTTCATCGCGACTTCCATTGAGATCATCGAGATCAGTGACATACCACAGGCGGTACGAAAGGCGCTGGCCGGCGCCATCTGCCGTGAAAGAATCACCGTCTCCAGTGCGATCGACGTGAGTAGACCATTGACCACCGCAAGCGCCATGATAGCTGTTACGGGCCAGGGAATTCCGGTGAATTGAAAAAAAAGAATCGTCCCAAAATCGCCAATTGAACAACCGATCAGACACCACATCGTATTCTTTGCAGCCCGGCGCCAGGTGTGCTGACACTTCCAGTTAAAATCAGCCGCGACGCTAGTTGCTTCCATTTCAAAATTCCCTCTAATCAATGCGTACGATTATAACGGTTACTCTTACAGCTACTGATAATCACTACATGCAGCGTTGCGCAGCTGGCGCCTTGGCACGAAAAACAGTGATCTCACCGGGCACGCTGGCTCTTAGTCCTCAGAACAAACATAAAAGAAAAAAACTGCAAGAATCAGATGCTGGCACAGCACTAACTGGGCCTGCAGATTCCGGTGCGCGGTACCCCTACCCTGGTGCTGGACAACGGTGAGGTGGTTGGGGGTTACGTGCCCGCAGCCGAGCTAATCCAACGCCTGGGCGTCGATATTTCATCCAAAGCGCAGGCAGCTATCAAACTTAAATATAAAGACATGGCAGTCGTCACCAAGGGCAAGCAGCTCTATCGCGGCTATTGCGCCGGATGTCACGGCGTGGAACAACAGGGCGCGCCCAACTGGCACCAGCGCAATACAGCTGGATACCTTCGGGCGCCACCCCACGATGAGACCGGCCACACCTGGCACCACAATGACAAGTTACTGTTCGAGCTGACCAAGTTTGGGCCTAAGGTAACAGCCGGCGAGGATTACAAGACCCATATGCCGGCCTATGAAGGTGTGCTGTCAGACAATGAGATCATCGCGGTACTGTCCTATATCAAATCGACCTGGCCAGAAGAGGTTATCGAAATCTACAATAAGCAAATTAACAATAACTGAGCCTAGGCTTGTGAAGGAAAATCTGTTATGACACACCACGCCTTGAAATTAAATGTTGTCTTGGAGAGGCTAACCGTTTTGGCTGAGCCCGTCCGAGTCAGTCTACAGTCTTCTCAGCAACCGGCGGGGCACCGCCGAGAAAAACATTCTCGGTCGAATAGTTACAGGGTGCTTCTTGCATCTCAAGATGCAGGCCGGCGCCCTGCCAAGGGTGTGCCCTTGCCAGGGCTTCATTAAACTCGATGCCCAGACCAGGCGCTGTGGGTGGGTCGATATACCCGCCTTCCCAGCGAATCGTATCGCCGATCAGTTGGCGGTGAAACTCGCCGCCAGTCTGTATCGTTTCTACCATCAACAGGTTAGGAATATTAGCCGCTAACTGAATATTGGCTGCCCACTCCACCGGTCCGGCGTAAAGGTGTGGTGCGATCTGTGCATTGAAACTCTCGGCTATGGCGGCGATCTTCTTGGTCTCAAGAATCCCCCCAGAGCGGCCCAGCGCCGGCTGCAAAATTGCCACACCGCCGGTGCGCAGCAAGGTGGCAAACTCCACCTTGGTGGTCAGCCGTTCACCGGTAGCCACCGGTATACGGCATTGCTTGGCCACATTGGCAAACTCCAGCAGGTTATCCGGCGGGCAGGGCTCTTCAAACCACAGGGGATCATAGGGTTCCAGTCTTCTCGCCAGGCGAATAGCGCCCGCAGTGGTGAACTGCCCGTGAGTACCAAAGAGAATATCGGCGCGGTTTCCCACCGTTTCGCGTATGCGCCGGCAGATAGTGACCGAGCGCTCTATATCGCTCAGTGCAGGCTGGTGACCACCGCGCACGGTATAGGGGCCAGCCGGGTCGAACTTCACAGCAGTAAACCCCTGCTCAACCATTTCGGCGGCACTCTCAGCCGTCATCTGGGGATCATTCCAAAAAGTGTTCAGGTCATGATGCGCTAACGGATACAGATAACTGTAGGAACGTATGCGCTCGTTCATCAGCCCGCCCAGCAAGGCGTAGACCGGTCGCTCGTGTGCCTTGCCCAGGATATCCCAGCAGGCCATTTCCAACCCAGAAAAAGCCCCCATCACAGTCAGATCCGGGCGCTGGGTAAAGCCAGAGGAATAAGCCCGACGGAACATCATCTCCGTATTCTCAGGGTTCTCCCCTGCCATATGCCGCTCAAAGACATCTTCGATCACGGCCCGCATGGCCTCGGGACCGACTGATGCGGAATACACCTCGCCATAGCCGACCAGGCCGTTGCTGGCGGTTACCTTTACAAAAACAAAGTATCGGCCACCCCAGCCCGGCGGCGGATTGCCGACAACAAAAATCTCGAGTTCAGACAGCTTCATCGGATACGTCCCCCCATCGTCACCAGTTGCTGCTAAGAATCATAACGCTTAACCGGGGGATCAGTCTTGGGGTATCACTTTGAGCAAACGGCCATTTCGCTCATCGGTCAGTAAATACAGAGCGCCATCAGGCCCTTGGCGGACATCACGAATGCGGCCGAACGCGCGGCTTAACAAGCGCTCTTCGTTAATCACCTGTCCATCTTCAAGCTCCAAACGCACAAGTTCGCCAAACTTGAGCGAGCCGATAAATAAATCCCCAGCCCAACCCGGGAAATCCGGCCCGGTATAAAAAGTCATGCCCGAAGGGGCAATCGATGGATCCCAGTAATAAACCGGCTGGCGCATACCCTCTTTGTGCGTTCCCTCCCCAACGGGTTTGGGCAGGAAATATTCCTTTCCATAGCTGATCACCGGCCAGCCATAGTTAGTTCCGGCAATAACCCGGTTGAGTTCATCACCGCCGCGAGGGCCATGCTCATGCATCCATAACTCCCTTGTCACCGGATGTTCAACGAGCCCCTGGGGGTTACGATTACCATAGGTGTATATCTCGGGTTGACTGGCCGGATCCCCAACAAAGGGGTTATCCGGCGGTATTGATCCGTCCCGGGCAATACGCACCAATGATCCCGGATGGGTGGCGCGATTTTGCGCCTGGGGCCGATAACCCCGCTCGCCCAGGGTGGCATAAAGGTACCCGTCAGAAGCAAACAGCAGTCGGCTGCCAAAATGCCGCCCGGTACCACTCTTGGGCAAAGCCTTAAAGATCACCTCGACATTGTGCAAGTGATTGCCGCGCAGCTCACCACAGGCAATCTCGGTACCCCTGCCATCCTCACCACGGGCCACATAGGAAAGGCACAACCGGTGGTTGTCCGCAAAATCCGGATCCAGTGCGATATCCAGTAATCCGCCTTGATCATTTTTTGCAGATACTGGTGGCAATCCGGTGATGGGCGAATCTAACAGCACACTGTTTTGGATCATCCGCAAAGTGCCAGGGCGCTCGGTCACCAGAATATCGCCCGAGGGCAAAAATGCCACGGACCAGGGGTGATTCAACCCCGGGATCAAAGTGACAATACGAAAACTTGCCTTCTGGCTTTTAAATACCGCACTGGGTTCGGCAAAAGCATCAGCCATAGCGCCAAACACCAGGGCCAGCACTACAAGGCGTTGGACCGATGGCATTATCGAGAACATGGGATTTCGTGTTTTGGCTGGCGCTGCCCCAAGCATGATTGGCCTATCGCTAAAGAGTCAACCCAGGCGAGTGCTTCTATATAATCCAAAGCGATAACAACTATCCGTAAATGTGGGGAAAACAATGATCGAGAGTCGCGCCGCGGTTGCCACCCAGGCTGGCCAATCACTCAGTATCGAAACTGTGCATGTCGCGGGGCCGCGTAAGGGTGAGGCGCTCGTTGAAATCAAGGCCACCGGGGTGTGTCATA
>CAJWEF010000085.1 GCA_913031305.1 uncultured Acidiferrobacteraceae bacterium
GTGGCACTGTTGTGGCGTGCACAGCTTTGTTATGGCCTGCTAACGCGCCTTTTTGAACACTGGCCGTGTTGGGATATGTGCGAGGGCACAAGATCGCAGTCGCCAACGCCAGACAACCAACTGCCCCCAGCAGTCGGTTTATTATTTCAGGAAGATGGGTAATAATTATGGGCGCCACTTTTCGAATCTGTGTTTTGCCGGGCGACGGCATTGGAACTGAGGTCACCACAGCAACTCTGGCCGTTTTGGATGCCGCTACCAGACACGCCGGAAACATTGATCTGGTTTACGAAAGTTGTGCAGCGGGCGCCGCCCTTTACCGTGAAACAGGAGTGGCCATGCCTGAGGAGTCGTGGCGGGTGGCCGAAGCGGCGGATGCCATTTTTCTTGGCGCAATGGGGCTGCCCGATGTGCGCTATGATGATGGCACTGAAATCACACCACAATTAGATCTGCGTTTTCGCTTCGATCTTTATGCCGGGGTCCGTCCGGTCTCAGCCAAACGGGGCGGCATGCGAGTACTTAACGATTCGCGTGCAGATAACATCGATTTTGTACTGGTGCGCGAGAGCACGGAGGGATTGTTTGCCTCGTGCGGCAAAGGAGAGGTCCTGGATGACCGGGAAGCGCGCGATACGATGGTGATCACCCGGGAGACGTCGGAGCAGTTATTTGAATTTACTTTTGACTATGCGCGTCGGCGAAAATCGAGTCGTGAGCGCCCCAAGGTAACCCTGGTCGATAAGGCGAACATCTTCACTTCGATGGCGTTCTTTCGCAAGGTCTTCGATGAGGCAGCTGAAAAACATAGTGACATCGATGTCGAGCACGTCTATGTTGATGCGTGCGCATTGGACTTCGTTCGCCGGCCGTGGGAGTTTGATGTCGTGGTGACCGAGAATATGTTTGGCGATATCCTCTCTGATCTTGCAGCAGGCCTGGTGGGCGGTATGGGTTTCGCACCATCGGCAGATATAGGAGATCAGCGGGCTGTTTTTCAACCTGCACACGGCAGCGCTCCGGACATCGTCGGTTTGGGTACAGCCAATCCGACAGCAGCGATTCTTTCTGGTGCCATGATGTTGGAGTGGCTGGGGCGCCGCCACGGAGTCAGTCAGTGTCTGGATGCCGCCCGACTGATCGAACAAGCTGTTGAACAGGTTCTTGCCAAGAAGCGGATGAACGCTGTGGACATGATTGATACGTGGCGAACATCCGAGATGACCGAGATGGTGATCGGCGCGATAGGATAGTTGAAGTAAACGATTGCATAATATTGACCCAGAAAGCCAGCCAGCGGGTTTGCAAACAGAGGCAGAGTAATGACTGAAAACTTTTTTAATCTTGACGATCTTTCACAGGGCATTGCCCGAACTCTGGCCCAAGGCGTTTCGACCAGAATATTTCCCGGAGATCAAGCAATGTTGTCCGTGGTTCGACTCGAGCCTGGCAGTCAAAGCGACGAACATTCCCACCCGCAGGAACAATGGGGCGTGATTCTTGAAGGTAGTGGCGTGCGTATACAGGACGGCCAGGAGCATGCTGTTAGCGCTGGTGATTTCTGGCGCACGCCAGGCGAAATCGTCCATGCATTTCGGGCAGGGCCAGGCGGGGCCAAGGTGCTGGATGTCTTCAGTCCGCCGCGGGAGGAATACCGAGCAGCTGGATCTGGAGTTGGTTCAGAAGGTGCCTGATTCTCCTCTTCTGAATGTTAAAACGCGCAATCACAGATCTGGGCTGGGTATCACTCCAGGACCAGGTATTGGGACCGGTACGTTACGGACACTGGGTAGAAAATTATCAGCCCGTAAATTGCGCTAGGGCTTTGTGAACGATGGCATTCACCTGATTAGGAGTATCTGTCGATACCTGTTAGCTCAGTCGAGTAGCAACTCACAAAAGGACAGCACGATTCATGAATGGTTACCAATCCGATGCGGCTTCGGCCGGGTTCTATATGCCCGCAGAGTGGCAGCCCCATGAGCGTTGCTGGATGGCATGGCCTTGTCGTAGCGGTTTTGACAGCCCGGCAACACGGGAGAATTACGCGCAGGTCGCCAGAGCAATTGCACGCTTTGAGCCCGTGACGATGGTGGTACGCCCACAGGACCGGGCAGCGGCGCAATTAGCACTGGGTGCGCAGGTCGATTGTCTGGAATTACCCATAGATGATGGATGGTTTCGTGACAACGGTCCAAACTTTCTGATCAATGATGCTGGTGATCTGGCCGGAGCCTGCTTTGACTTTAATGCGTGGGGTGGTAACTATGCGCCGTTTGATGCCGACGCTGCGGCGGGTCCGAAGGTGGTCTCACATCTGGCTGCACAACTTTTCCGATCACCCATGATTGCCGAAGGAGGAGGTATTACCGTGGATGGTGAGGGCACCCTGATTACTACTGAAACCTGTTTTCTCAACCCCAATCGAAACCCGGGTTGGAGTAAAGGCGAGGTCGAAGCAGAGCTGTGCCGCATGTTGGGTGTGAGTAAAGTCATCTGGCTGCCTGGGGATCCGACCGAGAGCGAGACCAATGGCCACGTTGATGGCATCGCAGCGTTTGTCGGGCCTGGCCGGGTGTTGCTCGAAGCGGCTTTTGACGACGCGCATCCGCGCTATGATCTTCTGATGGAGAATCGTCGGGCACTTCAGGGGCAAAGCGATGCCCGTGGGCGACCGCTTGATGTGATTTTTATCGAAGATGCCTGGCAGTGCGAAAACGGCGAGCGTTTTTGTGCCTCGTACATTAACAGTTATCTCGCCAATGGGGCGGTGATTATGCCTTGTTATGATCTGCCCGCCGATCAGCGTGCCAAAGCTGTCTATGAACAATTGTTTCCACAACGCCAGGTGGTGCAGTTGCATATCGATAATATCGCGCCCGGCGGCGGCGGCATTCATTGCATTACCCAGCAACAGCCGGTTTCGGCCAATACTGGTATGGGCGTTTCCAGATGAGCAAGAATCAACTCCTATCTGAGCGACACTACGACATCCACGTATTTTGCTGCATCAACGAGCGCGAATCGGGCCACCCGCGTGATTCATGCAGTGCGCGGGGTGCCGGCGAGCTGCAGGCGTACATGAAAGTCCGTGGCAAGGTGCTGAAACTGGGTAAACGCGTTCGAATCAATAAAAGTGGCTGTCTCGACCGCTGTGAGTTGGGACCGGCCATGGTGATTTACCCTGAGGGAGTTTGGTATCACTACCAAAGCCGCGAGGATATCGACGAAATTCTTGAGCACCATGTGATAGGCGATAAGCCGGTTGAGCGGTTGATGCTGCCGCCGGGACAGAGCGCGCTGACGCCTGCTATGCCACAAACCCATTGACCGTTAAGGTTTGGCGCATGCGTCGTTTAGGCGACTAACTGTGTTAGGGTCGCGATTGTGCCAGTATCTGCGGAATATAGCTTTCCCAGCCAATAGTCATCAGGTGCACACCGGGACTGACCGAACGTAGTTCGCGGATAGTCTTTGCGGCAATCTCAACGCTCACCCGTGCAATCCGATTCTTGTCGTCACCCGCATCAGCAATTTGCTGGATCAAGGTATCTGGAATATCAACTCCGGGGATGCGTTCGTTCATATAGGTCGCCATCTTTACCGATTTGATCGGGATGATTCCGGCCAGCATCGGCCTGGGGGAGCGAGCTTTGTCAAGAAACGCCGCATATGCCTGGACATCGTAAACTGCCTGAGTCTGAAAGAACTGTGCCCCGGCATCGATCTTACGATGCAGATTGTCGATCTCCATATTAGGATCACTTGCGCCGGGATTTGCCACAGCGCCGGCGAAAAGCTGTGGTTTTCCACTCAGTTCATTGCCGTTCAGATCAGTTCCATTGTTCAGGGTATGTACCGCCCCCAGCAACTGGGAGGCAAAAAGATCGAATACCGGTTTGGCATCGGGGTGATCACCGTTCTTCGGCGGGTCGCCACCCATGAAAACCATATTCGAAATGCCAAGAGCCGCAGCACCGAGGATACTGGCCTGGATCGCAAGGCGGTTTTTGTCGCGTGCCGTCATCTGCACAATCGGTTCGATCCCGTGATCCAGTAGTAGATGACCTACCGCAACCGGATCCATGGCCATACAGGCGGCGTGGGATTCAGTCAGGTTAATGGCACAAACATGCGACTTAAGCAGAGCCGCCTTATCCAGAAGGGGTTCCAGATTTATCCCCTTGGGCGGCGTCAGTTCGCTGGTGATTACAAAATCGGATGATGTCAATGCCTGGGAAAGGCGGCTCATACTGATCATCTCCAATGAAAATGCGTGGTGGGCGAAAACTCAACCGGCGGAAGTCGCATCATAGAGCCTGAACCCCATCCGTCAACTATCTGATCCGACATTGAACTGTTTATGGCCGCCATAAAACATCGTTCTGATTGGGGCCACTGGTGACCTCGACAATCTCCGGTAAAATCGACCTCCACTGTAACGTTCCACCACAAGGCGTGTTTGCGTTGCGGTGGATTTTCCTGTGTGGCTCGGATTATGAAAAAGATTGACAAGATTCTGGTAGCGAACCGAAGCGAAATCGCGATTCGGGTTATGCGTGCTGCGGCCGAACTGGATATTGCCAGTGTGGCTATTTATTCCGAGGAAGATCGTTTTGCCCTGCACCGGTTCAAAGCGGCAGAGGCCTACCGTATAGGCAAGGACTGTTCACCGGTGCAGGCCTATTTACAGATCGACGAGATCGTACAGATCGCAGTACGCTCGGGTGCCGATGCAGTCCACCCCGGTTATGGGTTTCTCTCAGAGAGTCCCGACTTTGCCAGAGCCTGCATCTCGGCAGGGCTGGTGTTCATAGGGCCATCACCTGAGGTGATGCGTCGTCTGGGAAACAAGGTTCAGGCGCGCGCCCTGGCACAGGAGAACCACGTGCCGGTGATGCCGGCGACCGATGCTTTGCCCTCAGATTCAGCTGTCGTTCGGGCGCAGGCAAACGCCATCGGCTATCCACTGATGCTTAAGGCCTCGTGGGGTGGTGGGGGCCGCGGTATGCGGGTTATCGAAAGTGACGCCGAACTCGATGTCATTGTCGATATCGGAAGGCGCGAAGCGGATACTGCATTCGGCAATGACGAGGTCTACCTTGAAAAGCTGGTACGTCGGGCGCGGCATGTCGAAGTACAGGTCCTCGGAGATCAGCAGGGCAATCTGGTACACCTGTTTGAGCGAGATTGCACAGTACAGCGCCGTAACCAGAAAGTGGTCGAGCGTGCTCCGGCGTTTTTCCTGACAGATTCCGAGCGTGAAACGATTTGCGAGGCCGCACTGCGTTTGTGCCGGGGCGTCGGCTATTACAACGCTGGCACAGTGGAGTTTCTGCAGGATGCTGATTCCGGCGAGTTCTACTTTATCGAGGTGAATCCACGCATCCAGGTCGAACACACGGTCACGGAAGAGATCACTGGCATTGATATCGTAAAGGCTCAGATCCGAATCGCCCAGGGTTGTACGATCGGCGCTGACGAATCCGGGGTTCCACCACAGCAGAAGATTTTGCTGCGCGGCCATGCCATGCAGTGTCGTATTACCACGGAAGACCCGGAAAACAACTTTATTCCAGACTACGGAGAGGTCGATACCTACCGCAGCCCTTCGGGTTTTGGTATCCGCCTGGATGCCGGAACGGCCTACAGCGGCGCACGGGTGACTCGCCACTATGATTCGCTGTTGGTTAAGGTCACCAGCCGGGGCAATACACCGGAAGAGGTTATCCAGCGCATGCTTAGGGCTTTGCACGAGTTTCGGGTACGTGGCGTTAACACCAATATGCCTTTTTTGATCGGATTGCTTAGTAACGAAGATTTCCGCCGAGCCGATTACACCACGCGCTTTATTGATAACACGCCGGATCTGATGTCGTTTCCACGCCGGCGGGACCGCGTCACGCGCCTGTTGCGCTTTATTGGCGATATCACGGTTAACGGTAACCCGACGGTCAAGGGGCGGCGGGTGCCGCAATCACCGCGCGTACCGCGGGTACCGCCGGTTGGCGAACAGCCACTGCTACCGGGCAGTTGCGACCGATTGGCTGAACTGGGTCCGCAGGGGTTTGCGCGCTGGATGCTGGATCAGCCACAAGCCCTGATCACCGATACCACTTTCCGAGATGCCCATCAGTCGCTGCTGGCAACTCGCGTGCGCAGTTATGATCTGATCGCGGTGGCCGATGCCTATGCCCGGATGCTGCCACAGTTGCTTTCGGTTGAGTGCTGGGGCGGGGCGACCTTTGACGTCGCGATGCGCTTTCTCAACGAATGCCCATGGCAGCGTCTGGCTGCACTGCGTGAGCGCATGCCCAATATTCTCACCCAGATGCTGCTTCGCGCCTCAAACGCTGTGGGCTATACCAATTACCCGGATAACGTGGTGCAACATTTTGTCGCCCAGGCTGCTGCTGGTGGCGTGGATGTGTTTCGTATATTCGATTCTCTCAATTGGGTTGAGAATATGCGCGTGGCCATTGATGCTGCTGGAGAGACTGGCAAGTTGGTCGAAGGCGCGATCTGCTTTACGGGCAATCTCAGCGATCCGCAGTGCAGCAAATACAACCTGGACTATTACCTCAATCTTGCCCGCCAACTGGAAGCGGCCGGCTCACACATCCTGGGCCTTAAGGATATGGGTGGACTGTGTCGTCCGCAGGCTGCCCGCGACCTGATCGGCGCCCTCAAAAGCGAGGTATCCATTCCGATTCATTTTCACACCCACGATACCAGCGGGATCGCCGGCGCCAGCGTGTTGGCAGCGGTAGAAGCCGGAGTCGATGCGGTTGACTGCGCTATGGACGCCATGAGCGGGTTGACCTCGCAGCCCAATCTAGGGTCCATTGTCGAAGCCTTGCGTCACGGGCCACGCGATACCGGTCTCGATGCCGATGCTATCCGCGAATTGTCACGTTATTGGGAGGCCGTTCGGGAAAATTACACTGCTTTCGAGGGTGAGGAGCGCTCCGGTGCTTCAGAGGTCTATGTTCATGGCATGCCGGGTGGGCAGTACACTAACCTGCGTGAGCAGGCGCGCTCGCTGGGGTTGGCGGATCGCTGGTCCGAGGTGGCGCACGCTTATGCGCAGGTCAACGATCTTTTTGGCGACATCATCAAGGTAACGCCCACCTCAAAAGTGGTCGGCGATATGGCGTTAATGATGGTAACCAATGGCCTGACCCGACAGAACATCGAGGATCCGGACTATGCCGTCGCCTTTCCTGAATCCGTGGTGTCATTATTTCGCGGCGACATCGGTCAACCTTACGGTGGCTTCCCCGAGGCCTTGCAGAAGAAGATTCTCGGCGGTGAGGCGCCATTGACCAAACGCCCAGGTGAGATCTTGCCGCCGGCTGATCTTAATGTCATGCGCGAAGAAGGTGAACAGCAGATTGAGCGCCCATTGTCGGATGCGGAACTGGCGTCTTATCTGATGTACCCGCAGGTTTTCACCGATTATGCCCAGTCCCGTCGACAGTACGGCGACATGACCGTGGTGCCGACCCAGGTTTTCTTCTATGGAATGGAATCAGGCCAGGAGATCGACATTGAGTTGGAGACCGGCAATACGCAGATCATCCGGTTTCTGGGCTTGAGTGAGCATCATGACGATGGTCTGCGAACAGTATTTTTTGAAGTGAATGGTCAGCCACGGCAGATCAACGTGGCTGATCGCGCTTATGAAGTTAGCCGTCCGACCCAGCCTAAGGCTGACCCCGCTGACCCAGGCCAGGTGGGCGCACCGATGCCGGGCCTGATCGTGCAGATCAACGTGGCATCGGGCGACACGGTGCAGGCCGGCGAGGTGCTGATGATTATCGAAGCAATGAAGATGCAGACCAGCGTTCGCGCCGAGTGCGACAGTACGGTTGGCACGGTAAAGGTGGAGCCTGGCCAGCAGGTAGATGTCAAGGATCTGTTACTGGAGTTTGACTGAGCCTGCCAGTGTCGGGCGGCTTTACTATGCTTGCGTCCTCAACTGGCCACACCAATAGATCAGACGCTTGAAGGCCGACATTGTCATTATCGGCGGCGGAATTATCGGCTCCAGTATCGCCTATCACCTCCGGAAGTTGCCCGGTTCAGGTACGGTACTGGTGCTCGAACGCGACCCGACCTACACCAATGCCGCTACGCCGCTTGGCAACGGCGGGATACGTCGGCTTTTCAGCCTGCCGGAAAACATCCAGATGGCAGGCTATGGCCTTGTGTTTTACCGTGATTTCGCACGCCAGATGGCGCTCGCCGACCAAAGTGAGCGTGTGGATATCGGTTTCAGAAGGCAGGGGTATCTTTTCATCTCGGATCGCGGCGGGTCTGCACAGATGGAGACTAATTTCCGATTACAGGAGGAGATGGGTGTCGAGGTCGAACTGCTGCAGCCGGCCGTATTGCAACAGCGCTTCCCGTCACTATCCGTCAGTGGCATCGATCTTGCAGTGTTGTCGGATCATGACGGCTGGATAGATCCTTATGCGGCGTTGATTGGGTTTCGCCGCAAGGCAACTGAACTGGGTGCGCGCTACCTCAAGGCGCAAGTTACCGAACTGATGGCAAAGGGTCCGGCAGTGCGCAAGGCTATACTGGCGGATGGCAGCACTGTTGAAGGTGACGTGTTCGTTAATGCAGCCGGCGCCTGGTGCACGGAGCTTGCGGCAACTGTGGGCCTTGAACTACCGGTGGAACCGATGTCGCGGGAGAGCTATTTTTTCCGCTGCAGTCAGCCGATCGAAGCGCTGCCTTTCATCAAGACTGAATCTGATCTTGCTTTTCGTCCTGAGGGCGGGGGCTATGTTGGCGGGGTGCCGGACTGGGATGAGCCGCCAGGCTGGAATTTCAATGTATCGCCCAGCCGTTTTGAGGAAGTAGTGTGGCCGGCCCTGGCGGGACGGATTCCATCAATGCAGTCCGTCAGGCTTGAGCGCAGCTGGCGTGGACACTATGCTCGCAGCACTCTGGACTATTCGCCTATTCTGGGCGCGTGGACCGGAGGCCTTGAGAATTTTTTTCTCGCTAACGGCTTTTCAGGTCACGGCATCATGCATGCCCCTGCAGTGGGTCGGGGCCTGGCCGAACTCATAGTCCAGGGTCGTTATGCCAGTATTGATCTTGGTTGTTTCGGTTATGAACGCATCCGGGCAGGGCGGCCCTACCGGGAACAAGGCATCGTCTGATAACCCAAAGGCGGATCCTGTTGCCAGCGTTCACCTCTTGAGTTAGCGTGCAGTTTACCGAGGAACAACTGCCAAGTCTGAGGAGCCCCTATGCCCCGTATTTTTGTACTGTTAGTTGGTTTTGGTGCGAGTTGATGTATTGCTGGGAAAACAACAACCCCGAATAAGGAAAGACAGTTATGGGACCATTGAAAGGTTACCGCGTTGTTGAGATGGCGGGTCTCGGGCCTGTGCCATTTTGTGCCATGTTGCTATCGGATATGGGCGCAGATGTCGTTCGTATCGATCGCGAAGGTGGCAATAATCCGCTGGGGCTTAAGGTTGACGTTCTGAACCGCGGCCGGCGCTCGGTGGCGCTCGACCTTAAATCTTCGCAGGGCGTGGCGACCTGCCTGGGTCTTGTCGCCAAGGCTGACGCCCTGATCGAAGGCTACCGCCCCGGAGTCATGGAGCGCCTTGGTCTTGGCCCACAGGAATGCCAGGCGCGTAACCCACGTCTGGTCTATGGTCGCATGACTGGCTGGGGTCAGGAAGGTCCGTTGGCGGATGCGGCCGGGCACGATATCAACTACATTGCTCTAACTGGCGCCCTGTCCGCTATGGGTACCCGCGAGTCTGTGGTGCCGCCACTCAATCTGGTGGGAGATTTTGGCGGCGGGGCACTATATCTGGCGTTTGGAGTCGTTTGTGCCATGCTTGAGGGAAAATCGTCGGGCAAGGGGCAGGTGGTTGATGCCGCGATGGTTGATGGGGCCGCACACCTGATGACTATGATGTATGGCCTGAAGCATAACGGGCTATGGGTTGACCATCGTTCATCTAATCTGCTGGACGGTGGTGCACATTTTTATGGTGCTTTTGAGTGTGC
>CAJWEF010000086.1 GCA_913031305.1 uncultured Acidiferrobacteraceae bacterium
GGATTATGAGTCCACTGCTCTAACCAACTGAGCTACAGGCCCGCAGTGTTCTTCGTAGCGAAAAACGGCTGAAATTATAGCAAAAACACTTAGCCCACCTCTATGTTTGGTCAGCCGTAAGCCGATCAAGATACTTTAAAACCCGAACAGATTGGCTAAGCGAGATTTCTCCGGCTTTACCGATCAGGTGTTAACCCAATCGCCACGGGTATCAAGTCTGGCTCCAGTCATATAAGCCTCAAACTTTCGGCGTAATTGATCTCGATCGCGGGCTGGATGATTGGTCGACGATATTTGTTTGTCAGAGCGTAATCATCGGATCAAGACCCCAACTGAAAAATGGTTCGCCGCCATCAGGCGTCACCCGAATCACTTCCTCTATCCAGATACGGTGATGTTCATCTCCCGGGACTAGAATATGTAGCGGTACCACCATATTCGTCTCAAGCTGCCAGTCATAGTTGGGCACGCCGTCAGCCGTAGACTGCTCAAGTTCCATGTGACTAAGGCCCAGCCCATGGAAAAAAATCAAGACGTCGTCAGCACTTGCGATTCCGCTTTTTCGATACACTGCGCGGCCAAGTCTTTGTAACTCGCTGATCTTTATCCCTGGGCGCATCGCCTCCATCACGGCTGTTGCGGCTTCTGAGGTAGCATTTGCGCACTGCTTCGCGTCACCCACTGCCTCCCCGTCAACCACCCAGGTTTTTCCACCATCCCAACAGTAAAGATCGAGTGTTCCGTGGCAGTCGAACAAGATATGTACGCCGGGCTTCATCTCGAAATCTTCTAACCTCGACTGCAATGTGACAACAGCATCACCAGCACAAGGATGCCCCCACACCATCGCCCCAGGGTCTCGAAAAAATCCACCCAGGTCTATGACAGCTTTATGATACTCATGGTTGAATTCCTGCCACCTCATGCCCGGAGCCCAGGTCTTTATCGCTTGGCAGATCGCTGACTCATTGACACTGGTCGCTCTTTTCAGGAGTTCAATCTCAGCGGTTGTCTTCACGCAGCGCGCATACATCATGGGGTCGTAACCATCTGCCACCTCAATGCTCTCCATCCCCAGTTGATGACCAAACCGAAGGTCGTCAAATGCAATGCGACCGGCACCAAGGCCAAGGTCGGTCAGGGCTTCGCGGCACGTCTGGGCAATGTTCTGGCCATAGTGAGTTTTGAGATTGCCTGCCCATGGAGCGTTATCGATATCGTTGGGCAAAAAACGCTCCAGATCATCATCTCGGGCTGGTAGGTCCAGTGGCAGCATCACGGCTCGAAATGCGCGAATATCTTTGATCCAGGTTGGCTGAGGAATCAGGCTGCCCACATAGTAATCTGCAACTACCAATATCGGATGATCCGGCTGATGGCGTGAGAGGATGACGGCGTACGGGCGAGGTTCATCCGCCTTATGGGCAACCCCCTTGAATCCTGATAGGTAATACACATTGTACGGAGAAGACACGACAACAGCATCCAGATTTCGCATCGTCAGCGCATCGACTAACCGCTCTACATTGCATAGCTGTTCAGGAAGTGCTCGTGGAGGATATTGGATCATGTGAGTTGTCTCAGCAGATAAGGATCAGTGTAGTGCGCATGATCGATGTTAATGATGGAGAGCGCACTTGTGCGTCAGCGAGCGATTGCGGTGGTTAACACAGGCATGCTGACAAATCCAAATCGCCCGTCTTCTACGGCTTGGTCCAGTTGCTCGCGCCAGCGCTCGACGTCTGCCTTGGGGATACCCTGCTTCTGGGCAAAATGGGATAAAAGGCTCGAGGCAAGCCACGCAAATGAGTTGTGATGAAGCGAGTTATTCATAAACCCAATAGGAGTGCACTGTGCGCCAACGAAACCATGTTGGGCAAGTCTGGTTGGCATCTCTAACGGTAGCATCTGATGCGAGCAGTGCGCTTTGAATGCCTCGTGCATCTGGTCATTGAGTTTCGGATCTGGCCCGTGAAAGCGCCAGTGATCCCAAAGAACCGATACTGTGGCCAAGCGCCCACCGGCTTTAAGTACCCGCTGCACTTCTGCCAGCGCGGCATTTACATCGGGGATGTATTCGAGCACTTGAATTGATGCGACGCTATGGAATGTGTCATCTGCAAATGACAAGTCAGTCGCCGAGTCCTGGCTGAATTCCACGTTGTCGAGCTCTTTGCACAGTTCCTTTGCCGCGTTAATCTGATGCTCGCTGGGGTCGAGCCCCACGGCGCGCCCTTTTGGCCCCACAGACAGGGCAAGATCTCTTAGCAGGTGACCGCCACCACAGCCTAGATCGAGTACATGCTGGCCAGCAGCAATGCCGAGCGCCTCAAAAGTGGCCTTTCGTCGGCCCACGCCTTCTTGAGTCTGCGCCATACGGCGCTGGACGGCGCCCATCCCGCTATCAAAATCCATTGCTTATTTGTGCTGGCGAATCAACACCGTATCGCTATAACCCGCCAAAAATACGATATTGCGCCATTATTGGCCTATATTTGTTTATCACTGTGTCAGCGGTTGAACGCTCCGTGAAACATGAGCCAGATAAGCGTTCTTAACTGCGTGATTTTGACGACTTAAAATTTACCGCAGATGAAGTATAGGTCTAAAAATGACGGGAGAGAGATTTATGGGTGGTGTTAAGGGTCGAGTTGCGTTGGTAACCGGAGCCGGCAGCGGTGAGGGAATCGGGTTTGCAACGGCCCGATTGTTAAAGGCTGCCGGCGCGCGGGTGGCAATTACATCGACTACCGATCGGATCAACAAACGTTGTGAAGCGTTAGGTGGTATCAAAGCTAGTGTTTTTGCCCAGGCAGCAGATCTAACAGATAGTACTGCTGTGAATATGCTGGTGGAGCAAATCGAACATACGCTCGGGCCAGTAGATATTGTGATTAACAATGCGGGTATGGTCCAGATGGGTCGAGACGAGCCTAGTTCACCACTGTATCAAGTAAGCGATGAAAAATGGCATTACGGTATCGATATCAATCTGACGAGTGCGTTCCTGGTTACCCGGGCGGTACTGCCTGGAATGATGCAGCGTAAATATGGCCGGGTAGTTCATGTGTCTTCCGTCACCGGTCCGGTGGTGGGTATCGCAGGAAGTGCGGTTTACGGGACAGCTAAAGCCGGCATGCTCGGCATGGCGCGCTCTTTGGCTATTGAGGCAGGCCCGAGCAATATAACAGTCAACTGTGTTGGGCCCGGGTGGATTCGAACGGCGTCGAGCGGCGAAGAAGAGATTGTGGCGGGTACATTTACACCAATCGGCCGGCCGGGTACTCCAGAGGAGGTCGGCCATGTTACGGTATTTTTGGCGAGTGAAGAGGCCAGTTATATCACCGGTCAACTGATAGTGGTGGATGGGGGTAACACCATCCAGGAGCATAAAGTCGCCTTACCCTGAAACCGGATTGCCAATCTGTATGTTTTTCGATCACCTGGAGCGCATCTTCAAGCTAAGCCTGCTTGGCGCCCTCACATTATTGGCCATTTCTTTTTTTCAAAAAGATCGACTTCCTGCGCCAAGTTTTTTTGATCAGACTGTTCTAACCCAGCCGCTGCAAACACCAACCCAAAGTTCTTCCTTTAAGACTCAAGTAAATGCCCAGACCTACATCGTAACCCCACTGTTTGACTATCAGTTGAACGGAGTCGTTGTAACAGATTACGAGAGTGGCTCCTTTGGCGATATCTATCATCACCGTCGGTGGAAAGATTTTCTTAATGTGAAGGATCTGTGTGTCGTGTGGGGCGACAATGTAAGGTCTGATGTTTTTCGCAAAATGGCGTACCGCAGTGGGCCCTGGACCTGCTTCATACAGCCGCCCGACCGACAGGCGGCTAAGCAATTCAAGGATGATCAACTGTCCAATAATCATCTGCTGACTGACGACATAGATTTGCATCGCCTGATTATGAGTGCCGCGCCGGGAGATCAGGTCATGATCAAAGGCATGTTGGTAAATTATCGCAACCAGGCGACCCGCTTTGACCGAGGTACCAGTACCACACGAACTGATACCGGGAATGGCGCGTGCGAGACAGTATATGTCACTGATTTTGCAATCGTGAAAAAGGCCAACAGGTTCTGGCGAACTGTTTATCGGATCGCGCTGTTCCTGGTCGTTGCAGCAGCACTGTGTTTTGTCGCTACGCTTATAGTTCGACCGGCCAAAAGGCCTTATGGATAAGAGTTGTTAACAGTTAATGTTTGAATTGATGCTACTGGCTTTGAGGCAAAAAAACCCAGACATTAGTCTGGGATATTTTTAAAAAGCCTGGTTTGGTTAGTCGAGGTAACTGCGCAGTTTTTCTGATCGTGTGGGATGACGCATTTTGCGTAGTGCCTTGGCTTCGATCTGGCGTATCCGTTCGCGGGTCACATCGAACTGTTTGCCGACTTCTTCGAGGGTATGGTCGGTGTTCAGGCCGATGCCAAAGCGCATGCGTATCACCTTGGATTCGCGTTCAGTCAGGCTGTTGAGGATGGCGTCCGTTGCCCCAGTCAGGCCTGAGGTCAAGGCGGCTTCTTCGGGTGCCTCGACGTTCTTGTCTTCAATAAAGTCGCCCAAGTGTGAGTCTTCGTCGTCACCGATCGGGGTTTCCATGGAGATCGGCTCCTTGGCGATCTTGAGTACCTTGAGAATCTTGGCTTCAGGCATATCCATGCGCTCGGCAAGTTCCTCGGGCAAGGCTTCGCGACCCTCTTCCTGCAGAATTTGTCGAGAGACGCGGTTGAGCTTGTTAATGGTCTCAATCATGTGTACCGGGATACGGATGGTACGTGCCTGATCAGCAATCGAGCGGGTGATCGCCTGGCGGATCCACCAGGTGGCATAGGTCGAGAACTTGTAGCCGCGGCGATACTCAAACTTGTCCACGGCTTTCATGAGACCGATGTTGCCTTCCTGGATCAGGTCGAGGAACTGTAATCCACGGTTGGTATATTTCTTGGCGATTGAGATAACCAGGCGCAGGTTAGCCTCGATCATCTCTTTTTTGGCGCGCCGGGCTTTTGCTTCGCCTATGGACATGCGCCGATTAACTTCCTTAATCTGCTTGATGCGCAGACCCGAGATATTTTCCAGATGCTGGAGTTTGTTGCGCAGGCTTTCAAGTTCCTGAGCGTGGGCTTTAAGGATATCTTTGTCGCCTTCTTTGCCACGCATCATGCTGCGAACCCAGAAAAGCTCGGCTTCCCGGCCAACGAACTTTGAAATAAAAGTTTTGCGTGTAACTCGCGCCTTGCGCACACAAATCTGGGTAATGGCTCTTTCCAGTCGGCGCACCTCGTCAACAATTTCGCGCATCACCTGCGAGAGGTAGTCGATCTGGCGGGGTGCCAGGCGAATCTCCATTAGCTCAGCTGACAGTTTGTCCTGGTGTTTTTCTACCTGTGAGGCGCCGATACCGTAGCGACTTTTGCAGCGCTCCAGACTCTTAAACCCTTTGCGGATGCTCTGGAAACGCTCCTTGGCCTCTTCTGGATCAGGCCCTAGCGGTGCGGTGCTGGTGCCGTCCTCACTCGGCGGTGCGGGCTGAGGAATCTCCTCCTCTATTGCGTTGGGATCGATAAAGCGAACCAGCAGTTCGGTAAGTTTTATCTTGCCGGCATCTACTTCATCGGCAAGGCGGATGATTTCAGCAATCACCACGGGCGCTGAGGCAATGGCATTCACGCTTTGGTTGATACCGTCCTCAATACGTTTGGCCAGGCGTATCTCATCCTGGCGGGTCAACAGTTCGACAGTGCCCATTTCGCGCATGTACATGCGTACCGGATCGGTCGTGCGACCAAACTCGCTTTCCACAGCGGTGGTCAGTACCGCCTCGGCTTCTTCGACTACCTCCTCGTCATCGCTGTTGGCCGTTTTCAGCAGCAGCGAGTCTGCATCCGGCGCGGCGTCGTAGACCTCGATGCCAAGGTCGTTGATCATGTTGACCACCGTTTCGATCTGATCGGTGTCATTCATGTCTTCCGGAAGATGATCGTTAATCTCACGGTAGGTAAGGAAGCCTCGTTCCTTACCCTTGATGATCAGCTGTTTGAGTTCGGATTGCTGGCTTTGGCTATCTGTAGACACGAGGCCCCCTGGAAATAATACTAAATGAGGTAAAAACCTATCAATTATATCATGTGATTTTTCGCCAAACCCACAGGTTTCAGTCGCCTTCTCGACTGTGGCGCAATCTTGCGCGTTTACGATAAAGGTCGGCAAGACGGCTTTTGCTGTCTTCATCGAGATCCTCCTGGGCGGCACGCGCTACCAGCTTATTGATTGACTGGGCCAGCGCCTGGTCTTCGAGCGTGATCAGAGTTTCGGCGAAAAACGGTGAGAATTGTTCCTGCTCTAGTAGATGGTCTTTACTTGCCAGTTTTTCAAGAGTGCCAGCGTCATCGGTATCCCGAAATCGCTCAATCAGTCCTGCGGTGGTCAGCTCTGGGTTAGATGCGGCAATCCCATGCAGCTGTTTCAGAAGAGCCACTCCAGGCTCTGTGGTTTGTGGGTCGAGATGCTCGGGCAGGCCATGCGCTGCAGCGAGCCCTGGCCGTTGCAGCAAAAGGCTGATAGCGGTTGCCATTGGCGTCAGCCGCTGAGTCGTCTTGCTTTTTGGGCGAGATTGACCCCTTGAGGCAGGAAGGGGGGTCACCCCCGATGAGTGGACCCCGGTCTGCTCGCGCAGACGCTGGAGCATCAGTTCACGCAACGGGCCTTCAGGGATCCTGGCCAGCAGGGGCTTGGCCAATTCCACCAGCCGCGCCTTGCCGTCCATTCGCGTCAGGTCTGTTTCGCTGGCGAGCTTTTCGAACAGAAAATCGGGTAGTGGCTTGGCATTGGCACCCCGGTCACGCAGGGCTTGCGCGCCCTCCTTGCGTACCAGGGAGTCCGGATCTTCACCATCGGGCAGGAAGAGAAAGCTGGCCTGCCTGCCACCGCCCAGTTCCGGTAGGGCTGTTTCGAGGGCCCGCCAGGCTGCTGCACGGCCCGCCTGGTCACCGTCAAAACAGAAGATGATCGAGGGTGCGAGGCGAAATAACCGTTGCAGGTGAGTTGTTGTGGTTGCAGTACCCAGTGTGGCGACTACGTTGTCGATGCCGTACTGGGCCAGGGCAACTACATCCATATATCCCTCGACCACCAGCGCATGGTTGTGCTGAGCGATCGGCGAGCGGGCCCGGTGCAGGTTGTACAGTTCTGAGCCTTTATGAAAGACCGGCGTTTCTGGTGAGTTCAGGTATTTGGGTTCGCCATCACCGATGATGCGCCCACCAAAAGCAACCACCCGACCTTTACTGTCATGAATTGGAAAAATGACCCGGGAGCGGAAACGATCGTAGTAACCTCCGGACTGTCGAGTCGCGACCAGGCCTGCCCGCGCCATGATCTCCAGTGCTTTGGCATCATCGGCTGCAGTGTGAGCCAGATTGTCCCAACCGGGTGGGGCGAACCCCAAATCAAAAAGCGCTGCGATCTCCCCAGTGAGTCCGCGTTCTTTCAGGTAGGCAATTACCTCGGCTGACCCTTCATGGCTGCGCAACTGTTCTTTGAAAAAACGATTTGCCTTGGATAAAGACTCGAGCAGGGCAGGCGTGATGGTATCCGGGGCACGCTCCGGGCCGGTATCAGGCATTTCCAGGCCTGCAGCCTGGGCCAGTTCTTCAATCGCCTCGACAAAACTCAACCGGTCGAACTCCATCAGAAAGCCGATGGCACTGCCGTTGGCGTTGCAGCCGAAGCAGTGGTAGAACTGTTTTGTTGGACTGACCGTGAACGAGGGGGTATTCTCGTTGTGAAAAGGGCAGCAGGCCTTAAAATCTTTGCCGCCCTTTCTCAGGGGAACGCGCTGGTCTATCACCTCGACGATGTCGATGCGCGCGAGCAGTTCGTCAATAAATTCCCGGGGAATTTTGCCGCTCATCGTCTCTCATGCCTCATTGATCAGCAGGATATTAGCATTCAGGTTTTTCCCGACTCTATTCCTTGAGCCGTAGCCTTTCACCCGGGTAGACTCCCCGGTCTGTGAGGTGAAGCGCCCAAGGTAGATTTAAAGATGAGCACTATTTCAACCCAAGCCACGCCTTTGCCTGAAAGCCGACGTATCCCTCCCAACCCCGCTGTGGCGTCCTGGTTGCTGGCATGCTGTGCTCTGGTTTTCTGCATGGTGGTCCTGGGGGGCGTGACTCGCCTAACCGACTCTGGCCTATCGATGGTGCGATGGGAGCCCGCATTCGGGGTATTGCCTCCGCTCAGCCAGAGTGCCTGGGAGGATGAATTTGATCATTACCGCGAGTATCCAGAGTACCGCAAGGTCAATACTGGGATATCGCTGGCCGAGTTCAAAACTATTTTCTACTTCGAGTACGCTCACCGGGTACTGGGCCGGTCCATCGGCTTGGTGTTCGCACTGGGGTTTGTCTATTTTCTCTGGCGCCGGCGCTTGCCACCAGCACTGGCGCCGCATCTGATCGTAATGTTCATGCTGGGAGGACTGCAGGGACTGCTCGGGTGGTACATGGTGAAAAGCGGACTGATCGACGTGCCACAGGTCAGCCAGTATCGCCTGGTAGCCCATCTTGGTGCAGCCATTTTGATCTACCTTTATATGCTCTGGGTTGCATTCGGCCTGCTTGAATATCGCCCGGCACCTGCGGTAGCGACTGCTATTCGCTGTGCAGCCAGGGGTCTCGGATTGCTGGCATTGATCACTGTGTTGTCGGGCGGCTTCGTTGCTGGCCTCAAAGCCGGACACGCCTTCAATACCTTCCCCCTGATGGCAGGCCAATGGATTCCGCCGGGTTATATCGTGCTTGATCCTGCGTGGCGCAACTTCTTTGAGAACATACCGACTGTGCAGTTCAATCATCGGCTGCTGGCAATCTCCACCTTCATTCTGGCACTCGTCTTGGCTTTTCGGATCATTCGCGACCCGCAGTTAGAAGGTCAGCGTGGGCCGGCACTGTTGCTGGCAGGAGTCGCGACGGTGCAGGTGGTACTGGGTATCGGCACACTGTTGACGCACGTGCCGGTAGCTCTGGCGGCAGCCCATCAGGGTATGGCGCTCGGGTTACTCAGCGTCATACTCTACCTAATCTTTAAGTTACGGCATTCGGTTGGCCGCTGAGGATGGCTGAGCGGTCTTAGGTCGAGAGTTTCTGTTTGATAGCGTTACTCACGGCGCCCATATCAGCGCGGCCCTGAACACGGGGTTTGAGCCAGCCCATGACCTTGCCCATATCGCGCACGCTTTGTGCATCGGTTTCATTCAGAGCCTTATTGATCAATTCGGTGAGTTCACCTTCGGCGAGTTGTTCCGGTAGGTAGGTTTCCAGCACCGCCAGCATGGCGGCCTCTTTTTGAACCAGGTCGTCTCGCGCTCCTTTTTCAAATTGAGCGATGGAATCGCGCCCTTGCTTGATCATTTTCTGGATCACCGTCAGGACTTCTTCATCGCCAAGTCCGACACGCTCATCGATTTCGCGACGCTGGATAGCAGCGCGCAGCAGGCGAATGGCGTCAAGCCGTACGGCTTCCCTGGCACGCATCGCCTCTTTCATCTCGGCGACGATGCGCTCTTTGAGCGTGGTCACGAAAAACTGGGGATTAACTAGGGCGTAGGGGGGCAGACTTAATGAGCGCGCATCCGCGAGGGGTTCTGACGGGCCAGGCGCTTCTTCTCACGCTTCTCGGCGGCCGCGCCGTCACGTTTGCGTATGGTAGTTGGCTTCTCGTAGTGCTCGCGACTGCGTGATTCGGTAAAGACACCGGCCTTTTCGCAGGCGCGGCGGAAACGTCGTAGGGCGACGTCAAACGGCTCATCCGGCCGGACTTTCACTGAAGGCATAGACTGCTCTCCGGGCAATCAAAAAGGTCGCGTATTCTACTCAGAAAATG
>CAJWEF010000087.1 GCA_913031305.1 uncultured Acidiferrobacteraceae bacterium
GCCACCTGAGTTTTTCGCAATCCGATGTACTGACAGCTACCGGCTCGCGCTACGGACCAACAGCACCTTTAATAGATATAGACGCCGTGCTCGACCGCAACCCGCGCCGCAAGAATAATCAGGAGTCAGACTAGAGCGCCCGTGGACCAGTTCGTTTCTGGCCTGGCAGATGGTCAGTCTTGTGCTGAACTCAGCGACTACTTAAGCCCCAAATACAACAGGCTCGGATAATTTTGCGGCAAGCCCTAAGAGGTTGGAGAGTCTGGCCTTTGTTTTTCTCCATGGGGGTGTGTAACCGACAACATCGGTTGCTAGAATGGCCGCGATTTTGCGCTCAACTTTTTCGTCAGCCATCGCCGTAAATCCTCACACCTACTATACTGTACCGTCTTGGACTGGCAGGATTCTTTGAGGCCGGTGCAACAACGGAAGGGTCGATTCGCTCAAACATGGCTCAAATCTAGCTTCCTCTTACCGATGCCCTAAGTCATATTGCAGTCGAGCTAATCAATCTTTTTACGGATCACGAAATGACCGAACAATCAAACCGCAGAGGTCGCCGGCCCAGCGCTGGCCGCAAAGCCCGCACCAAAAAACGCATGTCAGGCGGCGCCAATCGTGCAATCCGGCCGGGCATGCATGGAGGTCAGTATCGTCCGCTGAGCGAGACGGACATGGGCAAGATTCATAGCGGCGCGCTCGAGATTCTTGCAACCACTGGCATCGGTGAACCCTTACCCGAGCTATTGGACATTGTCTTGCCGCTGGGCTGCTACCTGAATGACCATGGGCGACTGTGCTTCCCAAAAGCCATGATTGAAGATCTAATTGCTGGGGCAGCGCGCGAATATACCGTCTTCGCCCGAGGATCGCGTGCCGGAAAAGACGACATCCACTGCAATGGCAACCGGGTCTATTTCTCGAACTCCGGCAGTGCGGTGACCACACTCGATGCCGAGGCCAGAACGTATCGTGCCTCGACTATTTTGGATCTGTACGACTTCACCCGCCTGGTGGACCGTCTTGACAACATCCATATGTGTGGGGATACCGTGATCGGTACCGACGTACCCGATGACTACGAGCACGATATGACAATGGTTTATGCGCTCCTGGCTGGAACCGAAAAACCGCTGTGCCTGTCATTTCGTAATCGGCAACATATTACCCCGGCAATTGAACTCTTCGATCTGGCCTCGGGCGGTGAAGGCTCGTTCTGCAAGGCGCCCTCAGTCATATTTGGCGGTTGCCCAATTGTCTCGCCGCTGCGCTTTGGTCGCGAGAATCTGGAAGTCATGATCGATGCAACTCGCCTGGGCCTGGTGAGTGACATCGCCGTCGCGCCCCAATCTGGGGCTACTGCCCCGGCAACGCTGGCCGGTATCCTGGTCCAGGTGGTCGCTGAGACACTCGCGTGCCTTGCTGTGGTCAATCTGATTCGGCCCGGTTGTGCCATTACCTTTGCCACCTGGCCGTTTGTGACTGACCTGCGTACCGGGTCATTCAGCGGGGGCGGCGGCGAACAGGCTGTGCTGGCTGCATCGGCTATCCAGATGGGCAACTATTACAAACTGCCCAACAGTGTCGGCGCAGGGATGACTGACTCAAAGATCCCGGATGCGCAATATGGTTATGAGAAAGGGCTCACCATCGGGCTAGCCGCGCTTTCAGGCGCAAACCGGGTCTGCGAGGTTGGTGGAATGATGGGTAGCCTGATGGGCTGCAGTTTTGAATCCATGGTCATAGACAACGAAGCCGTAGGCATGATCCAGCGAACTATCCGTGGGATTGAAGTCTCTGACGAAACACTGTCAATCGACACCATTCACAAATGCACTCTAGACCCGGGCCACTTCCTCGGTAACGAGCAGACCTTGAGCGTAATGGAAAGCGAATACCTGTATCCCAAATTGATGGACCGCTCACCCAGTAGCCAATGGGAAGCCGAAGGCGCACCGGACCTCTTTGAGCGCAGCAAAAAAGTGAGCCGACAAATACTCGCCAGCCACTACCCGAACTATTTTGGCAGCCGGGCCGACGCAATCATCCGTGAGCGCTTTCCCATTCAAATATCCAGCGCTGACATGAGTGCAAACAGCCAGCGCTGGTGAATTGAACTCTACTCGGGTAGTGTTTCTCCCGAACCGCCGAAGTCGCTCGGAAAATCCTTGAACTTGGGCAGACCGTCTTTCATCGGCATGATCGTACTTTCGTAGTTCAAATGCAGTGCCGGCTTGAACTCCAGACCCTCGACCAACGAAGCATATACATCCACTACACCGAGGGGACCAACGTCGTGAAAGACATGCCCGCCACATTTTTTGCACCAGGCCCGCTGGTGACCTTCTGAACTGGCATAACTTTCGACCTGGTCCTCTCCTTTTGTAACTGTCATCTTGTCCGGTGGCCAGATCGCAAAGCCATTTACCGGACTGGCCGACCAGGCGCGACAATCCTTGCAATGACAGATCCCCATCGCAGCCGGTTCGCCCTCGACCTCAACTGAGATCGCCCCACACATACAATTCGCCGTATAAGTTGACATAAATCTCCCCTCCTTGTGTGCTGCTCATTTAGATATTGCGTACCGCAAAAAACTATATCATTGATATCAAAACATGCCAAGGGTACCGAGAAGCTATAACTGTTCGTTATCGCGCCTTTGATGTCGAAGAAAGTAGATTAGGTCGAAACATGGACAACACTACCCGACCCCCTGCTTACTAAGTGTCTATCGACAATGACTCCGAGTTGAGTCATACCAAGCCATCCAATGCCACGGCCCAGATGACAACCAGTACCGTCAGGACGCTGAGCCCACGCATCAGCCAACGCTCAGCCGGACGTCCACCTACTGCAGAAACTACCAGTGCGCCACCAGCACACCAAAGCGTATGAAAAATCACCTGCACAGCGAAAAAGGTGACGCTGATGATAATGACTTGCATAACCCAGGGCTGAGACGGGTTGGAAAAATGGGCATAGGCGAAAACCAGCATTGCCCAGGCCTTGGGATTAAGAGGGTGAACCAGTAATCCAGACCAGAAAGTCTCGGGGCGTTTGAGTTCGCGCCCTTTCATAATGAAACCGGACATTCGCAGCGCCAGCCACGCAAGATATGCGACACAGGCAATTTTCAGGGCGAGTAACACCATGGGATTTGCCGAAAGCAACTGCCACAAACCCAGGCCCAGCAACAAGTTGACAAACAACTTACCCAAAGTGACTCCAGCAACAAAGGGCAGACTTCTGCAAAAGCCGAAGTTCGCTCCCGACGTCATCAGCAGCATATTTGCCGGACCAGGCGTGCCCACCATAAATACGGCGAACAAAAAAAACGGTGCGTAATCCATTATCCCCCCTATGTCACTGTCAAGCAGTCCTCACAAGCCCGCTTGATTTCATAGTCAGGCCACCCCTGATGGCGTTTGAGCAGCGACCTTCATCCCGGGAAATTGCGCCACAGGTTAAGATTCCCACATGAATCAAACCTGCCTGCGATCACATTAGCATTATGCCGAACCAACCGGGCGCGCGGGTACAGGTCATTGACCGGGCCGCAGGACTGCTTGATGCGATCGCACGATATTCGGAGCCGGTCAGCCTCAAAGTGCTGATGGCCGAGACTGGCCTGCATGCAAGCACCGCTCATCGGATCCTTTCATCATTAGTGCAAAATGACCTGGTCGAAAAAGATCAGGACAATCTCTACCGACTTGGGCTAAGGCTGGTACAACTGGGCACCCGCTTGCACAGTAAACTGGACCTGCGCGCTATCGCCCTGCCCGTAATGGAACGTCTGCGCGACAGTTTTGGTGAAAGCGTTAATCTCAGCATTCGTGAAGGTGACCAGGTAGTCTATGTTGAGCGGGCCACACCTAACCGCATGATGCATGTCCATCAGGTCGTTGGGAGCCGCGCGCCGTTGCATGTTACTGCGGTAGGCAAATTGATGCTCGGCGCGGCCGGTGCCGGGGCCTGCTCGGCTTACGCCCGGCGCACAAATCTGCCAGCCTATACGGCCAATACCATCACCGTGCTTCCGCGCTTGCTTAAAGAGGTATCCAGTGCCCTGGAAAACGGTTATGCGCTGGATAATGAAGAAGCCGAAACCGGAGTAGGCTGTATCGGCGTGTTGCTGTATGACGGTGCCTCCCGGGTCGCGGCCGGTCTTTCGGTGTCGGCACCTATTGAACGCCGCGATATCAGGTGGGTAGAATCTCTGGTCAACGCCGGCAACGCCATATCACAATCGCTGGGGTTCAGGGCAGTAAAATCGCGCAAAGCGCCCTAAAGAAATAAACCATGTTTCTCGACTATTTCGCCTTGGTTCCTGCTCGTCCTTACCGGGCTGGTACTGTTCTACGGCGTTATTGTCATCCACGACATTCCCTACGAAATTGCGAAGCATCGCGACCATCCGCACTGCGATGCGATACATGTGGCCGGCTGGGTCAGTCTGTTTACGTTGCATATCTTATGGCCTTTCCTGTGGATTTGGGCCACGCGTAGCAGAAATACAGGCTCAACTCACAGCGGCTGAATTTAATCTTGAGGAGACCGTTGTACGAGCGCCTACTGATGGTTACGTGACCCAGCTAGCGTCACGCCCTGGCATGATGGCAGTACCATTACCGCTGCGACCGGTAATGGTGTTCGTACACGATGAAGAACGATACTTTTTGGTACATTTCGGCAAAACTCTGTCCAGCGCCTCAAGGCCGGTTACCAGGCGGAATTTTGTTCCGTTGCCCGTGTCGGTCTCTCTGGTTAACCCATAAGCAAACTACATTACCGTAACAGGAGTATTAACCAATCCCACATTGTGGAAGATTAATCCACATTATAGAAATTTGTAGATAAAATCTGAAAACCAATTTCCCCATCGAATTCCCCCAATAGTTGAAGAGGACACCTTTGTGAATGGACGTACAACGGTCCACGGCCTTGCCGTAGACGACAACCTGCTGGCTCTGATCAACCACGAGGCATTGCCCGGCACAGGACTAGACACTGATGCCTTCTGGACTGGATTTGCCCAAATCATCGATGATCTTACCCCCCGCAACCGAGCACTACTCGCCCATCGGGAGGAACTGGAACTCGCCATCAATGACTGGCACCGCACACGGGTTGGCCAGCCCCATGATCCGGCGGCCTATCACGCCTTTCTTTCCAAGATCGGCTACCTTGTTCCCGAGGGAGCCGACTTTGCAGTGAGCACCGCGAACGTTGATGACGCGATCACAGTTATACCCGGACCGCAGCTGGTCGTACCGGTCAACAACGCGCGCTATGCCCTGAATGCGGCCAACGCACGCTGGGGCTCTCTGTACGATGCCCTGTACGGGACAGATGTCATCAGTGACGAAGATGGTGCACTGCAAAGCGGCAACTACAACCCAGCTCGCGGCAGACGGGTAGTCGATTATGGCGACGATTTTCTAAACCGGGTGGCTCCACTTGATGGGCTTTCCCACGGCGACGCCACCTTGTACTTCATTGACAACGGCGAACTCAAAGCGCGACGCTCTGACGGAAGCGATACCGGCCTGGCAGATGCCGGGCAGTTCTCTGGGTACCGCGGCAATGTGGATGCACCTGGTGCCATACTGTTGCGACACCACCACCTGTATATCGAGATCGTGATTGACCGCGAGCACCTCATCGGTGCCCAGAGTCCCGCCGGGGTCAGCGACGTAATACTGGAATCGGCCATCACTGTCATTCAGGACTGCGAAGATTCAGTTGCCGCTGTAGATGGCCCTGACAAAACAGCGGTTTATCGCAACTGGCTGGGCCTAATGCAAGGCACGTTGTCCACAACGGTAAGCAAGGGCGGGCAAACCTTCGAACGCACTCTGAACCCGGACCGCGAGTACACCGCAACTGACGGCACCATATTCTCGCTACCGGGGCGGGCACTGATGCTGGTGCGCAATGTCGGCCACCTGATGACCAACCCTGCAATCCTCGACAGCGAAGGCAATGAAATCTTCGAAGGCATTATGGATGCTGTAGTGACCGGGCTTATTGCCCTGCACGACCTCAGCGGCGCCGGCCACCTGCGCAATTCGGACAAAGGCTCTATGTATGTGGTCAAACCGAAAATGCATGGCCCTGAGGAAACCGCCTTTGCGGTGAAACTCTTTGAACGTACCGAAACATTGCTTGGCATGGCGCCCGGGGCGATGAAAATCGGAATCATGGACGAAGAACGGCGTACGACCGTCAACCTCAAAGAATGCATCCGGGCCGCATCCGACCGTGTGATTTTCATCAACACCGGGTTTCTTGATCGCACCGGCGATGAGATTCACACCTCGATGGAAGCCGGCCCGATGATCCGCAAAGCCGACATGAAAGCCCAGCCCTGGATACGGGCCTATGAAGACTGGAACGTAGATGTAGGTCTCGCTTGTGGCTTGCCCGGACACGCCCAGATCGGCAAAGGCATGTGGGCCATGCCCGATGAAATGGCCGCCATGATGCAATCCAAAGGTGATCACCCCCGGGCCGGGGCCAACACGGCCTGGGTGCCCTCGCCCACGGCAGCCACGCTGCATGCGATGCACTACCATGAGACCGATGTGCTGTCTTGCCAGGCCGAACTGACAAACCGACCGCATGCCAGCCTGGACGATATCCTGACTATTCCCGTGTGTGAAGATCCGAACTGGTCGGGCGAGGACATTCAAGATGAAATCGACAACAACTGTCAGGGAATACTCGGCTACGTGGTCCGCTGGATCGATCAGGGCGTCGGTTGCTCCAAAGTACCTGATATCCGTGATGTCGGCCTAATGGAAGATCGCGCCACGTTGCGTATCTCAAGCCAGCATATCGCCAACTGGCTTCACCACGACATCGTTACCGAGGAGCAGGTCATGGCATCATTAAAGCGCATGGCAGCCGTTGTTGATCGGCAAAATGCCGATGACCCTGACTACCAGGCGATGATGCCCTCGTGTGACGGCGTTGCCTTCAAGGCAGCCTGCGATCTGATCTTTAATGGTCGGCAGGTTTGCAACGGTTATACCGAGCCACCTTTGCATCAGCGAAGATTAGAAAAAAAGCAGTGAATTAAGATAAACCGGCGCCAATTCGGGTAAGCATAGCCGCACCTACGAGCAGTAGCGCAAAAGCAATGAGTCGCCTCAGAGTCTCGCGTGACACGCGATGAGCGACACGAGCCCCAATAAATACTCCAACCGCCAGCATCACCGCGATACCAAAGCCCAACTCGAACTCGATATGGCCAAATGCCTGGTTACCTCCCGTTGCCAATAATGCAATTGGGATCTGAATAATCTGGCTTAGGCCTACAGCAGTCAGGCCTGGAAGTTTCAGCCAGATCAATATCGACACCAGCACCAGTGGGCCGCCCGTTCCGGTGATGGATGAAGCAAAACCTGTGGCTATGCCAATAACCAAGAGCAAAGCTGGGGCTAAAGAATCCCTTGCGCCAATATCTTCAGCCTGAGGGCGCAAGGCCTGCAACCCGGACAAGAAAACCAACAGCCCAATAATACCTTCGAGAATAGCGCCCGGCGTCAGCCAGACCGCCAGTGCACCCAAATAGGCTCCAGGCATTCCACCGAGACATAACCATAGGGCCATGCGCCACTGAATAGAGCCCCGCCGAGCATATTCGACAGCGCCCACCGCCCCGCTGAAAAGGTAAGCAAACATCGCCGTAGCGATCGCTACATGAATCCCCAAATCAAGCCCATAGGTGAGCATTGGAACCAACAGGACGCCGCCTATCCCAATGGCACCAATAAGCACTCCAACAATGATCCCAATACTTGAGACAAGAATCATTGTCGCTATCGTCAGCATGGCCTCCTCCTCGCTTTAAAATTATGACTGCCAGCAGCCTGCTGTTCGCCCGTAGTTATGAGCGATCCTTAGGATCGACCATATAGGCTGTGCGGCATTATAGTCAGCCAATCAGAAGCACGCAGACCGTGGAAACTGCAATACTGCCAACAATTGGGAAATCAATAATGAGGGGTGTGAGAGGAAGTCAACCACTTGACGTTTGTCACGCTCCATCACTCAAGGCGCCAGGCAAATAAAGAAAACCCTGAGGCACTCAGTCCACCTCTAGTTCCACTTCGCGTCAGTGCAGTAAACCAATATGAATCGCTGAGTCACTCGATACGACTGTGACTACAGCCTAAACCGAACAAGCACGCTTCCCACTTTACTCGTTGATTTGCTATTCGGCGTCGGGCTAACGGCCCTTAGAATCAGTGATTGGGATTTTCCCCCGGTGCGAGGGTATCGTAAATGGTTGCACCGGTTTGTGCTGCATCGCTCGACTCACGCCGGATTGGCATATCGGCAAGTTGGCCAACCGTGATGGGTCGTATGGGCGGCCGGATTCGGTAGTGACCGATGTCGCCCACCGACATGTTATGCACCTGCGCCATCAAACGGCTGACAGTAGCGGCGCACTTGCGACCCATGCAAGGGCCCATGCCGCAACGGGTAAACGCCTTGGCCTGATTGGGCCCCATGCAGCCACGTGCCGCAACACTGCGGATCTCCCCCGCGGTAACCTCTTCGCAGCGACAGACGATGGTATCGTCATCGAGAGGCAACTGAAACTGCGAAGTCGGTGGAAAGTATCGATCCAGAAAACGCCGCAAACGGCGCTGGCGCTTCAACGCTGCGGGTTCAGGTAAAGGTTGTGTACTGTTGATGCCGCTCAACTGCCCGAGTACTTCATGGGCGACCCGCTCACCCTGCAGCATGGCCACCTCGGCACCTGCAATACCCACAGAGTCTCCCACCATGGATATGGATTCGCGGCTAGTCATACCAACGCCCCGGATGTCCGGAACCCAACATCCTTGAAGAGAATCAAAATGGTGCGCAATACCTGCTGACATCGACAGCCAGGTATTAGAAATCACTCCATCATGGACCAACAGCAGTGCCGTTGCCATATCGTACGAGCATCCCGCTGACTGGTAACTGACGGATCGCAACTGATCGTCACCTTTGGCTCTTAGGTCAGTCACGTGGGGGGTCACCTCGACCTGTCTTTTTACGCCGTGCATCCAGCGGCTGCCCTGGATCATGGCCCCCGGGCAAGCCAACAGCGCGTTCAACCCGAACAAGTACGTACCCCAGGATGCACTCGGCCGGGTATCCAGAATCGCCTGGGGCGTTATGCCCATACCAATCAACTGATTTGCATAGAGATAAAGCAGTGGACCGGTGCCAGCGAGCACCACATCTTTTTCCGGCAGTAACCCAGATGACTTGAGCAGGGTCTGCGCTGCCCCTACGGTCATTACTCCAGGCAAAGTCCAGCCCAAAAAGGGTGTTGGACGCTCCATCGCGCCAGTTGCCAGGATAATATGGCGCGGGTAAAGCATCTGCGCGTTGCCATTTTCCACCAGACCCAGCGCCAGTTCGGACTCCTGATCCGAGGTGATCTCCCATACCGAAGTACCAGGGCGGTAATACGCTCCACTCTCTCTGAAGCGCCTGGCCAACTTTATTCCAGCGCCGTAGCTGGCGCCCAGCGGGTTCAAATCTGATGGCCGCGTCGCATTGACTTTCTCTATTTCCCGGAATACCTGGCCACCAGGTGCCTGCTGCTCATCAAGCACGACAACATCAACGCCTTTGCCGGCAAGTACACAAGCCGCGGCCAAGCCAGCAGGCCCGGCTCCAACAATGGCTACCTCGCAGGTGGATCTAATATCGCTCATCCAATACTCCGATGGGAATCACGCCAGCACTGCCCTGGCCCACCCAACGCACCGCAGGCGATGGACCCCGGCACCGATCACAATATCGTCTGGCATGCTCAACTCCCTTCAGCC
>CAJWEF010000088.1 GCA_913031305.1 uncultured Acidiferrobacteraceae bacterium
CGACAGATAGTTTTCTGACTCCAATCCCATTGACGTTACCAGCATACCTCAAGCCCAGTTTGTCACGACTGCGTCACAACGGGATGCAGCACGGCGTCGATTCTATAGTGGCGGTTAATTGCAGTGCTCAGTTTCCGTGGCGTCATTTTGTACACTGTTCGCCATATCTTTGAACGCCTTTGTTCCCCAGTTGATATCCTGTTCTATACACTGGCGGGCCCGCGCACCATCTCGCGCACGAATAGCACCGGCAACGTCCATGTGCAAGTGTCGCCAATCCCGCGTTAATCCAAAAGTGCGCACTCCAGCAGCAAGAAATGGGCCAGTCTGGGCCCAGAGGCTTTCTGTTATGGAAACAAGTTCAGCATTTCCTGCAGCGGTATAGATCGTAAAATGAAAAGTGTAATTGTGGATTAGATACTCCCGCATATCGCTTCGTTCAATGCTTTCATTCATTTGCACCGCAAGTTGCGCAAGGTCGTCGATCTGCTGCATAGTAAGGTGTGGTGCCGCCAGCTCCGTAGCAATACCCTCCAGGCATGACCGCACGAAGAACAGATCAGAGATCCGCTTTGGATTCAGTTTGGCGACACGAAACGATCGTTTCGCTGAAAACGTCAAAGCACGTTCGGAGGCCAGTCGCTTCAAAGCTTCTCGCACTGGCATCATGGAAATCTCAAGTTCACTAGCAAGCCGGCGTATCGACACCGAATCGCCGGGCTCATAATCACCAATTATCAAGGCCCACTTGAGCCGTTGGTACACCTGCTCATTGAGTGGCAGGTCAGGGGAGATCACGCCAGGTTTGCTGACTGCAACAGCCCAGTCACTCTCCGATGGTGTTCCAATCTTCTCCGACTTCATGCTCTTGCTGATTGATCGGGTAATTAAATGATCTCAACCAGCTGCTGCAATCCGTGCAGCAGCTCGCCGTGTCTCAATAGTGTCGAGCCAATCGGTCCTGAGATCCGGGACCGAGGAAAGCAGCAACTCGGTGTAGCGGTGATGTGGTGGCGTGAGAATTTCTACCGTCGATCCATATTCAACAATCTTACCGCGCCGCATCACGGCAATCGTATCCGCTACTTTGGCAATAGTTGAAAGGTCGTGCGAAATAAAAACATAGGCAACCTTGAGCCGTTCCTGTAGTTCGCGTAGAAGTTTCAGGATCGCCTCCGCCACGATGGTGTCGAGCGCAGAGGTGATCTCGTCACAGATTATTAGCTTGGGCTCCGCGGTCAGGGAACGTGCCAAATTGATGCGCTGCCGCTCTCCTCCCGAGAGTTCTCGCGGAAACCGGTTAGCAAAATAAGATGGGAGCTCGACAGTGTCGAGAATTTCATCAATGCGATGGCCTACCTCGCCTTCGCTCATGTTGAAGTAGAACTTTAGCGGCCGGCCGAGTATTTTTCGAATACGGTGGCGCGGATTAAGCGCCACGTCAGCCATTTGAAAGGCGAACTGCACGGAGCGCAACTCAGCCCGGCTGCGCCTGGCAATACTGTCGGCCAGTGGTATTCCGTCAAGGCGAACCTCGCCCTGTTTGCTCCCCATCAGGCCGGAAATGACCCGTCCCAGTGTTGTTTTACCGGACCCGGATTCCCCAATGATGCCAATGGTGCGCCCAACATGGGCCTCTACAGAGACAGAATGCAAAGCCAGATACTGATGATTCTGTCCATAACCGGCTGTGACGCCATCGACTACCAGCAGCGGCTGGGCCGTGGCGTTCTGCGCGGTCTGAATTATCAGCGGGCGCGGCTTCGGCATACTTTTTGGCATGATGTGCGCCGCAGAGATGAGTTCACGCGTGTAATCCTGTGAAGGTTCGTTAATGATCTGCTCAGCGGGGCCGTATTCGATCATCACGCCGTCCTTGAGCACCAGAATATCGTCTGCAACCTGCGCCACCACGGCAAGGTCATGGCTGACATAGATCGCCGAGGTATGTTTGTCCCGGATCAGTTTTTTGAACGCCTGCAGGACCTCGATTTGTGTGGTTACGTCGAGGGCTGTTGTTGGTTCGTCGAGTATCAACAACTTGGGGTCGCAGATCATCGCCATCGCTGCCATCAAACGCTGCAACTGTCCTCCGCTCACCTGATGTGGATAGCGACGGCCGATCGCTTCAGGCTCTGGCAAGTCGAGTTCATGGTAAAGCGAAACCGCTTTTTCCATAGCCTCGTTCGCACTCATCAGGTTCTTAATGAGAGGAGTCTCAATGACTTGTCGGGTGATAGTAAGCGCAGCGTTAAACGAAGCCGCCGCACTTTGTGCAACATAAGATACATCCGTACCCCGGAACCGGCGTCGCTCAAGAAAGCCGAGCTTCAACACCTCAATGTCGTCTAGTTTCACGCCGCCGCCAGTAATAGTGCAGCCCGGGCGTGCATACCCCATACACGCCAGGGAGATCGTGGTCTTGCCTGATCCTGACTCGCCAATGAGCGCGACGACTTTGCCAGTCTCGATGGAAAAAGAGACCTTCTTCACAATCGGCGTCAATACGTTTTTTTGTACGTGCGCCGCTACGCACAAGTCTCTGACCTCGAGCAATTTGTCCGCCACGGCTCAGAGTTCCTCAGGTAGGCTGGCGCCGGTCGACTTCAAAAACCAGTCTACGATCAGGTTTACCGATATCGTAACAGTGGCGATGCAAAGTGCTGGCGATATACAGATCAATGCGTAGCGCAGATCATCATATGCAGATGCATAGAGCAACGCCTGTATGTTCTCCTTGACCATAAGGCCAAGATCGGAGTGCGGCGGTTGCACACCAAGCCCCAGAAAACTGAGCGCGGAAATGAACAGGATCGCATAGGTAAAACGGATGCCAAATTCAGCTGCCAGTGGCCCCAAGACATTGGGCAACACTTCCTGCCACATGACCCACCCGAGGCCTTCTCCGCGCACTCTTGCGGCCTCGATATAGTCTTGCACGATGATGTTCATGGCGAGAGCACGAGCAACGCGGAACACGCGGGTCGCGTCAATAAGCGCGACCGTGATAATCAAAACAGTGAAAGTTGAACCAAGACTCGTTACGACGATCAACGCAATCATGATCGAAGGAAATGAGATCAACGCATCGACGATGCGGCTGAGAACCGCGTCAGCCCTGCCTCGTATCGCCGCTGCAAGAAAGCCAACAGTTGTCCCGAGCAGGAAGGCGAGCAGGGAAATTGCCAGAGCCACGGACAAGGTAACGCGCGCGCCGTAAACCAAACGCGAGAGAATATCGCGGCCCAGAAAATCGCCGCCCAATAAGAGTGTGCTGCCCGGTCGCGCTTTTCCCTCACTGCCTTGTAGCGCAAAGCTGTCATTAGTCAGAATCTCACCTTCCCCATAAGGTGCAATCAGCGGTGCGAAAAGCACCACCAAGATAACGCACGCCAGGATGAGCGCACAGATAACCACGGTTGGCGTCAACTCCGACAGCAACTCTCTCAATAGACTACGCAGTTCGGCTACCGGCACGGTCATTTCGGGTGCCTCAAGCGGGGGTTGGCGATGATGGAGATCACGTCGGCTAGCAGATTAAGCAGGACATATACTGCGCAGAAAATCATTGCGCAGACCTGCACTGCAGGTATGTCGCGATTTTGCACCGATTCAACTGTAAAACGCCCGAGCCCCAAAACATTGAACAAAGTCTCGATGACAACGATACCGGAGATCAGATAGGCCAGGTTGAGGGCAATGACATTGACAATCGGTGCCAACGCGTTCGGCAGAGCATGAACAATCAAAATACGCCAGCGCGGTACACCTTTCAGAAGAGCCATTTCGATTGGTTGCGACGTCAGCACGTCGAGAACGACAGTACGAGTCATGCGCACCATGTGCGCCAAAACCGTAAACACCAATGCAGAAACCGGCAGAACGAGGGCGCGCATAATGTCGGTGATGCCATCGTCACTGCGAATGTTTACGATAGCGGGAAACAATTTCCAGGTTACCGCAAACAGCGTCACTAGGATGATCGCGGTCAGAAAATCTGGCAGTGATATAAGTGCCAGCGACACAGTTGATATCGCGCGGTCGAGGATGCTATTCGGTTTCAGCGCCGACAGAAGGCCTAATACGATCGACAATGGCACTGCCACCGAGGCCGTCAAAAGCGCCAGGAAGAACGTGTTGAAAAGTCGCACTCCAACCTCGCCGCCAAGATCGGCGCCATTTACCAACGAGGTGCCGAGGTTGCCGGTCACGAGACCGCCGAGCCAGTGTAGATAACGCAGGTAGACAGGATCATCGAGCCCGAGCCGCTCACGAATTAGTGCGACAAGCTCAGGGGTCGCACTTTGACCAAGAATGGCTGTTGCCACGTCACCGGGTAGTATTTCCGTGCCGGCGAACACCAGGGCCGAAACAATCAATAAAATGAAGACGCCAATCAACAATCGACGGCCGATAAGCGCCGTCAGTGCCATTGGTCAGATTTTCTGATTACATATAACTTGCACACAATGCCCATCCTATCACCAGCAGATGCCTCATATGCGGAGACTCTGTGCCCAGGATAATCACTAGAAGGGACTAATTAAGGAATCTAGAATTGAAATTCCTCGTGGCATGTAGTTTGAGGACTCGCAAGGCGAGGCGAATTGACAACTTAAGCCACGCTAGAGGCGAGCGGCATACCCCGGGTGATAGCAAACCACATATCGCAAACGACGCCTCACCCCGTGCGCTGTTAAAGTGACTACCTGGGCGCCGGACATTCGGCCCGGCGCCCCCCGTCAGAATAATTATTGCGGTGTCAACGTCAGGAGTCGATCCAGGCAGTTCGCGCCATCTGGTAGAAGCCCAGTGGACCGGATGCATGAGGCGTAATACCCTTAACCTCGGTACGCACCGCATCCAGCACATCTAGAAATGCCATGGTCAAATGGCCACCTTCATCATGCAACATGCGCTGCATCTCGCAATAAATCTCCTTGCGCTTGTCGAAATCCCGAAGTCCGCGCGCTTCAACGAGCAGTTTGTCAAAATGCTCGTTTTCCCACTTGGTTTCGTTATACGAGCCGCCACCTTTTAGCGCAATAGAAAAAATCAGATCAGGTACTGGCCGCGCATCCCAACCTGAACAGCTCATCGGCTTCTTGATCCACACAGCATCCCAGTAGGTATCTGCAGGTGGCTGAATTAGGTTCAGATTAATACCAGCTGCTGCCGCTGATTGCTGGAATACCTGTGCCGCGGCAACAGAGCCCGCAGCCGGGACATCAGAGGTGTAGAAATCGATTGACTGCCCCTCCATGCCGGCCTTTTTAAAGTGAAACTTGGCCTTGTCAGGATCGTAAACGCGTTGCGGGATGTCGTCGCAATAAAACGGATCAATCGGCGCAACTGGATGATCATTACCGACCGAACCATAGCCCTTGAGCACATTTTGTACGATTTGCTCGCGATCAATCGCATATTTCAACGCCAGGCGCACATCGTTATTGTCCGTTGGTGGGCGATCGACCATCAGCGCCACATTCATGAACGCACCGCTTTTCGATTGCAAAACTTCGGTGGTTGGGTTTGCCTCGATCAGACCCACAGCCTTTGGGTCGAGATATAGCAACACGTTGATATCACCGGCGATCAGTGCGTTAACGCGCGCAGTGACATCACCTACACCAACCATCTCGATCTCGTCGACCCACGGTCCATCGTCAGCCCAGTAGTTCTCATTTCGCACAAAAACTTTGTTTTGTCCCGGTATGAAACTCTTAACTTTGAATGGCCCAGTGCCAGGCGCTGTAGTCTGGAAGTCTTCATAGCCCGCTTGTGTAATGTGAACCCGGGTATCACTCAGAACAATCGGAAAATCAGCATTTGGACCGCTTAACTTAAAGCGCACGGTATGCTCGTCCTCTTTGACCATTTCGGAGATCTGACTCATGAATGATTTCGCTGGAGACTCAGATGCTTCGGTGATATGCCGTGAGCAGGAGTAGATGACATCGTCGGCACTCAAGGTCTTGCCATTGTGCCAAGTGACACCGCGCCGCAACTTAAAAACCCATTCTGTTGTGGTGTCGTTTGAATCCCACGACTCTGCAAGCCATGGTGCCGGTAGCAAATCTGAGCTACGATTGACCAGCGTGTCATAGACCGTGAAGCCGGCAAATAAATTTGAGGTTGAGTAGAATTTCGTGGGGTCAAGCGAATCCGACGCTTGTGCGCCTTCTGTGCCCACTACAATCCGACCGCCTTTTTTAGGCGTTGCGGCAAACGCCCGCTCGGCCACGAGTGAATTGATCAAAACCGTGGACGCGCCGGCTGCCGCCATGAATCCGACAAATTCACGGCGATTCAGTCGGCCTTCTACAAATCGTCTATAGATATAGTTGGTTTGGTTGTCATCTGACATTTGGCTTCCTCCTAGGTATTGCCTGCTGTTGCTCTTTTGCTGTCCACCCTCTGCGATATCAGAAAGTGTGATCACAGAATTTCTACATGAAATTTATGGGTATTGCAAGGGAAAATCTGCCTTAACTTTTGAGTCTTGATATCAAACGCTAAAACCGCGGTCCCAGTTCCTTTTGCCCCGCCTGGGCCGGCCGCAACCGGGCAATTCCAGCCCAAGGTCAGGCCATCTAAACGCCTGATTCGTTTTCTTTTACCGGGTGATAGAGTCGTGCGATGAAAACTCAGACACGAGTCGTTGTGATCGGTGGAGGCATCACCGGTTGCAGCATCCTTTATCACCTGGCCCGTCTTGGCTGGAGCGACGTCATGCTCATCGAACGCCAGGAACTGACCTCTGGTTCTTCGTGGCATGCAGCAGGGGGCCTGTTTACCGTCACCAAGCCGAATGCAGTCGCCGCAATCCACAAGTACACCTTCGAAATCTATCCCGAACTGGAAAAAGAAAGCGGCCAATCCTGCGGCTTTCATTCTACTGGGTGTCTTAATCTTTGCCGCAGCACCGAGGAGATGGAATATCTCACGGCATTGCAGGGTGCGGTTCGCAGGCTCGGTATTGAGTCGGAGTTCATATCGCTCGATGATGTTTGCAAACGCGCGCCGATTATCGACACCTCCTGCTTGGTCGGTGCACTGTGGAATGATCAGGGTGGCCATGTCGACCCAGCAAGTGCGACGCAGGCGTTTGCAGCCGCCGCGCGCAAACTCGGCGCCACTATTCACCGCCATTGCCCGGTGATAGAAACCAAAGCACTTGCCGACGGCCACTGGCAAGTGGTAACGCAAAACGGAACCATTACAACTGACTATGTGGTCAACGCAGCGGGCCTGTGGGGGCGCGAAGTTGCGGCGCTCGCGGGCATCACCCTGCCCTTAATGCCAGTCGAACATCACTACCTCGTAACCGAGAGCATTCCAGAAATCGAGGCAATGTCTCATGAACTGCCACAGATCGACGACGGCGAAATCAACTGCTATGCGCGCCAGGAAGGTCAGGGTCTGTTGCTCGGCGCTTACGAAACGCCGTGCCGGCACTGGGCTGAGGAGGGAACGCCACCTGATTTCGGCCATGAACTTCTACCTGATGATCTCGGCCGTATGGAATGGCACTTCGAAAAATCGGCGGAAGTCATGCCGTGCCTGGCCCACGCAGGCGTCAAGCGCGTGATCAACGGGCCGATGATCTTTTCGCCTGATCTTGGGCCGCTGCTGGGGCCGCATCCAGAACTACAAAACTACTACTGTGCCAATGGTGTTATGACCGGCTTCAATCAAGGAGCCGGTATCGGCAAGGTGCTGGCGGAATGGATTGTAGAGGGTGAGCCCTCGTTCGATATCTTCTGTTGGGATGTTGCCCGCTATGGCCCGTGGGCAGGGCGTTCCTACACCAAGAACCTGACCGCCTTTTTCTATGAACACCGTGCTGATCGCATTTATCCCTATCAGGAATTCGATGTCGGCCGCCCGATCATCAAACCCCCCGTATATAACCGTCTGCTTGGGGCAAATGCAGTATTCGGCTCTAGTTTCGGCCTGGAACATCCACTGTGGTTTGCCCCTGGGAACGCCGAACCAAAGGACACTCTCGGCATGCGCCGGCCAAACTGGGTGGCGCCGGTTGCGAGTGAGTGCCTGGCGGTGCGCAATGCGCTCGGCCTGTTCGAGTTCTCTACCATGGCGAAAATTATTGTCTCAGGCCCGGATGCGAGAAGCTGGCTCAATCGGATCATGGCCAATCGGATACCGCAGCGCCCTGGACGTATAACCCTGTCACCAATGTTGAGTGAAACCGGACGCCTGATCGGCGACTTTACGATTACCCACCTATCAGGCACGGAGTTTCTTCTGCTTGGCACCGATGCCATGCAACTCGCCTATCTGCGCCATTTTAAACAGCACCTGCAGGGTCAAAGGGTGCACATCGAAAATCTGTCGGCGCGTTGGGCAGGACTTCATTTAGCTGGCCCGGCAGCACAGGAATTGCTTGCCAGTTTTGCCGAAGCCGACTTATCGACTATTGCATTTCCCTTTATGTCGGCCGCACGCATGACAATTGGCGGGATACCCGACATCGTTGTGCTACGTCTGTCGTATACCGGCGAAACCGGGTATGAACTCTATTGCCCGCTCGATTCCCAGCCCGCCATATTCGACCAACTCGTAGCAGCAGGGGCCCGTTTCGGTCTCCGCCACGTCGGGACCCGCGCTTTGATGATGACGCGTCTGGAAAAGGCATTCCCAGCCTGGGGTCTTGAACTCACCCCCAGTTATACGCCTTTTGAGGCCCGGGTGGGTAACTTCGTGCGCCTGGACAAGGAAGATTTTGTTGGCAGTGATGCGGCGACCCGGCTGTCACGGGTATCGCCGCGTGAATTGCGGGTTACGTTGACCGTCGATGCCGGCGACGCCATGATCTGGGGAGACGAAGCCATATATCGTGAGGCCGAACTCGTGGGTTATGTCTCCTCGGGCGGATATGGCGCCTACGTGGGGGCAAACATCGCGTTGGGTTATCTCCGCCCAGATGCAATCGAAACCAGCGCCGAATACGAAATAGAGATTCTAGGGAAAATGTGTCCGGCGATACTACAAGCCGAACCACTTTACGACCCGCAAGGCGTGCGGATGCGCGCCTGAAGCGATGATAGGATAGACCTGTCATGACCGGCAGCACCACATCGAAACACCGTTACCGCCTGTTTCTTGCGCGCAACTCCTACGCAATGATCGTGCATGCGTTGCTTGAAGAAATCGGCGCGAATTATGAACTTAACTGGGTAGAAATATTTACCGACACGCCGGATCCCCAATTCAAGGCTGCAAGCCCCATGGCGCGCGTGCCAGCACTGATCGGCCCAGATGGACCGCTATTTGAAAGCAGTGCAATCGCGCTTTACCTGGCCGAACGCCACCCTGATGCCGGGCTCACAATCCCCTCTGGCGACCCGCGCCATGGACGCTTTCTCCAGTGGCTCAGTTATCTCGCCTCGACACTCCAGCCTGAAGTGCTGATCCAGTTTCACCCGGAAACCTATTTCGACGATATCGGCAGTCAGCAGCGCCTGAAAAAAGCCTCATTGAAACGGCTGGTAAAGATTTTGGATGTCATCGAGGTCGGGCTTAATCCGGGCCCGTTTTTTTTCGAAAAGAAACGCAGCATTTGCGATTACTGTCTTGCGCTGCAGGCCATCTGGCCGGAGATTTTTCCAGGCACGATCAGTGATTACCCAAATATCGAGCGTCTTACGCAAGCGATCACCGCGCGACCGGCTGTCCGCCACATCCTCAGCATGCACTAGGAGGGTCGGCTGGGAGACAACTGTTGAAAGACTACCAGCCGCCACCGCTCGACCCAGCGATCGATGAAGAACTTACTGCCTATGGAGCAAGGCGCAAAGAGGAAATTGCTAAGA
>CAJWEF010000089.1 GCA_913031305.1 uncultured Acidiferrobacteraceae bacterium
AAGACACTGGCGAGGATGTCATAGACATGCGGCTTTGGTTTATTCATCATTGCAATTCGGGCAGGTATATATCGGCTCCCCTAACACCAGAAACGCACGGCGCAGGGCGCGCCCCGCAAAGTCATGAACCCAGCGGGGCTGTTGCTGCAAAATACTCACCCGCCACGAGATTGTATAGGTAACTAAAGCATAAGGGCTTGTACTTGCACACCCCTTAGTTGCAACCGGGCACAAGGCCAAAAAAGATAATAAACGCCTCGGTGTAGAGAGTAATCTCGACTGCCAGAACCTGCTGCCCCATATTTGTGCCACGGAACATTGTCCACATGGGGCGAAAGGCATAAGTAACTGAAAAGATGGTGGCTATGGGTGGACTTGAACCACCGACCCCGGCATTATGAATGCCGTGCTCTAACCAGCTGAGCTACATAGCCACGGTGGGTGCGCGAATTTAACGCGAAACCCTCAATAGAACAAGAAAAAATCGGTCAATCGCGAGTGACAAGAGGCGTTTCCCGTGGCAACCCGGGGCAATACCAGTGGCATGATCTGACGCGAATAACCTTCAGGAATAACCCTAAAAGTGTTGTACTATAAAGTGTGGGTAGATATTCTGAATCTCAGGAATCAGCCTAAATTAAAACCTATCAAAGGAGGAAGCGGCATGAGTAGATTCGATTACGACATCTGGAAACTCCAAAAACGTGTCACGAGTGGTGGAATGAACCGTCGTGAATTTGTCAAAGCTGCTACCGCCATGGGGTTTGCCGCCGCTGCACCGGCACTTTATAGCCAAGCTGCACACGCTACGCCGAAAAAGGGTGGAACCTACCGAGTTGGATTCGGCGGCGCCAACACAGGTGACATGCTGGATCCGGCCGATAACGGCGATACCTTCATGATCAATATGAACATGGGTGGGTGTCGAAATGCCCTGGTTGAGGTCAACGCCAATGGCCAGGCTGTGTCTGAATTGGCTGAGAGCCTCGAGCCATCAGCCGATGCCAAAACGTGGGTGGTTAAGCTGCGCAAGGGCATCGAATTTCACAGTGGTAAAACTTTCGATGCTGACGACGCGATAGCATCTCTTGAGCATCACCGTGGTGAGGATTCGACCTCCGACGCAAAAAGTGTTGCCAACTCTCTGGGCAACATCCGCAAAGATGGTCAAAACACGCTTGTGTTTGACCTCGAAAGCGGCAATGCCGATTTCCCCTATCTGTTGAGTGACTACCACCTGCTGATGGGTTCTGCTGACAGCTCCGGCAAGGTCGACTGGGCTTCAGGTGACGGAACCGGCGCTTTTGTGGTGAAGAGTTTCGAGCCGGGGGTACGGGCGCATATGGTTCGCAATCCCAATTACTTTAAATCCGGGTGCGCCAACTTTGATGAAGTGAAGTTGACGGCGATCAACGACGCGGCGGCCCGTATGAATGCGATGGTGACAGGCCAGGTAGATGCAATTGTCCGTTGTGATCTCAAGACCGCCCCCATGCTTGAGAAAAAATCCGGGGTCAGTGTGCTCCAGGTATCAGGTACTAAGCACTTCACCTACCCGATGGATGTCCGCCAGGCGCCGTTTAACGACAACAACGTGCGTATGGCGCTCAAACACGGAATTGATAGAGAAGCTTTCGTTAACACGGTCCTTCGCGGCTATGGTTCCCTGGGTAACGATCATCCCATCAGCTCCAACCAGAACTACCATGCCGGTGATCTGCCCCAGCGTCAGTATGACGTCGACAAGGCTAAGTGGTATCTCAAACAGGCCGGCCTCACTAGTCTAGATGTCGAGATTGCAGCTGCAGACGCGGCTTTCAATGGCGCAGTAGATGCAACTCAGCTTTACTCTGAGGCTGCCAAGGCGGCTGGCATCAATATCAAGGTTAACCGGGTATCCCCCGACGGTTACTGGAATAACGTCTGGATGAAAGTTCCATGGAGTGCGTGCTACTGGTCGGGTCGTCCTACTGCTGACTGGATGTTTACCATTGGCTACAAAGCTGGCGGTAACTGGACCGACAGTTACTGGGATAACGCTCGTTTTGAGGAACTTTTAGTCGCAGGGCGCGCTGAGCTGGACCAAGCCAAACGCAACGACATTTATGTTGAGATGCAGACTATCGTCTCCAATGAAGGCGGCGTGGTAGTTCCTTGCTTTGCCAACAATGTCGACGCGGCATCTGATGCCCTGGGGCGGCCTGCCAAACTGGCCGGCAACTGGGAACTGGATGGCTCACGCAGTATGGAGCGCTGGTGGTTCACGTAAGCCAGGTATAGCAGCAACTACCCTTTGAGCAGTTGCTGCTAGATTTAAGTAGAAAAGGCCCGGATCCTTGCCGGGCCTTTTCTTACCTGAGCTTTAATTTCTGTCGTTATGAAAAACTCGTTACTCAAACTGATCCTGAGGCGTCTCGCTCTCGGCATCCTGACGCTGCTCGCCATTTCTTTGTTGATTACTGTAGGTGTTGAAGCGCTATCTGGGGATGTCTGCACAGCCATGATGGGGCAAATGGCTTCCGAGGATAAGGTCGCGGCTTGTCATCGGACGTTGAACCTCGATCGGCCAATGCACATTCGCTATGTCGAGTGGCTGGTAAATTTTGTCCAGGGTGACATGGGTAAAGCCCTAACCAATCACCGGGAGGTTGCTGATGTGATCGGCAATCGTGTTGGAAATACTTTTTTCCTGGCCATCGCATCAGCCCTGATCGCCATACCCCTCTCCCTGGCACTGGGTGTTGTGGCCGCGCTTTACCGAAACTCATTTTTTGACCGATTCATCTCAATGGTCACCTTGAGTGGCATTTCTGTTCCCGACTTTTTTATCGCTTATATCCTGATGGCGATATTTGCGGTCTCATTTGGGATTTTTCCAGCGATCTCGAACGTGGACGAGTGGATGAATCTCAGCGAACGCATTATCGCCTCGGCGCTTCCCGTGTTGACGCTCACCCTCGCGGTTAGTGCACATATGATGCGGATGACTCGGGCCTCTATCGTCAGTCTGATGGCCAGTCCCTATATCGAAATGGCCAAACTGAAAGGTGTGAAACCCGGAAGAATTATTGTTTTCCATGCATTGCCCAATGCCTGGTCACCCATCATCCAGGTGATCATGCTGAATTTAGCCTGGCTCGTTGTGGGCGTGGTCATCGTCGAGGTCGTTTTTGTTTACCCGGGGCTTGGTGCCCTCATGATCGACGCCGTGTTCCTGCGTGATATGCCTATCGTACGCGCAACTGCAATGATATTTGCGTCCGTGTACGTGATCCTCAACTTACTCGCCGATATTCTTTCTATGGCGTCAAACCCCAGACTTATGCATCCAAAGTAAGTAATCATGAAATTCTGGCAGCCACTCAAAGAAATGAACTGGGCCAGTCGGTTCGGGTTTTTTGTCGTGAGCCTTTTTGGTTTATGCGCAATTTTCGCACCATGGCTTGCGCCTTATGGCCAGAGCCAGATTGTGGGAGATGTATGGGAACCTTTATTTGGAAAATTCGTTTTTGGCACAGACCAGATCGGTCGAGACATGCTGTCGATGCTGATATACGGTGCCCGAAATATGATCGCTCTAGCGCTGTTGACCACCGCGTTTGCTTTTGGCTTAGGGGCTCTATTGGGCTTTCTTGCAGCGATCATGCGTGGCTGGGTTGACCAGGTACTGAGCCGATTCGTTGATATTATCATCTCGATTCCGACACTGATCTTTGCGTTGATCGTTCTTTCGTCCACGGGAACGTCTGTTTTTGCCCTGGTCACGGTAATTGCAATCATCTATGCCATGCCGGTCTACCGCATCGCTCGCGCGGTGGCGATGGATATCGAGGTCATGGATTTTGTGGAGGCCGCCCGACTTCGCGGCGAAGGACTTTGGTGGATCATGTGTAAAGAGATACTTCCCAACGCCTTAACGCCACTGGCGGCAGAGTTCGGCCTGCGCTTTTGTTTTGTTTTCTTGTTGATCAGCGGACTTAGTTTTCTAGGTCTGGGCTTGCAGCCGCCGCTGGCAGACTGGGGTGCCATGGTACGGGGCAACTCAGATGGTATCGCCTGGGGTTATTTGCACCCACTAGTACCCGCAACCTGCATCGCCTTGCTGACAATTGGCATCAACCTGATTGTCGATTCTGCCGTGCAAAAGGCCAGCGGCCTGCGTGACGATCAGTAGGCGTCACTCCGTCACCCGGCAAGATAATCACTGCGCTCAAGTGTCGAGTGAAAAACCGATCGTTAATTCTGGGGTATGACGTCCGGGAAGCCCTCAGCACGTAACTCTTCGCCCGTTGCTTCTTCCATCATCTTGACCACGTGAGGAGTCCACGCATCTCCACCGTAGCGCTCCCGTGATGCCTGGAACATCTGTTCCACCAGGGTTGCGAGCTGCAACGGCACATCCAGGCGACGGCCGAGTTCAGTAACAAAGCCAAGATCTTTCAGCCCAAGATCGGTGGTAAAGCCGGTATTAAAGCTACCGTTGAGGATCACCGGGGCCCAGTCCTCAAATTCACGACTGCTGCCGGAGCTGGCAGTAATCGCCTCGTAGCATCTGGCCAGATCGAGACCGCCGCGTTTTGCCAGCATCAGGCCCTCACCCATGGCTACAAGGTCGATCAGGCACAGCAGATTGGTAACCGCCTTGATCAGCGATGCGTTACCGATTTGCCCCATGTATACAATCTGGCCACTCATGATCTCGAGCAAGGGCCTCAAGCGCTCAAAAACGGCCTCGTCACCGCCCACCAACAGCGTCATCTGCCCGGTAACTGCCCGATGCACTCCACCAGTCGCTGGACATTCGAGTACATCGATACCCCTCTCGCACGCCAGCGATGCAAGGCGCTTCATCTCATCTGCATCAGTGGTGCTCATTTCAATCCAGCAACTGCCGGCTGAGAGTGCTTGCAGCGCACCGCCCACACCGGTCATGACCTGGGCACAAATCGCCGGTGAGGGTAAACAGGTAATCAGGGTGTCAATGTGATTGGTCGTATCCTGTACTGACCCGGCACCAGTCGCCCCAGCGGCGACCAGTTGCTCGACCGCTTTGCTATCCTGGTCATAAACCTGAAGCGAGTGACCTGCTTGGAGAATTTTTTCTGCCATTTTTGCTCCAAGCATGCCCAGCCCGATAAATCCGCAATTCATAGATTTGACTCCTTTGCGCTATCAATATTGTCGGAGAATGCTCAACAGGCACTCATTGATCACGGCCGCCACCGGAGAACTGGTAGAAAAGCCGGGTATGGTGTGGATTCAGAAATGGCAAGAATTGCCCCGGGGAAATAACAATAGGGCAATATTATCAGCCCCGCTCGACGTCCCCGATAGAGGCGCAACCCAATCGAGAAAATAATTCAGACGTTAAAACGAAAATGCATGATGTCGCCATCGCTGAGGACGTAGTCTTTTCCCTCCAGCCGTAACCTGCCCGCTTCACGTGCACCGTGCTCTCCACCGTTGACGATAAAATCGTCATAGGCGATGGTCTCAGCGCGGATAAAACCACGCTCAAAATCCGTGTGTATCTCGCCCGCCGCTTGAGGCGCTGTGGCACCGATACGCACCGTCCAGGCTCTCACCTCTTTAGGTCCGGCGGTAAAAAAGGTCTGCAATCCCAACAGAATATAGCCCGCCTGAATTACCCGGTCGAGACCTGGCTCTGCCAATCCCAGGTCATCTAAAAAACTACTGCGTTGGTCTGGATCCAGCTCTGATATCTCCTGCTCGATCGCAGCACTGACCACAACCAACTGCGAATGGGTTTTTTGAGTATGTTCACGCAATTGCGCTACCTGCTCGTTGCCGGCAAGATCCTGCTCTGAGACATTGGCTACGTAAAGCACTGGTTTGACGCTTAAAAGACATAACGGTATTAATGCCGTTGCCACGTCGCTGTCCTGCAGCAGTCGTTGAAAACCCTGATCCGCATTAAGCGCTTGGTGGGCCTGGCGTAGGCATTCCAGCTCACGCAGGATTTTTTTGTCGCCGGTTTTAGCGGCCTTGGCAGTTCGCTCGATGCCGCGCTCCAGTGTCTCCAGGTCAGCCAGTGCCAGCTCGGTCTCGATGGTCGCCACATCGGCCAGCGGATCTACCTTGCCGGCAACATGGGTGATGTCGTCATCCCTGAACGCACGCACCACATGAATAATCGCATCCACCTCGCGGATGTGTGCAAGAAAACGATTACCCAGGCCTTCCCCTTTCGAGGCGCCGGCGACCAATCCGGCAATATCGACAAACTCGATCGCGGTGGGTATGACTGACTTGGGGTTGATCAGCGCCGCAATTTTTTGCAGGCGCAGATCTGGCACCTCAACGATACCGACATTGGGATCGATAGTGCAAAATGGATAATTCTCGGCCTGCGCGCCAGCCCGCGTCAGAGCATTAAAAAGAGTCGACTTGCCGATATTGGGCAGGCCCACGATCCCGCAGCGAAATCCCATTCAGAGTGTGTCCTTAGCATCGCGGTGCAATACATTCATCGCCAACTCCAACTCACCGTCGAGTAACTCGTCCACTCGTTCAACTGCGCGGTCTATCGCGTCAAAGATTGCATTACGATCCACAGCGGATGGTTTTTGCAGCACATAGTTGGTCACCTCATCAGCGTTTCCGGGATGACCAATACCGATCCGCAGCCGTACAAACTCCCGTGAGCCGAGTTTCGAAAAGATGTCGCGCAGGCCATTGTGGCCGCCGTGCCCACCGCCACGTTTCACGCGCACACTGCCTGGTGGTAGATCCAGATCATCGTGTACCACCAGTATCTTTTCAGGCGTAAAGTCGAAGTAATTTGCAACACTCGCTACTGGCGAGCCGCTTTCGTTCATGAAAGTCTCTGGCCTGAGGACCCGTACCCGGTGGCGATCGATACGCAGATCTGCCAACGCGCCTCGAAAACGGTTTTCCACACGCAGGTCCATTGGCCAGCGCCGGGCCAACACATCCAGAAACCAGAAACCCGCGTTGTGGCGGGTCGCCTCGTAGCCACTGCCCGGATTGCCCAGGCCAGTGATCAGTGAAATGGCTGCCATATCTGTCCGACCAGATGGTACACGTACGCCGCCGGACGGCGCACGTTCAGGCCCGGGTTAGCGTACCCCGCAGGTTGCTTATTCCTCGCTTTTCGCGCGGTCGCTATCGGCCGGCGTCGCCTCGTCATCTGCCGGCTGATCCTCGGCCAACTCGCCTGTTTCAGCCTCATCAACCGCTTCGAGCTCTTCTTCCTCAACCACCTTGGGCGCTGTCACAATGGCCACCGTGGGGTCTTCACCTTCGTGGTAGGCAGTGGCTGTCAACTCAACCGCCTCAGGTAGTTGTACCTCCGAAAGGTGCAAGGACTGGTTCATCTGCAGTTCAGAGACATCAATGGCAATGTACTCGGGCAGATCTTTAGGCAGGCAGGTGATATCAAGCTCTGTCATAGGGTGCGCCAAAATACCGCCATCAATCTTCACGCCAGGAGCTACATCAGCGCCTTCAAAGTGCAGCGGCACCTTCATGTGCAGTTTTTCGGTTGCCTTGATTCTCTGGAAATCAATATGCAACACGATCGGTCGGTGCGGGTGCATCTGCACCTCGCGCAGGATCACCTGCTGCGAACCGGCATCGGTCTTCAGATCGATGATCGCCGAATGAAAGGCCTCTTTTCCAAGGCTGTTCATTATCTGATGATGATCCAGTATCAGGCTTTCATTGCCCTTTCCTGCGCCGTAGACAACTGCCGGCACCTGTTTATCATGGCGCTGGCGCCGGCTTGCATTGGTGCCAAACGCTTCCCGCGGCCGGCCATCGAGTTCGTAGTTACTGCTCATTACAGGGTCTCCTTACACTGGCGCCCCAGGCGCCGTCTTGCTCTCCCGAAGATACCGGGCTGATTAATCCATAAATAGGGAGCTGACCGAATCACCACTGGCTATCCGCCGGATTGATTCAGCCAGCAAGCTGGCAATACTGATCTGTCGAATCTTCGCGCAATTACTTGCCTCGACTGACAGCGGGATCGAGTTGGTCACTACGACTTCGTCCAGTTCCGACTCTTCAATACGTTCGACCGCTGAGCCGGAAAGCACCGCATGGGTACAACAGGCCTTAACCTGCGTCGCGCCGGACTCCTTCAGGGCATGGGCCGCCTCACACAAGGTGTTGGCAGTATCCACCATATCGTCCATCAGCACGCAAGTGCGATTATCGACCGAACCTATGATATGCATGACCTTGGCCTCGTTAGCCCGAGGTCGGCGCTTATCGATGATGGCAAGTTCAACGCCAAGTTGCTTGGCCATCGCCCGCGCCCGGACCACGCCGCCCACATCTGGTGACACCACAATCAGATTTTCGGGCTCCTGACGCCACAACTCGCCGTTAAGCACTGGGGCCGCATAAATGTTGTCGACCGGGATATCGAAAAAACCCTGGATCTGGTCCGCGTGCAGATCCATGGTCACCACCCGGTCTGCGCCTGCAATGCCGATCATGTCGGCAACGAGCTTAGCTGTGATCGCAACCCGAGCTGTTCGCGGTCGACGATCCTGGCGTGCGTAGCCAAAATATGGGATTACAGCGGTGATACGCTCTGCCGAAGAGCGGCGCAAGGCATCGATCATCACCAGCAGTTCCATTAAGTGATTGCTCGCGGGCATACAGGTCGGCTGGATCACGAAAACGTCGGCACCGCGAACATTTTCCATGATCTCGACGTTGACCTCACCGTCGCTGAAGGTGCCCACCAGGGCGCGGCCAATGCCAATGCCCAGGCGATCAGCCACTTCGCTGGTCAGCGCCGGGTTGGCGTTACCGGTAAACAACGTCAGGTCATCAACTGCCATGGAACTCTTGTCGCTTTGGTGTCAGGGGTTGGAACTTTAGCAAGTGGCTGGGGTGCCAGGATTCGAACCTGGGAATACCGGAATCAAAATCCGGTGCCTTACCACTTGGCTACACCCCATCAGATTCATCGGCAAACGCCGGGTTCTGGTTAATTCCCCGGGCAACCAGGCCACTGTATGTGGCAGGCAGCTGGTCAAGAATCTGCTGGCCAGCCTGATCATCGGCCACTGCCACGAAAGCCGCTGACCCACTGCCCGACATCCGGGCGGGACCAAATTTGCCCAGCCAATCCAGGCACTGCCCTACCTCAGGAAACTGTCGTCTTGCCACCGGCTCCAGATCGTTGCGCCGATCACCCTCAAATGGGCCCGGTATTCTGATTCGCGGGCTGTTTCGTGTCAATTCGCGATCAGCAAATATAGCCCCGGTCGAGACACTGGCTTGGGGCCAGATCACACAGTATTGCTGCTCTGGCAGGGTTACCGGCAATAACCGCTCGCCCACTCCCTCACCCCAGGCTGAGCAGCCACCGACAAATAACGGGACATCGGCCCCTAACGTCAGTCCAAGTTGAGCCAATTCTGCCCGGCTAAGACCTGCATTCCATACCCGATTCAAGGCTACCAGCACGGTGGCAGCATCGGAACTCCCACCGCCCAGGCCCGCCCCAACAGGGATTCGCTTAGTAAGATGAATATCGGCCCCAAGGGTAGTGCCGCTTGCTACCTGCAGGGCGCGCGCTGCGCGTACACTGAGGTCGTCATCAGGCAATTGCGGCGCACCCAGGCGCCGGATCACACCGTCACGGCG
>CAJWEF010000090.1 GCA_913031305.1 uncultured Acidiferrobacteraceae bacterium
CTATAAAACAGCCGCGTCCTTTCTCGGGTACGCACTCGAACTAAGGCGATAGATCGCTGGCTTATGATCAATCGAGAGGGAGCTTACCGCTTCAGGCTGTCTGAGCGTCATCAGGCACGATAGCGCTGATCGTTATTGCTGGTGGATCAGTAATGCAGAACTCCCGGCATTGCCCACAGCCTAAGCACTTTTTCGGCTCAATACTGGGTTTGCCGGCTGCCCAAACCAATGCCCCAGGCACTGGACAACTGTGAGCACAGGCGCCACATTCAGGGCCCTGGTAGGGAAGGCAATGTTCTTGTTCTATCCTGAGCGTAGCCAATGGTGCCGGAACGGCCGGACTTACTCCAGCCGCGCCTGCGGGATGATTTTCCTCCAGTACCGCTCCGAAGCTGAGTGCGCCGGGCTCGCAAGATGTTACACAAGGCCAGTCGCTACACAACCGGCAGCCGTGACGCAAAAGGTTAAGGGCCGGCGTCCCAGCCGTCTGGGGGCCCAGATTTGCAGAGAGCGCAAAGATCACGCCATGTGGGCAAGCATCAACACAGGCATCGCACCGGGTACAGGCAAGCAGAAAATCCAGTTCGCCTAGCGCGAACGGTGGGCGTATCCAGCGTCGCGCCTTTCGCGTTGCCCATTGATCTGCATATTGGACTGAAACCCGGGCGGTCTTATCAATGGCGCGCCTGAAAAATGAGCGGCGATCCATCACAGGCGCATGATCATTGGCTGCATCAAAAGCCAGAGGTGAAACCCAGTAAAACCCGCTGCCAGTAGAACCATCGGCGCCAGACCTGCAGCCGCCGGCGTACCTTGGGGGAGTAAAGCAAGGCCGCGGTGATGAAGTACTTTCAGCGCAATCCAGAATCCAAAAACCATCAAACCGGCCTGCAGCGCAAAGACCAGTTCCGGGCTGATCAACATATCGAGATGTCGGCTCTGTTTTTCGATCACACTAAGGGGTGAGGCCCCTGTGCCAAGCGGGTTAAGAAAGAGACTCAAGGCTCCATCACTCTCTCGAACGACATGGCCCAGGTTGTGAGCAAGATGGTAGGCAAAAGCAAGTGGCAAGGTGACAAAGGCCAGGCTCGAAAACAGTTTTTTGAATGGAACTTTCCTGCTGGTGACCTGGTATGTGACCCCGACTGCTCCCGCATACACTATTGCCGGGACAGTCAGACTGAGTGAAAGAAAAACCGTGAAACTTGACAAGAGGCTCCCTGAATCGCCCACCACGCGCGCAAATGAACTGACGCCTTTTTCCCACAGGGGCATCATGGTGAGTCCATGAAAGCCGGTCAGTGCCAGCAGACACAGCATGAACCAGGCTTCATCCCAATGCGGTCGGGCCTTTTTTATGATTTCAATACTGGGCGGGCGAAGGCGCCAGCTCACATTCTTTGAGGGGCAGCCGCGTACACAGTTGCTGCACGAAGTACAGTAGGTGTTTTCGGTTAACCGACCCATCACCAGATGAGTGGGGCACGGCTCTACCTGATCGGTTCCGTGATAACAGGCCAGTGTATCGCATCGCGCACAGATCTCGGCATCAACTGGCCGCAACTCCACCGGCGCAAGCTGTGAATAAAAGCCAACCGTACGCCCCACTGGACAGAAATAACGGCAAAATGCCCGGCGCTCGAATATCGCCAGCGATAAGGTGGCTATCGCCACCATGAACAGGGCCAGGATTGCCGTGGTGCGGGGGTTGCGCGTCAACCCTGTCCCAAGCTCAAGCCATGTGAGCCCGATCAACAGCCCCAATGCCGGCCAGAGATTACGCAAGATTCTTGGCACCTTAAGGTTGAGACTATTATTGGGAGTCGCATTGCCTGCTCGTCCACGACGAACCAACCACCCCGCTAAGGTATTCCAGGGGCAAACAGCGCACCACAAAGAGCCGGCAAAAAAGATAGTGAGGATCAAGCCCGCCCACCACACGTTCCATGTCAACACGGTCGCAAGATTTCGCTGTGGTATCGGAGTTCCGAATAGACCGGCAACCACAATCAAGAGGAAGATGACTACTAAGGCGAACTTGAGTATTTGAAGCAGTAACGGGCTAAGTGCGCTGACAGATCGCAAGACCAGATCCCATCTGTTACCGGGCGTCCACCTGAAACGAAAATTCACGATCGGCGCGTGCGCCGTCGCCAGGACTCGTATACTGAGCAGCGCCACCGCAATCCCCACTAATCCGGCCCAGCCGGCCGGCAAACCTGGATGCATCATAGATAGGCCGTTCTCGGTCGAACAGAACAACGACGATCGCAACAGGCCTGCAATATTCATCAATCGCGGTCCATCGGGCGCGGCGTCCCCGGATCAGGCGCTATCCTTCGCCCCGCCACCCTTACCTTCTCGCGGGTCAAGCGTTTACGCTGTACCAGGCTAACGCCAATCAAGACTGCAGCCAGGATGCCGCCCAGTGCGCCCAACAGACCTATGGGGGCGCTATCCCCAACCTGCAGCGGGAAATCAACCCGGTAAGATTCACCTCCTGCCTCGAATGCCGCAGTAATAACATAGGCTCCGGCCTCTTTAAAGATAAAACCCTGCCGGTAAACATTGTCATCGGGGAGTTGGGCTCCAATCACCTCTTCGTCCCCACTGATCAGCCATCCACCTTCGCGGACGCTGAAGGTCACTACACTGGTCAAAGGCTCTGCGGTGTCAAGATGAGTCGCATAGAGATTCACTCGACCGCGTCCATTGGGGCGCGGAAAAGCTGGAAACACCATGTACGAGACCCGGTAGTCGCCGATCTGTGTCTCGACCTGTATGCTCGGCGGGGTATTTGAATCCTCGCTCAGACTATAGGCCGGCCGTCCCAGCACGTGGTGTGCCTGCCCGGTCGGGTGCCACCCCAATATAATCAGCAGGCTTAGAAGTTTTACGAGGCGATTCATTGGCTAAACCGGGTGCTGGACGATGGTGTCCTGGCCCCGGTTGACGATGCGGATCGGAAGACTGGGATGGGGGCACACTTCGACACACACACCGCATCCCACGCACCCACGCTCAACCACGGGGCGATACTGGTTCCACATCTCAAACCGAATCGCCTTTGCGCCTAACGGGCAGGCGCTGACGCAGGCGCCGCAGATTCCCTGGTCGATCCACGGGTAGCAACCCGCCCGATCGATCTGGGCAATTCCCATATTCACCTTTTCCCGAGGTGTTACTGTGAGTGCGTCGGTAGGGCAAACTTCCATACACTTCCCACATAGGGTGCATGCCTTCACCTGCGGGTTGATAAAAGGCGTATTAACTGCAAGTCCGCCATCATTTCGGTGAAACTGGATACAGCGGGGTGGACAGACCTCGCCGCACATTCCGCAACCGATGCATGCAGCCCTGAATGCCCTCCAATCTGGCAAGGCGCCTGGCAACGCTAGCTGTTGTGTTGGATCGATTCGACGCACCGGCGCCATAAATCTGGCCAGGCTATAGGGGAGCACGCCCGCCAGTATCGTGAATGCGAAAGTGCCTGCGCGTCTTAAGAATCTACGCCTTTGAGTTTGCATTACCGAAAACCTGGCGGGCGTCTTTATGGTCACGCCGGTAGCGAGGGCTCTCGCGCCCGGGACCCTGATTTGGTGTATCCGTTATCCGCCACCTAAACTGCAGCGCATCTACAGGGCAAACCGCGATACAGGCAGTGCAGTTATTGCACTCCTGGCCAAAATCATCACGCAGCGGGTTAAGTCCAAACTCACAAACGCTGTTGCATTTGGTGCAATCATTGCAGGTCACTACGTTCCGCTGGATACGAAGCACCCGGAATCGCCCCAGCAGCGAATACAACGCGCCGCCAGGACAAAGGTAACGACAAAACCCACGCCGTGCGACCAGCAGATCGAATAGTACCGTTGCAACAAAGAATAACGCGCCCACCCCCATTCCTCGCTGCGCAATAGCATAGTAGAGTTCGCGCCCGAGAATCGCTGGCGGATATACCGCGGCCACCAGTACCGAACCGCTGATACCACATATCAGCAGGCCGACCCCAAGGACAATATATTTCAGTTTTGGATCCAGGCACCTGCGCCCGCTTCGAACTCCAAACCGTCCCAGTAAAATTCTAAGATTGGTGTTCAGTTCGTAAAGAAAATTAGCGGGGCACAGCCAACCGCAAAAGAATCGTCCGAAAATGAGTGTAGCGACAACCGGGAACAGTGCCGTCAACAGGAACGGGTTGTAGACATTGCGCCCGGCGGCCATCTGCCCGGCTACCGCCAAAGGATCGCTCATCTTGACCCCGAACAGTCTTCCCGACCAGGTGTTACCCTTGATGACATCGAGGTCACGGGAAGGGTCATCAACGAAGGGGGCTGTTAACGTCTCGATAATGTCATATAACTGTCGCTCCCCGGGTGCAAGCAGATCATAGGCATGGGCAGCAACATAGGTCTGATAAACATGAAAAAATGGCAGTATGATCAACAGCGCAAATACCAGAACCATCGTTAGCCAGCGGACTTTATTAAGGTGTCGCCACCTCGAAGCCGAGTCAATCGTCTGCCTGGTCAAAGGACTTCGCCCGTTTGTGTATGAGCAGGAATAATGCGGATCGCCTGGGGCATCTGGATGCATGAGCGCTCGCACAGGCCACAACCGACACAGGCATCCAGCACCTCTGGTTGCTCTAACATCCCCACCCGCAGTGCCAGGTCGGGCAGCGGACAGGCGCGATAACAGACGCCGCAGGTTTTACCCTGGTAGGAAAGGCAAAGTTGTTTGTCCACCTGGGCACGTCCCATACGCACCCCTTCGGTGATAGCGGGGATAGTCCGGCGCACTGGTTGAATAGCGCCACTGGGGCATACCTCACCGCACTTCATACACAGAATGCATGCTTTTTCACGGGGTGTTATGTAGGGCGTATCAAGCGATGTCAGGCCGTTCTCAAACCCAAAGTAATTGATACAGCGATTGGGGCAGACTTCTCCACACTGACCACAATGAATACACCGACTGACAAATTCCGACTCGGGCAAGGCGCCGGGGGGGCGAAGGTACCGTTGGCCGTTTCTTTTGGTGCGGGCTTGCACCACCATAGAAGTTGCAGGCGCCATTGCAGTCATCGCTGCAAGCCTGATAAAGGACCTTCGTTGCATGAAGTATGGACTAGGGCTTGGGCTCAGAGGCCGGTAATCCCGTGGCCATTACTGGCCACGGGATTACTTCAGGACGCCCTTTCTAATTAGATCTTCTCTATACGCGCTGCGGATTTTTTGAAGTCTACCTGACCTGACACCGGATCCCAGACGCGACTGGTTACACGATTTGCCAGCCACTTATTCTTCTTAGGGTCGGCACTATCTGCGACAGAGAGATTCCAGGGTCCGAACATATAGCCCCGTGGCACGTTGTTGCGCGCAGGCTTTACCAGGCTATTGGTCCCTACCTGAACCCTGGCTTCAAGCGATCCTCGGCGGGTAACTACACGCACTTTGTCGCCATCATTAATCCCCATATCTTCGGCATCCTGTGGATGCATCTCGACATACATCTCCGGAACCAGGCGACGAGTGGTGGGACTGCGGTTGGACTTGGCAGTATGGAAGTGCTCGTAGACCACCCCCAGGCCAAACCAGTAGGGATACTTGTCCTTCGGTACCGTGTCCCACGGTTGGCCCCGGAACTCTTCGTCCGGCAGGTCCGGCGTAAGCCCCCGATCCCGGGCCAACTTGATCAGGTCTAAATGGTCAATGGTATAGAGGTCTTTCTTGACACCAAACTCCATCAGTTTTTCAGTCAGTTCTTTTCGATCTGTGTAATCCTGCTGGCAAAGCTTCATATGCACCTTGCCGTCTTTGGTGCGGAAATATCCGTAGGGCTTGTTTTTCCATTGCCCTTCCTGAAGCATGTAACGGCGCTTGGCCCCACCGCTCTTAGCGATCTCGTAGGTTGGCGCTGGCCACTGAACACCGCGCAACCGACGCAATTGCTCGTAGGGGGAAATACCGTCTATCTTCTCCCGCTCCAGGATTCCAGTCAGATCGGTGTCGGTTCCCGCCGAGGCTCGGATGATGTCACGGAAGACCTCCTCGGTGTCAATAAATCCGTTCTTGTCCTTTTTCCAGGGAAATATCCGTTCAGCATCCAAGCCGAGCAAATGAGCAATCTCTTTACCTTTATCAACCACCATGTCCAGATCTGGAAGGCATCCGGGTGGCGGCATTGCTGCCTGGTCACAAATATTGAGCCGCCTCTCAGAACTGATATACACGCCCGAAACTTCACCCCAGGTGGCCGCCGGAAAAATAACATCGGCGTAGAGGTTATTCGGCGCATGGCGATAAATTTCCTGCACCACGTTGAATGTTTTGGTTAGAGCCGGTCGGACCAGATTCTCCTGATCCGGTAAATCAATATGGGTTGCGTAGACCAAAAACATGGCCTTAACCTCATCCTTAAGGGCCCGCTCCATCATCCCCACAGCAAAACCGGGATTCTTGGAGTTCATCGCGTTGACCAGGTTTTGCTCAGGCACGCGCCAATGTTTTGCCATATGGGCGCGGTGAATATCATCTTTAAGCGGAAGGTTAAAAGGTAAACGCCCGGTGAGCCCACCGGTGAAACGCTCACCCATTGCATTGGGTTGGCCGGTCATGGAAAACGGCCCGCAGCCCGGTTTTGCCAGGTTACCTGTCAAGGTCAAAAGATTCACTATGGAAATCACGTTGTGTTGCCCATGGATGTGCTGGTTGTAACCGATCCCCCACATGATAATGACGCCGCCATAGCCGCCCTCAGCACCTGGTCCCGAACTGGATTGCTTACCTTTGCTGCGAGCCAGGCGCTTACGTGTCGCATCAGCAAACAGACTGGCAACCCGGCGAATGACATCTGGAGAAACATCATGGTTTGGCCCGCCCATCCGATCCTGAACCTGCTCTGGGCTGTAGTCATTAAGAACGCCTTCTGTATAGGTCTCCCAGCCATTGACATGATCTTTAAGAAAATCCCAGTCGATCACATCGGGGTGATCTTTGAGTAGAACATGGGCGATCGAATTCAGGAAACTGATATCGCCATTTAGAATCGGCACATGTACCGAGTTTTCAGGATTAACATCCTCGTACCCCATTTGTGTACCGGTACGGCGAGGGTCCACAACCACTGTGGAAATATCATTTTTTTTCTTATGGTCCGCAGCGCGCCAGAAAATAATTGGATGCGACTCACGGGCGTTGTGACCAAAATGCATGATCATGTCGCAAAGTTCGATATCATCGTAAGCCAGTGGTGGGGTATCGGATCCGAGGGTGGCGAAATAGCCGGTCACGGCAGAGGTCATACACATCCGGGCGTTAGCCTCAATGGTGTTTGACCCAAGTACGCCCTTCATAAAAAGATTTTCGAGATATTGACCCTCCATAGTCAGTTGCCCGGAGCCATACAGTGCGATCGAGTTAGCGCCGTATGTCTTGGCAAGATGCACTATCTTGTGCGCCACCATTTCTGAAGCCTGATGGTATGGGACACGAGTAAAGTGCTCTTCATCAAACGATCCCTTACTACTGGTCACAAACCCCAAATCACCGTGCCCAGGCTTACTCCACTCGGCCCACACATCCTTGCGCACGTATGCATCCCCTTCCATACGATCCACATACATCGGCTCTGCCGCCGTTAGCCCCTTAATACACTGCAAACCATAGTTTGTCGGATGATCCTTATCCGGGCGCATAGAAACAATCTTTCCGTTCTCAGTTTGAATAATCGTGCCACAGCCCACGCCGCAGTATGGGCACTGTGCCAAGGCGGTACCCCGCTCAATTCCATCCGCCGACTCTGCTGCCTCAAGCTCCGGGTTGTGACCAACCAATAGACTTGCGCCAGCCGTGGATCCGGTGATGAACGCGCTGGACTTTAGAAAATCCCGTCGCGACAACTTGTTCTTGATGCGTTTCATTTTGTATCTCCTAGATTTACTGGCTGTTCGGCAAGTTGCGCATGTAGGTTATGACGTCATCGATCTCCTGATCGGTCAGGTTCGCCAATCCGGTGGATCCACTGAACCCCAGCATCCGGGTATTTGAGCGCCCCTCTTTAATCGTCATGCGGATAAACCCGTCTGAAGCCTTGTTCAGAAATCCGGATTTACCAATTGCGGTACCGGTACCGCCTGCCAGATAACCATCTCCCTTAACGCCGTGACAGGTTGCACAGATCTGTTCAAACCAGAACTGGCCAAGGCGAGGATCGCCATGAGCCTGAGGCTGAGCATCGACCTCGGCAGATCGATCGGGCAAGGTTTCAAATGAGCGAAAATAGGCTACCAGTGCCTTCATTTTTTTACGGCCAAGGTGCGAAAATGGCGGCATACCCGTACCCGCACGGCCATCGCGAATCGTACCCAGAAAGTACTTATCAGAAGCAATGCTCAAGAGCTCAGGATTGGTCAGGGAGGGTGCAAACCCGGCCTTGCCAATGGCATCCGCCTGATGACAAAAAACACAATTCATCTTGTATAGCTTTTCACCTTCTTCCACCATCGTCGGATCTGCTCCGGCGTGGCTTGCGTTCAATGGGGTCAACGAGATCAGTGCGATCAGAAGACCAACTTTGAGCTGGAGGATACTTAATGTTTTCATGCGTTCTACCTCGGCGTGTTTTACTCAGTCTTGTTGCTATTGGGATAATACTTGTATTAAAAGAATTCCTGGTTGATAGTGAAATAGGCAATACTACGTAAGGGCATGTGGTCCTACCCGCTGGTCAGGTCTTCGGCGGGAGGCTGCCACAGGTCCTGATGACAATTACCGCACGGAACCCCCTCTTTTTCAATACGCTCATGGTCGGCGTCAAGAAACTCCTCAGGCAATTCATGGGCGATACCCTTATGACAACCAATGCAGGTTTCTCCTTGCTGAACAGCAAAAGCGTGCCGGTGGCGGGCCACATCTGATTGTTCATTCAGGTTCATTGACCGGTTGATGTGGCAATTACGACACTCCCGGGAATCAGTCTCAGCCATGGTTTTCCAGACTTTCTGCGCAAGAGACCAGCGCTTGGCCAGGAATTTCTCGCGGGTGTTGATAGCGCCGGTGAAAGCGAAAAAAAGCTCGTTAGTGGCCCTGACCTTTCTCAAGGTCATCGGCCACCAGCTTCTTGGCACATGGCAATCTGGGCAACTTGCACCAACGCCAGACCTATTTGAATAGTGAACGGATGACTGGTACTCCTGATAAATATTACTGCGCATTTCGTGGCAACTTATGCAGAATTCTTCTGTGTTAGTCAGGGCCATGGCCCAGTTGAAACCACCCCAAATCGCAATCCCAAGGAAGATCGTGCCGACAACTGCCCAGAGCGGCCAACGCCTGATTAAGTGGCGTAGCATGCGGGCAACTTCGGCATCGATATGCTTTGGACATTCACTGCGACCTTAATGTAACTGAATCTCTGACTCCATGCGTTTTGCCTGCAGGATGTGCCAACGTGAATTTGATCCACGCGCCACCCACACAAACCCGTCAAACTTGCAAATAAACTCACTGCGCTCTCGAAGTTAAATTCTCAACTAAGCGCCACGAGTCGACTTGATCCAGATCAGAAGAATTTTTTTTGTTTTCATTACGCAGTGACCGAAAATTTCTGGCCTAGTATTAGAGTTTCCTA
>CAJWEF010000091.1 GCA_913031305.1 uncultured Acidiferrobacteraceae bacterium
ACCCAGTGCTGGTTTGATCGGGATCGGTCGGTAACTACACCGCGCTACCCGCGGGAAACTCTTGCAGCGAAGCAGAAAATTGAAGGCCCGGCAATCATCGAGGACCAATGGTCGACTACGGTCGTGCCACCCGGTGCTACCGCCTGGTCGGACCGCAGCGGGCATATCCACATCGACACCGGTGGGGCCGCATGAATTCTCCAATCAACCCCTTCACAGTCGAGGTCATTCGTAACGCTTTGACTGCGATCGCCGAGGAGATGTCACTCGTAGTCATGCGCTCAGCACGCTCACCCCTGCTACGTGAAGCCGGCGATCTGTCATCGGCATTAACCGATGCCAATGGCGACCTCATCGCCCAGGGCCGTGATATTCCGGCCCATCTGGGGGTGATGGGGTCCACGGTACAGGAGTTCTTGAAACGGGTCCCAGCTGCCCAGTTATCACCGGGTGATGTCTGGTTTTTGAATCTGCCTGAGGTCGGTGGTAACCACCTCCCTGATGTCAAGGCAGTGCGGCCGATATTCGCCGAAGGGGCTTTGCAGGCGTTCGCGGTCAGCCTTGCCCACTGGGCTGATATTGGCGGCGCACGACCCGGCAGTTACGTCCCTGAAGCCCGGGATGCCTGGCAGGAAGGGCTGCGTATTCCACCATTGCGGGTATTTACCGCCGCGGGTACTGAGCACGAAAAACTCAATCTGATCCTGGCCAACGTCCGTGGCGCCCGGGAGCGCGAGGGCGACATTCTGGCCCAGATGGCGTCCACGCGCTCTGCCGATGAGCGTCTGGCCGAGGTGTTTGAGCGTTACGGCGTTGCCACCGTACAGGCTGCGATTAGGGACTTACATGACCAGTCCGAAGCTGAGATGCGTACGGCGCTGCGTTCACTACCCCCCGGCAGCTACCAGGGCGAGGACTGGCTCGACGATGATGGTGCCGGTGATGAGGTGCCCATTGCAGTACGGGTGCGCATCGAGATCGGTGACGGCGAAGCTACATTCGACTTCTCCGACAGCGATGACGCCGCCCGCGGGCCACTCAATGCAACCCCGTTTACTGCCGCCGCCAGCGTGTTCTACGCAGTCAAAGCCATCGCCGGGCCCGATATTCAGCCCAATGCCGGTTGCGCCCGGCCGCTGACAATCATTACCCGGCCGGGATCACTGCTGAACCCACCACTGGAACGGCCGGTGGTCGGTGGTAATCACGAAACGTCGCAGCGCATCGTCGACGCTATTTTCCGGGCCATGGAGCCGGTCATCGCCAGACGCTTAACAGCCGGCTGTTCGACCACCTCAGGATTACTGCTGTTCAGCGGGCGTGATCCGCGCAACGGCCGCTGGACAACCCTCTACGAAGTTCACGGTGGTGGCGAAGGGGCGCGGGTTGACCGCGATGGTATGCCGGCAGTGCGGCCACACATGTCTAATGTGATGAACACCCCGGCAGAAATGATCGAGGCCAATTATCCGATCCTAATCGAACGCCAAGCTTTACGTCGCGGGTCAGGTGGTGCCGGCCATCACTGCGGCGGTGACGGGCAGGTTCGTGTTTACCGTGTGCTGGCACCGGAAATGGAATTAACAACCATGGTCGAACGTTGCCGAATCCCCCCATTCGGACTGTGCGGTGGCGCACCCGGTGCGACTTTTCGCATCACCTTGGAGCGCGCCTGTGGCGAGACCTTGCAACTGGCAGGCAAAACCAGTGTTCGTCTAGCGCAGGGCGATCGGGTAATTATGGAAAGCAGTGGCGGTGGAGGCTACGGCCCAGTGACCGCAAAACAGATCTGAACCAGGAGATTTACCATGAGATTAGCAAACAAGACCGCAATCATCACCGGGGCGGCCCAGGGTATGGGTGGCACCATTACCGAAAACCTGGCCCGCCAAGGCGCAGACCTGGTACTGGCTGCGCGAACCCTCGAGCCGCTCGAGGAAATGGCAGAAAAGGTGCGGGCCATGGGGCGCCGAGCCGAGATAGTGCCCACCGACGTGACCGAAGAGGTGCAGGTTGTGCACCTGATCGAGCGTGCGCGGGAATTTTTCGATGGGCGAATCGATATTCTGGTCAGCGCAGCGGGTGCGACCGGCCCAATTGAGACACCGGTCTGGAAGATCGACGGCCAGGCATTCAGCGATCTGCTGCAAAAAAATGTCAGTGGTGTATTTTTGCCGATCAAGCACGTCCTGCCGACCATGATAGAGCAGCGTTACGGTAAGATCGTCACCATCGGCGGTGCGTCTGGCATGCGCGGCTACCGGTATCGTGCTGGATACAGTTCATCCAAGTGGGCTGTGCGCGGCCTGACCCGAACGGCCGCGCTCGATGTTGGTGAATACAACATCAATGTCAACGTCATCATGCCGGGTATTGTCGAGACGCCGCGCATGGACAAATTGTGCCGGGAAAAAGCCAAAACGCGGGGCTGGACCTATGAGCAGGTCTACCAGGAATACGTCGAGGAGATGGCCCTGAAACGGGTAACCACACCGCAGGACATCGCCGATGCCGCGATCTTTCTAGCCAGTGATGAATCACAAAACATCACCGGCCAGGAGATCGTCATAGACGGTGGCTGGGCAGCCTAAGCCCTAACCGGATAACAAGAAGCACCACAGGAGAACACAATGCTGCCGCCTTTTGAATTGCTGGAACCACACTCACTGGACCAGGCACTGAAAATGCTCGCCACCAGCGAGAGCGTGCCGCTGGCCGGTGGAACCAATCTGTTACCCGATCTTCGTGCCCGTGGCGAAGCTGGTGGGCGTTTTATCAGCCTCGCGGCGCTCGACCAGTTGCACGGTATTGAGCATAGCGACAGCCGGGTGCTGATGGGCGCACGCACTACACTCAGTGATATCCTGCATGATCCGCTGATGCCAACCGCGGCACCGTCGCTGGTTTCAATGGCCAAGGTCTTTGCCGGCTCCATGGTCCGCAATGCGGCCACCGTTGCCGGCAATATCTGCTACGGCTCACCTTCGGCCGACGTGGTGCCGCCACTGTTGTCCCTCGATGCCGAACTGACACTCGCCAGTGCGGCCGGCGAACGAACTCTCAGCCTGAATGATTTCCTGCTTGACTACAAGAAAACAGCCCGTCGCCCAGACGAACTGCTGATTTCAGTTGCATGGGCGCCACCGACAACGGCCACCGCTAATCTCTTCTACAAACTGGGTCGGCGCCGGGGAGATGCTATTACCGTTGTCGGGGTAGCGGTCACCATAACAATAGAGAACGGCAACTGCACTAAGGCCCGGATCGCCCTGGGATCGGTGGCTCCCACCGTGTTCCGTGCACAAGAGGCCGAAGAGGCTCTTGTCGGTGGGCCGCTGACAGCGACAACCATCGGTACAGCGGCACAAGCCGCAGCCCAGGCGAGCCGCCCTATTGATGATATTCGGGCGTCGGCCGACTATCGCCGCCATGCAGTCCATATGCTGGTGCGGCGCCTACTGACCGAGGCCTGGCAAACGGCCGGGAGCCAACATGACTGACAAGGAGACCCAGATGATCACAGAGAAACGGGTGGATATTCAAGTGAACGGCCAGGCATGTGAAATCACGGTGCCTGCCTGGCGGACGTTGCTTGAGGTACTGCGGGAGCTCGGTCATAAGGAAGTCAAATGTGGCTGCGAGAAGGGTGATTGCGGTGCTTGCGCGGTGCTGCTTGACGGCAAGGTCGTGGACAGTTGCCTGACTTTGGCCTGGAATGCTGCAGGTCGATCGGTGACAACAGTCCAGGGCCTGGGCGGGCCGGACAACGCCCACCCTCTACAGACAGCTTTTATCGAGCACGGCAGTGCGCAGTGCGGATATTGCACGCCGGGTATGATCATGGCAGCCAAGGCTCTGTTGGATGACATTCCCGAGCCGAGCCTTAAGGATATCAAACGGGGGTTGAGTGGCAACCTGTGCCGTTGCACCGGTTATACCCGAATATTTTCTGCCATTCAGGCTGCTGCCGAAACGCTGCGCCAACAGGAAACCACCTCATGAACAGGATCGAGAGCCCCGCTGCCGGTACCGCGAACCTACAACTGCGCCAGGTCGGCAAGCCACTGGTACGCACAGACTCCCCAACCAAGGTGTATGGCACTGCTGTCTACGCGGGTGACCTGACTATGCCTGGTATGTTGTGTGCCGCAGTCCTGCACAGTGATCGGGCCAGCGCCCTGCTGCGCCATGTGGACACCAGCCGCGCCGAGGCGCTCGCCGGTGTGCATTGTGTGCTGACAGCCGCTGACCTACCCCCCAGCCAGGGCGTTATGACCGACATGCCGGGCCAGACCGGTGGCTTGACCAAAAACACCAAGCAGCCGATCCTGGCCAAGGACCGGGTTCGCTTCTGTGGTGAACCCATCGCGCTGGTGGCAGCGGAAAATGCGGCCATTGCCGAACAGGCCCTGCGGCTCATCGATATTGAATACGAAGATCTCGATGGCATCTACGATCCTTTCGATGCGCTTGCACCTGGGGCGCCGATCATTTTTGGTGACGATAACGTGGTCGCCAGCTACAAGGTCCGCAAAGGAGACATCGAAAAAGGCTTCGCCGAAGCCGACTTCATCGTGGAAAACACGTTTACTACGCAATATCAGGAACAGGCTTTCCTTGAGCCAGAGGCAGCTCTGGCTTGGGTCGATGAGCACGAAGTTCTGAACATCCGCTCCAGTACCCAGGTGGTAGAACACTACCGTGCGGTTGCCGATGCCATTGGCCTGCCGCACAACCGGGTCCGACTGCGGGCCGAATTCGTCGGTGGTGGTTTCGGCGGCAAAGAGGTAATGACCATCGAGGTCTGGCTCGCGTTACTAGCGCTGGCCTCACGCCGGCCAGTCCAACTGGTACAGCCACGCGAGAGATCGTTCCTCTCACACGGGCCACGCCATCCGTTTACGATGACCCATCGCACCGGCGTCAGTGGCGATGGCAAAATCACCGCGTTGCAGATCAAACTCACCTCGGATGCTGGTGCCTATGCCAAGCTCAGCCCCTATATTCTGCTTTATGCAACCGTTGGCGCGACCGGTCCCTACCGGGTCGATAATCTGCATATCGATTCAGTATCGGCCGCCACCAACAACCTGCCGGCTTGCGCCTTCAGGGGGTTTGGCACCATGCAGGCGAATCTTGCCTGCGAGGGACAAATGGAAGAAATCGCCAAATTGCTGGGCATGGATTCCATGGAGGTCCGGCGGCGTAATTTCATTCACACTGGCGATGCCAATGTAACTGGGCAGATCATCCGCAGCGCCGTCTGGTCAGATCAGTGTGCAACCCAGGCCTTGGCGACCCTGGGTGAGCGGCCAACAGATACCCAAACTACCCGAATCGGCCACGGTGTTGCCTGCTATCAGCAGAGCTACGGCCGTATCCGCTGGATGAAAGATTCGAGCGAGGCCTGGGTGGGTGTCGAGATGGATGGTACTGTAATCGTGCGAAGCGCCGTTACCGATATTGGTGCCGGCCAGTCTTCGGCGCTGGCCCAGATAACTGGCGAGATTCTCGGCGTACCGATGGATCAGGTGGTGGTGTACTTCGGTGATGGAGCAGTCACTCCCCTGGCCGGCACATCGACAGCAAGTCGCGCGCTCTACATGTCTGGTAACGCCACCAAGATGGCTGCCTCTCAGGTGCGCAAGAACCTGCTGAGCTGCGTGGCTGGGTATTTTGGGGTAAAGATCGAACAGCTCGATATGTGTGATTCGCAAGTATTCATCATCGACGATCCGCAGCGGTCTATCGCCCTCAAAGATTGCGTTAAACTGTGTGCGGCCGAGGGAGTCCATCGCCATAACCTGGCGATCTTCAGGGCTCCCACCAGTGAGGGTATTGATCCAGAAACCGGGCAAGGGGAAGTGTTTCCCGATTTTACCTACGGTGCTCACGCAGCCCAGGTGGCGGTCGATATCGAGACCGGGGAGGTGAAGGTACTGAAAAGTATCGGTGCCCACGATGTTGGCCAGGCTATCAATCTGCGCGCAGTCGAGGGCCAGGTGGAAGGTAGCGCCCTCATGGGTCAGGGCTTTGCGCTGTGTGAGGAATTGATACTGAAGCAGGGACGGCTACAGACCGGATCGCTCAGCGAATACCTGATTCCTACCTCGGAGGACGTTCCCGAGATAAAGGCTATCGTCCTCGAATCACGCAGTGGCCTTGGCCCGTTTGGCGCCAAAGGTATTGGTGAGCCGGTCTACGCGCCAGTGGCAGCCTCTATTGCCAATGCGGTCGCTGATGCGATTGGTGTTCATATTTTTGAACTGCCCATCACGCCGGAGAAGGTCATTAAGGCGCTGCGGGAAAAAGAGTCAACCAAATGACCTGCGGCTGAGCACTCCCTCACAGCAGGTTTTGCTAACGCGGATGTCATGAATGATCCTCTCCCCAGCCATGCCCGGGTAATTATCATCGGCGGCGGCATTGCCGGAGCCAGTGTTGCCTATCACCTGACTGGGCTTGGTGAAACCGATGTAGCCGTGCTTGAACGCGGAACGCTGACCTGTGGCACCTCCTGGCACGCCGCGGGCCTCATTATGCAACTTCGCTCGAGCCACAGTCTGACTGCACTGGCGCGTTACAACGTAGAGCTGTATTCCCGACTCGAGTCCGAAACTGGCCAAGCGGTGGGCTTCAAACAGAACGGGACGCTGGCGCTTGCCCGCACCCGCGATCGCCTGATCGAGCTTAAGCGCAGCGCCACCATTGCCAAGAGTTTCGGCATTGAAGCGGAACTGATCGGGCCGAGACAGGCTCAGAACCTATACCCGGCGCTCGACTCGAACCAGATACAGGGGGGTCTGTTCGTTCCCGGGGATGGCCAGCTCAACCCGGTCGATGCGGTCATGGCCTTGTTTGCCGGCGCCAGGAAGCATGGAGCGCGGGTCTTTGAAAATACCCCAGTCGAGCACTTACAGCGCACTTCGTCGGGGCTTTATCGCGTCAGCACACCATCGGGCATCATTGAATGCGAACAACTGGTGCTGTGCTGCGGGCTATGGACTCCCGGTCTGGCTGCACAGTTGGGTGTGCGCGTGCCCCTACACGCCTGCGAACATATGTACGTGGTAACCGAGCCGATGGATATGGCCGTGGCCACACTGCCCGTTTTGCGCGATACCGATGGTTACACCTACATCAAGGAAGATGCTGGCAAGTTGTTGGTCGGCTCGTTCGAGCCCCGCGGAAAACCACTGCCGGCCACTGGGCTACCGGCAGAACAGCGCTTTATTGAGCTTCCGGAGGACTGGGAACATTTCCAACTGCCCTATCGTAAGGCCATGGAAATCATCCCGGCCCTGGCCGAGGCCGGGATTGCCCGTTTTATGAACGGGCCGGAAAGCTTTACCCCGGATTCGCTGTTCCTGCTTGGTGAAGCGCCGGGTATTGCGAATTGTTTCATTGCTGCCGGCTTCAATTCGGAGGGCTTTGAGATGGGCGCCGGGGCGGGCCGTGCACTGGCAGAGTGGATTATTGAGGGCGAGCCGAGCATGGATCTGGTGGATGTTGACATCGCTCGATATCACCGGTTCCAGGGCAACAGTAAGTACTTATATGAACGCTCCGCAGAATCTCTCGGCGCGATTTATCACATGCATTGGCCCAACAGGCAGCACGAAACCGCACGCCCGGCACGCATGAGCCCATTGCATGACCGCCTCGCAGCACACAATGCCTGCTTCGGCGAGACCGCTGGCTGGGAACGGGCTATGTGGTTTGCCCCGCCAGGCGAAGAGCCCAAAGACATCTACTCCCATCACTGGCCAAACTGGTATGAACATACTGCACAAGAATGTCGCGCGGCCCGCACCGGGGTCGTGATGCTTGATCAGAGCTCGTTCGGCAAAACTCTGATCCAGGGCAATGATGCCTGCTCCTTTCTGCAACAGCTGTGCGCCGGTGATGTCGATGTACCCGAAGGCAAGCTGATTTACACCCAGATGTTGAATCACCGTGGCGGGATCGAAGCCGATATCACGGTCGACCGTCTGGCAGAAGACCGCTACATGATTGTCTCCTCGGCAGACACACATTCACGGGACCTGGCCTGGATCGAGAAAAATCTGCACCCGAAAAAACGGGTGGCCATAACGGATATCACTTCTGCCTACGCAGTACTCTCTATTCAGGGGCCCAGGTCGCGGGATTTGCTGGCCAGGGTCAGTGACGCCGACCTTTCAAACGAGGCTTTTCCATTTTTGACTTCGCAGGAAATCAGCGTTGGCTATGCGCTGGTAATCGCTAAGCGGGTGACTTTTATCGGTGAGTTAGGATGGGAACTCCATATCCCCAGCGAGTTTGCCCAAAGTGTTTTTGATGTACTGCTACACGCCGGCCAGGCATTTGCCCTACGACTGGCCGGCTATCATGCCCTGGAGCATCTGCGTTGCGAGCGGGCCTACCGTGAATTCGGTCTGGATCTTGCACCGGACGATACGCCTTTCGAAGCTGGTCTTGGCTTTAGCGTCAAGATGGACAAGCTGGGAGGTTTTATCGGCCGTGATGCGCTTGTTTCACAACATGGTAAAGTGCTCAACAAGCGCCTGGTTATGTTCAAACTTGCGGATTCCAAGGCAACGCTTTTTCACGACGAACTCATTCGCCTCGAAGGTAACATCGTTGGTTACCTCAGTTCTGGTGCCTATGGTTTTACCCTGGGCCATGCAGTGGGCATGGGCTATGTTCACTACCCCGCCGGTGTCACCAAAGAACTGGTAGAAAATGGCCAGTTCGAAATCGAGATCGCTTGTGAGCGCTATCCTGCGGTGGCTTCTTTGCGGGCATTTTATGATCCATCCGGAGCAAGGGTAAAAAAGTAGATGTGTCCGGCGAAAATTGCGGGCCTACTCTACGCGCACTGTTTTCGATTTCTGCCCTGATCGGTTGTCCGGGCGATCTTGGGATGTCCTGCGCAGTCGAATCCAGAAAACGGCGCCTGACCCCAGAATTCCTGTTGACTTAGATCAAAAACAACACAGTGAGATGTTGGTCATTACTTGGACCGGGTGTAAGGTTCTGGGTAGCCGACATAATCTATGGATGCGGCCATTAACCATCCAACGCTTTTGCAACACTGGGCCCGACCCCATCAAGATAAAGTTACGAAAATGTACGCCAAAAACCTCTTAAGCCAGGCCTCCTTCGCGCTTAGTTCTTTTGCGTTTTATTGTGTCGGCGGTCAATAACAGTCCCGCAAATCCAAGCAGCAGGTAAGAGCCACATGGCAACCGCCTCTGAGTTGACCGAGTTTTCTTCCGATGCAGCACTGGCCATCGACAGTGAAAGTCGAGTCGTTGCATGGAATCATAAAGCGGAACAGTTATTTGGTTACTCGGCAACCGAAGTGGTTGGCAAACACTGTGGCGACGTGCTGCGAACTGCCTTGCATCAAGGGGCGCCTCTTTGCGTCCCTGATTGTGAAATTTTCAGTTGTTTTTTAAATCGCCAACCCTTCGGTACGGACGATTGTCGCATACGCCGTAAGGACGGTGGTTGGCTCACCGTCAATATCTCTTCGCTGGCTATATCAGATCAAACCCCAAGTGCCGGCGACGACTTAGTGGTGGCTGTTGTCTTTTTTCGGGATCCGAAAAACCAACCAGACAGCCCACCGTTGGGGCAGAA
>CAJWEF010000092.1 GCA_913031305.1 uncultured Acidiferrobacteraceae bacterium
TTCTTCAAAAAGATCCAGCAGCAACCCGCCTGCCGATTTACCGGCATCAAGCTCAAGACCCGCACGCGCCCCACAACGCGCCAGAGCTTGTGAATCCGCGCAGTCGGCCTCAGACAGATCGGTGTTGTATTTACAAACTGCCGCTGACATTGATAGCCTTGCAAAAGGAGTGCCAAAGTCAATGGTACTTCCCTGGTAGGTTAAACACGAGTCGCCGACCACGTCGACAGCAACCTCCCGCAACATTTCTTCTGTGAGATCCATGTAGTCATTAAAGTCAACGTAGGCTTCGTTGTATTCCAGCATAGTGAATTCAGGATTATGCTGGGTACTTAAGCCTTCGTTTCGAAAATTTCTATTCAGCTCGTAAACCCGCTCAAATCCACCAACCAGGCATCGTTTAATGTAAAGCTCCTGGGCAACCCGAAGATACAGATCCACATCGAGGGCGTGGTGATGGGTTACGAAAGGCCGGGCGTTAGCGCCTCCAGGTATTGGTTGCATAATTGGTGATTCGATCTCGAGATATCCTCGTCGATCAAGAAAGGCGCGAAGCGCGGTTACGGTAGCCGCTCGCTTTCGAAACACCTCTTTGGATTCATGACTGACTAGTAGATCCACATAGCGGTGACGGTAACGCGTCTCAATATCGGTCAGGCCGTGGTACTTCTCGGGCAATGGACGTAGCGCCTTAACCAGCAGGCGCAACGAATCTACGTTGACTGTTAGTTCACCGGTGCGGGTTCTAAAGAGGGTCCCCTCAATCCCAACGATATCGCCCAGGTCCAGCTTTTTGAAAACCTCGTTATAGACTCCCTCCGGCAAGCGGTCCCGTTGGGCATAGATCTGGATATCGCCAGACTCATCGCGGATGTTCCCGAAACTAGCCTTACCCATAATCCTACGAGTCATCAAACGCCCGGCGATGCTTACTTCTACAGCGGCGTCCTCGAGTGTCTCACCATCCGCATCTGCATAGGCTGTATATATAGCACCTGAATCATGGCTGCGCCGAAAGTCGTTGGGGAACGCCTCCCCGGCCTGCCGTAACGCATCAAGTTTCGCCCTGCGTTGGGTGACCTGTTCATTTTCGTCAGTTTTACTCATCAGTTATACGATCCCTTAAAGGCCAGCTTTCAAACTGGCCTCGATAAACACTCCAAGCCCGCCATCGAGTACCGCCTGCGTGTTACCTGTCTCAACGCCAGTACGCAAATCTTTAATTCGTGACTGATCCAGCACGTAAGAACGTATCTGGCTACCCCACCCAATATCCGCCTTCGAATCCTCCAGTTCCTGCTGCTGTTGTCGCTTTTCACGAACTTGCGCATCGTACAAGCGAGCTCGAAGCATATTCATCGCTTCAGCGCGATTACGGTGTTGCGAGCGATCATTTTGACACTGTACGACAATCCCTGTCGGAAGATGAGTAATGCGCACTGCCGAATCGGTTCGGTTGACATGCTGCCCCCCGGCACCACTTGCGCGGTAGGTATCTACACGAAGGTCAGCAGGATTAATCTCCACCTCGATACTATCGTCTATCTCTGGATAAACGAATACCGAGGCAAAAGACGTATGCCGACGATTTCCCGAATCAAATGGAGATTTTCGCACTAAGCGGTGGACTCCAGTCTCGGTGCGCAATTTTCCAAAAGCGTACTCTCCTTGAATATGTACTGTGGCGCTCTTGATTCCTGCTACTTCGCCACCCGACCGCTCGACTAATTCAGCGGCCAAGTGTTCGTTTTCCGCCCACCGCAGATACATTCTTAACAGCATCTCGGCCCAATCCTGGGCTTCGGTCCCGCCGGAACCCGCCTGAATGTCCACAAACGCACTCGCCGAGTCCAGTTCTCCAGAGAACATTCGGAGAAATTCAAGTTTCTCGAGTTGTGCCTCAATCTGTAAGGAATCTACCTCAATCCCTTCAATTGACTCAGTATCTCCTTCCTCAAGAGCGAGCTCAAGGAATTCTCGGGCATCATGGGCTCGTAGATCTAGGCTATCTAACAGCGTTACTGTGGCCTCGAGGCTGGCACGTTCCTGCCCGAGTTTCTGGGCTTCCTGGGGATCATTCCAGATGCCCGGGTCTTCGAGACGGAGCAATACCTCTTCCAAGCGTTCTTTGCGCCCCTCGTAGTCAAAGATACCCCCTAAGTGCGCCGATGCGCATCAGCATCTGCTTAAGGCGGGCCTTTAGTTCGCCGACTTCTACCATTCGTTGTGACCGACTAAAACCAATTTTGGAAACCGAAGGATACCGGAATTAGAGCGGTAGGTAATCATTCTGGGCGTTCTATCTCATTCTTGCCAGCGCCCAATCCACACCGGCCCTGCTTTCAGATATTTCAAAAGTTGCCGGCGAATACCGTTTAGGCGACAATCCGAAGCCTGCCTAAGCGTTCGCCCCCACCCACTTGAGCACCACGACCTATGATCATTGGCATACCCTCTGAGAGCGCACTGGGTGAAAAGCGTGTTGCTATCGCCCCAGAAACAATCCCTAGAATCATTGGGCTTGGGTTTGCGGTTCAGATTCAAAGCGGCGCAGCAGAAGCTGCTGGCTTTACCGATGACGAGTACCTTGCTGGTGGTGCAACGGTTGCTGGATCCAAAGAGGCGCTTTGGGATACCAGCGATATCATTGTAAAGATCCGGGCCCCAGGGCAAACTTCCTTAGACCAGGCTTCGGCCGAAATCGCCCTTCTCAAACACGGCAAAACGCTGATCTGTCTCATTGGGCCCGGGCAAAACCCTCTTTTACTTGATCTCCTTTCCAACGCGGGCGTGACCACCCTGGCAATGGATGCTGTACCTCGGATCTCCCGTGCACAGAAACTCGACACCTTGAGTTCCATGGCCAACATCGCCGGCTATCGCGCCGTGATCGAGGCTGCCAATCATTTCGGCCGTTTTTTCACCGGCCAAATTACGGCTGCAGGAAAAATTCCGCCGGCCAAGGTGTTGATCATTGGAGCCGGCGTCGCAGGGCTTGCGGCGATTGGCGCGGCAAGCGCCATGGGTGCGATTGTGCGAGCCTTCGACACGCGTCCAGAGGCTAAAGAACAGGTTGAGAGCATGGGAGCGGAGTTCCTTATGCTTGATTTCGAGGAAGACGGCTCCGGTCAAGGCGGTTACGCCAAGATTATGAGCGAGGAATTTATTGCGGCTGAAATGCAGCTTTTTGCCGACCAGGCGCTAGAGGTCGATATCATTATCACGACCGCCCTCATTCCAGGAAAGCCCGCGCCCAAATTAATTATTGCTGACACCGCCCGCTCGATGAAGGCCGGCAGCGTGATTGTCGACCTTGCTGCTGAACAAGGTGGCAACTGTGAACTGACTCGACCGGGCGAAGCAGCGCTGATCGATGGCATTACGGTTATTGGCTATACCGACTTTCCCAGCCGCATGGCGGCACAGTCAAGCCTGCTCTACGGCAACAACGTAACCCACCTGCTGACAGATCTGTGCCCGGAAAAAGATGGCCAGATCAACGTAGACATGAATGATGAAGTTATTCGCGGGATGACGGTGGTAAAGGATACCAAGATTACCTGGCCGCCCCCACCTCCACGTCTTTCTGCCGTGCCAAAAGCGCCACCGGCAAGCGTTGGCGAATCTTCCGCCCACTTGGAAGGTGCCCCAAAAAAATCGACAGCGCCGACCTTGATCGCATTAGCTAGCGTCGTCGGGCTTATTCTGGGCCTAGGCGTGGTTGCCCCACCCTCGTTCATGGGACATTTCACTGTCTTTGTGCTTGCCATATTTGTTGGTTGGCAGGTAGTCTGGAATGTGACGCCGGCACTGCACACCCCATTGATGAGTGTCACCAACGCCATCAGCGGAATAATCGTTATTGGCTCTTTATTGCAGATGGGTTCCGACTCACGGATCGTCATGTTTCTGGCCGCGCTTGCGCTTTTGGTGGCCAGCATCAATGTTTTCGGCGGCTTTTGGGTCACTCAACGTATGCTGCGAATGTTTCGCCGGGAATCGTGATGTCAAGTGGGATAATTTCTGCGGCCTACATAGCCGCCTCAATCCTCTTTATCTTGAGTCTTGGTGGTCTCAGCAACCAGGAGAGTGCGCAACGTGGCAATCTTTTCGGAATTGCCGGAATGGCTCTTGCGATCGGCGCGACGCTAATTGGCGGCACTCCGGTTAGTTATGCCCTGGTAATAGCGTTGATGGCTGTTGGTGGTGCAGTCGGAGGGTTTGTTGCGGCACGGGTAGAAATGACGGCCATGCCCCAGTTGGTCGCAATGCTGCATAGCTTTGTCGGCCTGGCTGCTGTACTGGTAGGCTTTGCCTCCTATCTTGACCCGGCTGGCCACTTCGTTGGGGCCGAAAAGACCATTCACGATGTGGAGATTTTTCTTGGCATTCTGATCGGTGCGATAACCCTTACCGGTTCGGTCGCGGCATTTGGCAAGCTTCAGGGAATCCTAACCAGTCGACCGGTGCTCATTCCCGGGCGGCATATATTAAACCTGGCCATTGCGGCAGCCTGCGCATGGTTGGGGTACTGTTTCGTCGGGGCGGACTCAATTAATGGCGGAATCTGGCCTCTACTGGCAATGACGATTCTGGCGCTGATTTTTGGCATCCACATGGTGCTGGCTATTGGTGGTGCCGATATGCCCGTTGTTATCTCGATGCTGAACAGCTATTCCGGTTGGGCCGCAGCCGCAACCGGATTCATGCTGGCCAATGATCTTCTTATTGTCACCGGCGCCCTGGTGGGCAGCAGTGGAGCGATCTTGAGTTACATTATGTGTCGCGCAATGAATCGTCGGTTTATTTCAGTAATCCTAGGCGGTTTTGGAACGCCCAAAGCAAGCAGCGGCACCATAGAGACTGGTGGAGAGACGGCAGCGGTATCAGCCAGTGAAACAGCTGAATTACTCACCTCGGCGAAAACCGTCGTAATCGTGCCCGGCTACGGGATGGCCGTTGCCCACGCCCAGCATCCGGTGTCCGAGCTGGTAGACGCACTCAAAACCCGTGGCGTGACCGCCCGATTTGCAATTCATCCGGTTGCGGGACGCATGCCCGGCCATATGAATGTCCTTCTGGCTGAGGCTAAAGTACCCTATGACAGCGTCCTGGAAATGGATGAAATCAATAGGGATTTTCCAACCACAGACGTTGTGTTGGTGATCGGTGCCAACGATATTGTGAACCCTGCTGCCCAGGAAGTCCCTGACAGTCCAATCGCCGGGATGCCTGTTCTGGAGGTTTGGAAGGCGGCCACCACGATCGTGCTTAAGCGAAGTATGGCCACAGGTTATGCCGGCGTCGACAACCCGTTATTCTACCGGGAAAACACGCGGATGCTCTTTGGCGATGCCAAACAAAGCATAAGCGAGGTGCTCAGCGCGCTCTAGGTCGTCACGGTTTGAATCGGCCGGCTGGAATCCAGTATCCAGTCACTCCAGGATCCGGAATACAGGCGCGAGCCTTCAAGGCCGCAATATTCCATGGCAAAAAGGTTGTGGCAGGCGGTAACCCCGGACCCGCAACTGTGAATAACCCTACTCGGCTCAACACCATCCAAGAGCTGTTTGAACTCGGCTTCGAGTTGATCGGGTGACTTAAACAGCCCCTCCGACAGGTTTTGCACGAAATGTCGGTTAATGGCGCCCGGAATGCAACCGGCCTTTTTATCCAGCGGCTCTTTCTCACCCCGATACCGCTCGGGCTCGCGAGCATCAACAATCAAGGTCTCTTCGCTATCCAGATGAGCAAGGACATAGTCGGCATCGACATACCGTTTGTGATCAAACAGCCCGACAAATTCTGCGGGCTCGGCGACAACGGACTCATCGCCGCCCTCAACGGGTAGGCCAAGGCGAGACCATTCGGCAAAACCCCCATTGAGAAGACCGATATTCTCAAGGCCTGCCCAGGACAACATCCACCACAGGCGCGCGGCGAACATGCCGTGACCATCGTCGTAGGCAACTATCATCTTGTCCGAACTCAAACCCAGATGAGCTACCTTTTCGAGCCAGGCATTGGGCGATGGAAGTGGGTGGCGGGCGGTATCGGCCTCAATGGTTCCTGAAAGGTCTTCCTCGAGGTCGACATAGTTCGCCCCAGGTATACGCCGGCCCTCAAACGCAGCCCGACCGGCATCTGGATCATTCAAGGCAAAACGACAATCAAAAATCTCTACCGATCCGTCCAAATTACGGCCATGTAATTCTTTGGCGCTAACCAGGAAAGCCTTCATTGAGGCGCCTCGTCAAAATGGGCACAGCGGTTATTATCGACGGTTGCATCGAGGCCACGCAAGAGGCGAAATACGAACCAATGAATCACTCGACGAAGTCCAACGCCGACCACATTCGGTCGTGGTACGCCGCCACTGCGCACACCCTTCCAAACTGCCGGACCCTTGAGGAATCGATCGACGCAGACGTCTGTGTTGTGGGTGGCGGGTTCACCGCTCTCACTGCTGCGCTGACACTCAGCCGCGCTGGCTACCGGGTCGCATTGGTTGAGTCTCGCCCCGACCGATGCGGCGAGGGCTATCACCGGAACAATGGAGGATTACGACCTTTTTGCTCGAGTGCCCCAGCCGGGTTTTCCCGGTGGGACACTGTTACGCTGGCCCAGGCTTGTCGCCGGTATGCTGTACTACAGCCTTCGAGATCGACTCTGAGAGGCTCAGTCCTCAGTAATCTGTGCACGACGTAGCTGGGCCACCTGTTCTGCAATAATTCCCACCAGAACAAAGATCAGCCCAAAAACCAAGAGCAACATCGTTCCGACCGAAACCCCCTCGTCTCTCAGGATAAAAGGCAGCCCCCACACCAAACCTGCTAGAAAAAATATTCCACCGATCGGAAGGAAAATTCTTGAAGGGTTGAACAAGGCGACGATATTGATAATTTCAATGACCGTGTCAATCGCGGTCGCAGTAGTGATCGTGCTCGAACCTTGAGACCGTGGGCGGACTTCGATGTCAGTTTCGGTCACGAGATTGTTGCGATGAACAAAAACCAGCGTGATTATGTCGCTGAAAGCCATACTGTCCGGGCAGAGCACCAGGTAGCGTTGGGCCAGTCGGGTTCGATATAGTTTCATGCCTGAGTTGAGATCTTTCACTGGCAACGACACCAGCAGACCAGCAATACCGCGGATCACCTGCCTTCCTAAAGCGCGGTAAAAACCGGCGTTTCCGTTTTGCCGCCTACCGACCACCATATCGGCGTCGCAAAGATGGCCTGATTCCCATAATTTTCCAACGTCGTGCGGTCGATGCTGACCGTCCGCATCCATGGTCACAATGAAATCCGTCTTTACATTTCGAATTCCAGTCTTAAGGGCGCCGCCGTAACCCCGGTTGACTTTGTGTTGGATCAAACGACACGTTTCACCGTTGCATTCGGGCTGTATCAGACTGGCGGACTCATCAGTCGATGCGTCATCGACAAATATAAGTTGGAACCCGCGCTCGCGACAGTAACCGACAAGCTCCGGCAAAAAGGTGGGGAGAGATCGGGCCTCATTAAACACCGGCACTACTACGGTTAGAGAGTTATCAGTCATCTGGGATCATGCAAGAATATTCCACCAATGCTACCACGCCGACCGGGCTACCTCGGCCCCGGATCGCTACCTGGTTTTCTTCTGTCCAAGCATGCGAGCCGCAGGCTACTTCACTCTAAGTATCTTCAAAACACCCAGGCAAGTACAATTGACACTGTCTGGGTAATCTTTCTGCGCCGACCTGCCCCCCGGCAAATACGCAACCCTCTTCTACGGTATGGACAATTCAACTACCACTTCCGGTAGCACCAAAAACTTTCTGATTGGGTGCGCCTTAATTGCCCTTATTAAGCTTTGGCTGCTGGCGCCCCAGGAAATTGTAGCCCGGTCTGCACCCCATGACGATACCTTGTTCGTAGGGCTTGCCTTAAGCATTCTCCAGGGCGACTGGCTGGGTGACTATAACCAATTCACCCTGATAAAGGGTTCCGGATACCCACTCTTCATCGCATTCAGCAATGTTCTGAATATTCCACTGATTGTCTCCCAGGAACTGCTATACCTTGGCGCCTGCCTGGTTTTCGTATTGGGGATGAAACGCCTCAATGTGCGACTGGCTTTTCTTTGGGTGGCTTTTGCCGTTTTAGCCTTTAACCCTTTTACTTACAACTTCTTTCCCAATGCCTATCCCTTTCGATTCGGAATATATCCCGCAGTGTCCTTGCTGGTCTTCGGGCTTGCTCAGATTACTTTTGGGCGAGCAGTTGAGGGCAGAACCCACTGGCTGCTGTTACTCCTTTTAGGGGTCGTGCTGGGATGGTTTTGGAACATACGGGGTGAGGCGATCTGGATTGCACCCACTTTGGGGGTCTTCTTCCTGTTTTACACAATCCAGCACCTGAATCGAGGCATCAGAAGATTTGCCGCTGTGAGTGTTTCATTTCGCGCGAGCCTCATCGTGGTTGCAGGATTTCTCACTATCCACACCGCGATTGCGTATGTGAATTACCAACGCTATGGCGTCTTCATCACCAACGGCATGAAAAGCCCCTCGTTCGAATCGGCGTACGGAGGACTGCTACGGATTCGGACTGACCGCTGGGAACGATTTATCCCGGTCAATCGAGATGCCCGGGAGATTGCCTATACTGTTAGTCCCAGTTTCAAGCAATTAGAACCTTATTTTGAGTCTGGAAGGGGCACAGAAACCTGGATGAAGGGGTTTTCTGACTACCCGGCGGCTTACTTTCCGTGGGCATTTCGTGACGGGCTCTATCATATCGGCTATTTTCGCGACGCCCGACGTACGCATGAATTTCTTTCCTCTATCGGAGTCCAGATTGACAGCGCCTGCCAATCCAGCAAAATCGACTGTCGTCCTCGTTACAGCAATCTCGCGCCGACATGGCACGCCGAGTGGAACCTGCTGGCCGGCCAGACCTTATTTAAAACCCTCGCCCGCATGGTTAAATTCAAAGGGTTTATTGAGAATGGTCCCCGGGCCGGGAGTATCGACGATGACAAGCTTGTAATTAATTACAAATATGTCACCGGGTCCCCAGTTCGACCACAGCGGCCCGACCTTCTAACGAGGACGCCGCGCTTTCATACCGAAAAGATACGGAGTCGGGATAAAATTCTTCGTAGCATCGCGTGGATTTACCGTCGCGTGCCACAAGTGGCTTTTATCTTCGCGCTTGGCGGACTTGGCTTTAGGGCCTTTCAGATCGCGCGTGGCTCCAGAATATCGATATGGGATGCGCTCAGCTTTGGGCTTTTGGCAGGACTCGGCTCCTATGCAATCATCCTGACTATTTTACAGATTACTTCCTACTCGCAGATCGGCCGTCAGCTGAACACGACCTACCCCGTCATCCTTGCGTTCCTGCTGAGTGTGACCAGTGCGATCATTCACTCAAGATCAAGATCTGACGCGTGTGGTAAGTCCAGCCCCTGAATTTATTTCACCGGCCGCCTTAAATGGCGATTGAGAAATCAAAACCGGTGTTACTCCTGGGGATCGACCTCGAGGATGCCCGGGAGTACGTCCCCGGTGGGATGACTTATCGGGATCGTCTGGAAACAAACACCCAGGTTATTCTC
>CAJWEF010000093.1 GCA_913031305.1 uncultured Acidiferrobacteraceae bacterium
ATCACCTCGATGCCGAGTCGGTGGCGTGGCTGGAGCGCTACCTCGAGCAATACCCGGGCACCGTGATCGCCGTAACCCACGACCGCTATTTTCTGGATAACGTGGCCGGGTGGATTCTTGAGCTTGACCGCGGTTTTGGGATTCCCTGGGAGGGCAACTACTCCTCGTGGCTGGATCAAAAAGACCAGCGCTTGGCGATGGAAGAAAAAGGCGCCTCGGCGCGGCGCAAGGCGATCGCATCTGAGCTCGAGTGGGTACGGGCCAACCCCAAAGGCCGCCAGGCCAAGGGCAAGGCACGCATCGCCCGCTTTAACGAGCTGATGGATCAGGAGTTTCAATCACGCAGCGAAACCAACGAGATCTACATTCCGCCCGGGCCGCGCCTGGGCGACAAAGTCATCGAGATAAAAAACCTGCGCAAGGCCTTTGCTGACAAACTGCTGATCGATGATCTTTCATTCTCGCTGCCGCCGGGCGGCATCGTCGGCATCGTCGGCCCCAACGGAGCGGGCAAGACCACGCTCTTTAAAATGCTGATGGGTGTCGAGGCCCCCGACAGCGGTGAGATCAGCCATGGCGATACCGTACAGATCGCTTACGTGGATCAAAGCCGCGACACGCTCGATGACGCCAAGACCGTTTGGGAAGAGATCTCCGAGGGTCAGGATATTCTGGAAGTTGGCCGCTACCAGAGCTCGTCGCGCGCCTATGTCGGACGCTTTAACTTCAAGGGGCCAGATCAGCAAAAACATATCGGCTCGCTCTCTGGTGGTGAACGCAACCGCGTGCATCTGGCCAAGGTGTTACGCCAGGGCGGCAACGTGTTGCTGCTGGATGAACCGACCAACGATCTTGATGTGGAAACACTGCGTGCACTGGAACAGGCGCTTGGTGATTTTCCCGGCTGTGCCGTGGTGATCTCGCACGACCGCTGGTTTCTGGATCGTATCGCCACACATATACTGGCCTTTGAAGGCGACAGCCAGCTTACCTGGTTTGCCGGCAACTTTGCCGATTACGAGGCCGACCGCAAACGGCGCCTGGGGACCGATGCCGACCAGCCGCACCGCATCAGATACAAGCCGATACAACGCTGAAATGAGGGTTATTAAAAACAAAACAGCCTATCCGTGGGCAACGCGTAGCCGGTCACTCGCGTGAGCGATCCCTTTGCCCGCTTTGGGGTTAAGCATCTTTCGGCCACCTCCATGCTGCAGTTCCGGGCCGACCCGGCGCTGGGCGTTTTGTACCTGGTGTATGGCATTCGCGAAGCGGGCTCACCGGCCATGCACCGCGGCTCGGCGCTCGATCACACCATCGGCCAGATGCTCGATGAGGACGTTACGCTGGATCATGCCGGGGCGCGTGCGCTCGCGACTGAACACTACGACGCCCTGATCGAAGGCGCCGAAGACGACTACCGCACCGCAGATATCACCCGCGAGCGCAAGGTGGTGAGCCAGTGCCTGGATCACTGTTATCCCGTGGTCAGCGAATGGTCAGCGCCGCTCGCTTACCAGCATCCGATCCGCCTCACCCTGCAAGGGATCGAGGTGCCGGTCATCGGTTTTATTGATCTGCGTTATGTCAACGTCGTGCGCGAGCTCAAAAGCTCGGGCAAGCCGCGCCGCGGTATTGTTGATGATCATGCCTTTCAGGTTGCGACTTATGCCATGGCCATCCGCCAGGAAACGGGCGAGTGGCCGCAGGCGTTTGTCGATTACCTCATGCCCTCGGGGATGAGCTCGTTTCAACTGAAAAACGGCAAGCGCTGGGTGCGCGCGGTGGTTGATACCGCAGCCAGTATTCGTGCACTGCTGGATGGAGCCAAGGATAAAGACGCACTGTGTGCGTCTATACAACCGGACTACAGCAACTGGCTGTGGCGCTACCGGCCCAACAGCCTGGCGGCGGCCAAAGAGTTGTTCGACAGTTAGTTAATAAAAAGTACAGATCTCGCTAAGGTCGCGTCGCTTGATGTCGGGCACCTGTACATTCTCGGCCGGGTAACCGGTCACCAGTATTAAAAAGGGCCGCTCGTTAGATGGGCGGCCCAGCACCTGGTTAAGAAACTTCATCGGGTTGGGCGTGTGGGTGAGCGAGGCCAGGCCCACATTGTGCAATGCCGTGATCAGCATGCCGGTGGCAAGCCCGGTGGATTCGTACGGATAGTAGTGCTTAATCTTCTCGCCCTTGGCGCCGATGTGGTGCACTAAAGCAAAGACCACAATCAGGTATGGCGCGGTTTCCAAAAAGGGCTTGTCGGCATCGGTGCCCAGGTGCGACAGTGCGTCCAGCCATTCGTCAGGAGCGCGGTGCTCATAAAAAGCACGCTCTTCTTCCTCGGCGGCTTCACGGATCTGGCGCTTGATGGCCGGATCGGCCACCACCGCAAAATGCCAGGGCTGCTGGTTGGCGCCACTCGGTGCAGTGCCTGCGGTACGGATGCATTCTTCGATCACCTCGCGCGGTACGCTCTGGTGCGAAAAATCGCGCACTGTGCGGCGGCTGTTCATCTGCTGCCACAGCGCACGAGCCCTTTCATGCATCCTGGCTTCTGGGTAACGCGGATAATCCGCCAGGGGCAAAAAACGCGGTGTGGTCACCAGGACAGTCCTCCGGTTAACAGCCGGCGCGGGTGGCCGCTTCGACCTGCCATTGTTTGAGGATGCATAAGATGCTTCTCGTCATGTAACCGATTAAGCATAAATCATGATCTCCATTTTCAAAAAAACTATCGGTATTTGTGGATAAGCGTTCGCGCCTTCAGTTGCTGTTGTTGCTCATTCCCGGGCTTAAGCCGCCTCGCCGTCGGCCACCAGGTCCATAGCGCGGTAAAACGACTGGATTACCGGATCACACTTGACGTCGGCCACGCTTAAGGGTCGGTTAAAAGAGATGCCATCGAGGGTGCGGCAACGGCTCAAGGCCACATAGGCCTGGCCCGGCGCAAACATCCCCCGGCCAAGATCAATGCGCACGTGCTCCAGGGTTAAGCCCTGGGCCTTATGCACAGTAACGGCCCAGGCCAGGATAAAGGGAAACTGCGTGTAGGTGCCGATCACCTCGGTATCCACCCGGCGGCGCTTGTCATCCCACTGGTAACGGTAGCGCTCCCACGACTCGCGCTCTACAAAAACACTCTGGCCCAGCTGTTCGTCGCCCAGCAGTTCGATCTCGATCACTTCTTCTTCCAGATGCACCACCCGGCCCAGGGAGCCGTTAACCCAGTCGGTGCCGTTCTTGGTGAACATCACCTGCGCATCGACTTTAAGTTTGAGCTTGGTCGGTGAAGGCAGTTGTGATTCGTTGTCCAGCCAATCGCCGTTAACGTCGGCATCAAAAGACCAGCTCTCACCGGGCAGCTGCGCCAGTTGCTGCTCGTTAAACTGACGCGCCCGCGCGTTCACCGAGGTCAGCACCAATCGGGTTTCCTCGGATACCATCTCCTCGTCCACTGCCTGGTTGAGCTGCGCCACAGTCTGCTCGAGCTCGCTGCCGGTGCGGATGTGATCGAGCATCTCGATGAAATGTGCATCGGCCTGGCGAAAAGACCGCGTCAGGGTCACCGTCACCAGTGGCAGTTCGCGCAGGGTGGTGGCACTGAAAAAATACGGTGACTCATAGCTCTCCTCGAACAATCGCTTTTCCTCGGGGCCGGCGATCACCGGTGGCAGCTGGTGCATATCGCCAACCAGTACCAGTGTCTTGCCGCCAAAAGGCACGCCGGCACGGCCGGTGTTAAGACGCAGCGAATCATCAATGGCATCGAGCAGGTCGGCGCGCACCATCGACACCTCATCGATTACCAGTACGTCCATTTTTTCGACTACGTCTTTGGCGGCGCCGGCAATACGCTTGGCCCGCGGCTGTGGCCCGGGGGGCAGTTGGAACAGCGAGTGAATCGTCTGGCCCTGCACGTTAAGTGCCGCGACTCCGGTGGGGGCGACCACCACCAGGTTCTTATCGAGCTCGGATCGCAACACATCGATCAGCGTGGATTTACCGGTACCGGCCGAGCCGGTGACAAAAACCACCGGCGGGGTCGCCACACTCAACAGATCCAGCACCTGCTGGAACTCGTCGGTAATCTCGATAGCCACGGGTATCAGGGAAGAGCAGTACAGCCGCCGTCGACGATCAGCTCGGTACCGGTAATAAAGGCTGCGGCATCCGAAAGCAGAAACAGGCAGGCGCCGGCGATATCGTCGACAGAACCGGCCCGCCCCAGTGGTATATGTGCCGCCAGCGCCGCCAGCGCCTCGGGGTCATCGGCCCAGCGCACCTGCATCGGCGAGCGTACCGGCCCGGGCAAAATGGTGTTCGAGCGTATGGCATCGGCGGCCAACTGGATTGCCAGCGACTTAGACAGGCGGATCACCCCGGCCTTGGCCGCGCCATAGGCATCCTGGGGTTTGCCATCGCCGCGCAGCGCATCGATAGAGGCGATATGCACCATCGCCCCACCACCGCGCGCGCGCATATGTGCTGCTACATGGCGCACGCTCAAAGCAAAAGACTTAAGGTTGATCTGAAACACCCGATCCCAGGTGTCCATATCCATTTCAAGCACTGAACGGTCGCGATCGAACCACAGCACCCCGGTGGTATTAACCAGATAATCAATGCCGCCTTGCGCCGCTGCCACGTCAGCCGCCAGCTGGCTGACAAAAGCCTCGTCGCTAAGGTCCCCTTGGTAATAAGTCGCCTGGCCGGGGCCATTGGCGATATCCGCAGGCTGATCCTTGATATCGGCCAGGGCAACGTCGATGCCGCTGGCCAGCAACTGGTTGGCCGTGGCCAGCCCGATGCCACCGCCGGCACCACAGATCAGAGCCGATTTTCCCTTAAAGTGCACGGCGAACTGGCACTCAGTCCTGCTCGAGCTCATCTTCAGGCAGCAGCTCGAGCAACTCGTCGCTTTCGGCCCCGGGCAGTTGCTCAACCTCACGCAAGGTGCGGGCCATCGCCCGGGTACGGCGCTCGGTACTCTCGATGGTGTTACTTGCCGTGGCCAGCTGCTTTTTGACCTTGGCCAGCACATCGCCAAACCTGCCAAACTCGGTTTTGACCGCGCCGAGCACCTGCCATACCTCGCTTGCCTGCTGCTCGATGGCGAGCGAGCGAAACCCCAGGCGCAGACTGTTAAGCAACGCGGCAATGGTAGTCGGACCACTGACCACCACGCGGTAATCCTGCTGCAGCTGGCTCACCAGGCCGGGCTGGCGCAGCACCTCGGCATACAGCCCCTCGGTAGGCAGGTACAGTACCGCGAAATCCGTGGTCTGCGGCGGGTTGAGGTATTTCTCGGCAATGGTCCTGGCCGACTGTGTGATCGAACGCAACAGCTCACGGGTGGACTGCGCCACCGCCTCGGCATCGGCGCTCTGCGCGGCCTCGCTCAAGCGCAGGTAATCCTCCTGGGGAAACTTGGAGTCGATAGGTAACCAGACACAATCCTGTGGATCATCACTGCGTCCGGGCAGGCGGATCGCAAACTCGACACGCTCGGATGAATCCTTGCGGGTCGCCACGTTGCGGTCAAACTGATCGGGGGTAAGCACTTGTTCGAGAATGGCTTCGAGCTGGTATTCGGCCCACGTCCCTCGCACCTTAACGTTGGTGAGCACATTCTTAAGATCGCCAACCCCGGCGGCAAGATTCTGCATCTCGCCCAGACCCTTGTGCACCGCATCGAGCTGTTCTCTGACCACCTTGAAGGATTCGCCCAGGCGTTTCTCCAGGGTGCCCTGCAGTTTCTCATCGACCGTGCGGCGCATCTCCTCGAGTTTTTTCTCGTTGGCCTCGCGCATCTCGTTCAGCTGCTCGCTGATCGTCGCGCGCAGACCCTCAAGGCGCTGCTGGTTAGTCTCAACCAGCGCCTGTACCTGGGTGGTCACACCCTCGAGCTGCTGTTTTTGCACATTACCCAGCTGGCCCACGGTGCTGGATAGCGTCTGCGCGGTTTTGCTAAGGCTCCCCGAGACTTCCTCGCGCAGCTCGCGGCTGCGCTTTGCCGCCTCCTCGCGGCCATCGCGCAACTCTTCGCGTACCGCCTGTTCCGCATCGCCTGAAGACTTTCGCCTGATCAGGCGCAGCAGCAGTACCAGGTTGAGCGCAACCAGTACCGCCAAAGCAGCCAGCAGCAAATTGGTATTCATAGCAGGGAAGTCTCCAGGTCACACGGGGCTGGCCCATTATCCACGCCCAGACACGGCCAGGCCAATGCTGCGCAGGTGGGCATATTGTGCGCACACGACAGATTCACCTGGTGAGCCTGGGCTCGGTGCAAAATCGCATCTCTTTTGAGTGCACAAACTTTAGTGCTATGTCGCAAAAACCGCTGAGCGAGATTATCCGCCAGGCCGAAAAGCACCTGGCCCAGGGCGTTCACCCCGATGATCTGGAGCACTTGCTCGGCAGGGGCGATTTTGCTGTCTGGGAAAAAGAAGCCCGGCGGCGCTGGCGGTTGGCCCGGCCATTGCAATCCATTCACGGTGCGGGTGGGCCGCGCCGAGGCCCGAACGGCTGGAAATCGCCCATGGCTCGCGGGCTTTAAGCCTCGCAAAGGCTGGCCTTAAGTACCGCTGATGCTGCACGATCCCGTGACACCAGTATCGCAAGATAAAAGAAAAGAAAAGAAAAAGCCCCGCGCAGACTCAAGATTGGGGGGAGGAGGATCTGCGCAGGGCGGGCTCTGGATACCAAAGGGAGATAAGTTATCCAGCGGGTAAACGATAGCATTGCATTTGCAGCGTTGACAGTCAGATTTTCTTAGTCTTTATATAATTATATTCTTATGTCTGCGCTTATATATATCAAAGAAAATTGATTGCTTGGGTGGCGCCAGGCCTGCGGCATCGATGACTTACCCGCGTGCCAGCCGCCAGTAACCGGCTGGCCATTTAGCGCGCAGTAAACCCGCTAAAGCATCATCCGCAGACAATCGGTGCTGTCTATGGCCATGTGGATGAGCAGCCCCGCGGCCACGATGCGCACGGGTTTAAATGCCAGGCCCACAAAGTAGGCCATGATGGCCGGGTAACTGTGCAGTGGATGAAAACCAATGCCGCAGCGCTGCGGGTCAAATATCGGATCAGCCAGCAGGTGATCGAGATCCACCGCCATGGTGGCGAGCATGATCAGCCAGGCATAGCGCCAGCTCGGGCGAAAAAAAATCACCGCCACGAGCCCTGGCACCAGAAAATGCCCAGCCATATGTATCGTGGTAGCAATCATCGAACCACCCAAGGTAGAGTTGTTTGTAACCGCAAGGGTCTGTCGGCGTTAAGCGCTGGCGTGTGGTGGATGCCGACGCAGATGATAGCGCCTTGGCCGGCGATGCAAAAACAGCCGCTACGGTTGATGGGTCATGATAAAGCACGCAACCGCAATCAGATATGAATAAAACATCGGACAGTACGGATTTATCGGTCAGTTATTTCAGAGCATCGGACCCCTTGGATGAACAGATCCTGGCACTGAAAAATGATGGTGCGATCGTGGTTCGTGATCTGGCCAGCACTACGCTGGTTGATCAGGTGGCAAGCGAACTGCAGCCATACTTTGATACCCAAGGCCAGCACTTTGAAGATGATTTTAATGGCTACGCGACGCGCCGACTGGCCAGCACTCTGGCGTATTCATCCGCGGCGGCCGATCTGATCGAACAAACGCATGCGCTCGCACTGCTCGACCCGGTACTGCTGCCCAACTGCAGCAACTACCGTATCGGCAGCAGTACCGGTATTGAGATTCACCCTGGTGAAAAAGCACAGATCCTGCACCAGGATGATGTTATCTACCCGATACGCATTCCCGGTATTGACTGGCAGGTCAGTGTGATGTGGGCACTGAGCGACTTCACGGTCGAAAACGGTGCCACCCACGTGGTGCCGGGCAGCCACCGGCTCGAGCGTGAGGGCGGCTATGAAAATGCCCCAAGCGTGCAGGCAACGATGAATCGCGGCAGTGCCCTTTTTTACCTGGGCGCTGCCTGGCACGGCGGCGGTGCCAACCGCTCAGAGGTGCCGCGCATGGGGCTGGTCACGACCTACGCGCTGGGCTGGTTGCGCCAGGAAGTAAACCACTACCTGACGGTGCCGCACGAGAAAGCGCGAGGTTATTCGCGCACCGTACAGAACCTGATGGGCTATCGCTGCCACGGGCCTTACCTGGGGCGCTTTGCCGACGATCCTGATGGCTACTGGCACAACAAATACTGAAGGAGTCTTGCGCCACGATGCCCTGTACTGACAACGCCGAGTTTGCTCTGCCGGCTGCACTTACCAGTGAGCGTGCGGCACGCTGGCAGGTGCAGCGCGAGCGCTTTGCCGGCTCGGCGTTTTACCAGCGCCATCACCCGCAGGCGCCGCTGACCCTGCCGACCTCTTTAGCAGACATTGCCCAGATGCCCTTTACCGACAAGGAGCAGTTGCGTGCCGACCAGGCGGCCTACCCGCCCTTTGGCAGCTACCTCGCCCACCCCAGAAATCGCGTGACCCGGCTGCACCGCACCTCGGGCACCTCGGGCCAGGCAATGAACCTTGCACTATCGCCCCATGATGCAAAACTGCAGGCCAAGGTGGCCGGGCGGGCGCAGTCGGCGGCCGGCCTGGGACCTGGCGACATCGTCGTCCACTGCCTCAATTACCAGCTGTGGATGGGCGGGCTGACCGACCACCTGGGGCTGGAAGCGACCGGCGCGCTGGTGGTGCCTTTTGGCACTGGCCACACGGCGCTTTTGATCCAAACGATCCGCGAGTTGGGCATCAATGCCATCTCGTGCACGCCATCCTACCCAACCCGCCTGGCGCAGGTACTGGCAGAACAATCCCCGGCGATGGCCCCTTCAGATCTGGGCTTGCGCAAAGCCTTTATGGGCGGTGAGCCAGGCCTGGATGATCCGGTGTTCCGCCAGCGGTTGGCAGACACCTGGGGAATGCAGGCGATGAACTCCAATTACGGTGTCAGTGATTTCCTGTGTAATTTTGCCGGCCAGTGCACGCTGCAGAACGATCTGCATTTCATGGCCATGGATGTCGCGCATCCGGAGCTGGTGGTGCCCGGGCAAACGACTGTGGTCCCCTGGGAGACCGGCAGCGAGGGCGAGCTGGTGCTGACCCATCTCGACCGTGAATGTCAGCCGCTGTTGCGCTTTCGCAGCGGCGACCTGATACGCCTCGGTGCCACTGAGCGCTGTACCTGCGGCCGCGGGGCACCGCGCTTTCAGGTTATCGGGCGCACCGACGAGATGATTGTGGTGCGTGGGGTCAACGCCTTTCCATCGGTAGTCGCCGCGGCGATCAACAGCTGTGCCGAACTCAATGGCGAATACCGTATTCGCCTGCCTCACCCGCCGCCCTATGATCGACTGCCGCTGGAGGTGGAACTGACTGAGTCGGTTGTACCCCACGATGATCTGGTGGGGGCTCTGGGGCGTCGTCTTAGTGATACCCTGCGCTTAAGTGTCACGCTCACACTGCTGTCATCGGGCACACTTGAGCGCAGTGAAGGCAAAACCCGTCGCGTGATCCGGGAGTACAACTGATGCGTGGGATAAAAACAGGATAAGA
>CAJWEF010000094.1 GCA_913031305.1 uncultured Acidiferrobacteraceae bacterium
AGAAATGGCGTATCCACAGAGAACGGCCAAGCCACAGCACCGGCCAAGCCGGCAAGAGCACACGCTACTAACACCTTGCGTGGATCAAAGTGATCAGCTGCCCAGCCGATGGGAAACTGCAGTAAGGCGCCACCAGCGGCACCAACGAACAGCATCAAAGTTGCAGAAGACTCCGTCATCCCAACCCGTAATCCGTAGACTGGTATCAGGCTGGTAGTGGTAATTTCCATGAAAGCCACCACAAAGCAGGCCAACGCCAGCAGCGGTGCCACAAAGACAAAACTAACCACCCCAAAACCCGGCTTGTCGCTAGAAGCGGGGGCATAGCGTCCGGCCCATAACACCGGAAATCCAGCCAGGACCATCAAGCCAATGCCGACAAGAAACGGTAGTGTGCCTTGTCTGCCCGTCACTGACAGAATTAAAGGCCCAAGAGCAAAACTCAACGCCAGCGTGGTGTTGTAAAAACCCATGACGCGTCCGTGGTGCACACGGGGTGTTATCTCGATTATCCATGTCTCGGTCACAACAAACAGCACTGAACCCACGAGCCCGCCCAAGAACCGGATTACAAACCACGCTACGATTGACTGGGTACTCATGAGAGCGAAAATGAGGACGATCTCAAAAAACACCCCGCCAAGCAGAAGGCTGCGTCCTTCCAGGTGTCTCATAAACCGCGGAACAGCAAAAGAGCCGATTATGATGCCCGCGGAAGCCACCATGGCCAACGCACCGATCAGTGTACTGCTGACATTACGTGCTTCCAGGATCAGCGATAGTAACGGTGTAAATAGACTGAACGTGATGCCGTATATGGAAAGGCACCCAATTAATGCAGCCAGGGTCAGTGCACGTTCGCGAGTCCAAACTGGTTCACTGGTCGATTGGGTCAGCATCGGACAACAGCACTCATATTATTAGTACCTCCATGATTTGAGTCCCCAAAACTGAGTAGACCAGCTCCGCGAACAATCACTGAGTGGATCCAGCCAAAGGACAATGCCCGACCGAGCCGCCTGATGCCGTGATAGTGCGGAGTCACCGTCTCAATCACTCTATCAGGTAAACCACCCTCAATACAAATCCCGCTATCCTCAACATACACGCACGTGGCCTGAATAGCGCTCTCTTTGTCCATTCCGTAACCTATCACTTTGATCAATAGTTGCAAGATAGCCTTTCGAATCTGCCGTGACCCATTGGAGACGGTTGCCAGCAGTGCACCGTTCACCTGCCGGGTTATGGTCGGCGCCATCATTGAACTCATGCTACTCCGCTTGTGGGTAGTGGACGACACCACGGGGATTAAGGTCAACCTCGCCGAGCATGTTGTTAGGCATCACTCCATAGCCCGGGACGATCGCGCCACAGCCCTCCCCATTTTCGTTTAATGTATCTCGCAGCTTGATTTGCCGATTCTCGACCACTATAGAGACCACCATTAACCGAACCCCACTGAACCCTGTGAGTTGCCTCGCCGGAGAAAAATAGTTTATCTGCCAGTGTTTCTCGCAACACTGCACGCATCGGCTGCTTACCCGGTTTAGCCGCAGAATAAGCACCTTCATAAAAAGGAATTTGACCACAGGCTGTTGCATAACCTTTAATAAACTTCTTCTCTATGTCATTGCCCAACATGCTTTTCATGCCATCTAAACCATAAGCTATGGCTGTATCAGTCGTTTCTTTTTCTAAAGCTTTAGCCTGGTCCCCACCGACATAACCATAAACCAAATTTGTGTTATTTAAATTAGCAAGATACCCCACACCATCTTCATCATGCTGCTGTTTATAAACATAAGTATCTGCACCAAAATTAAACACGTCATCGGTAAAATGTAGGCCAATATAATTCATTACCGCCATATCAATGCCATCAATGGCTTCTTGTTTTTCAACCGGTAACTCTGGCGTAAATTTAATATGATTAGCCGCCAATACGCCTACTGACACCGTTAGAATTGCCGCCTTAGCTTTGATGGTGCCGGCTTGCCAGGTAACTACCTTAACGCCATCCCCTTGCCAATTGATTTCTTTAACCGCAGTGGCTAATGCCACAGGCACATCTTGGCCGTAGTGTGCCACCACTGAGCCATAACCTTCTGCACAAAACCAATCGTCACCACCTATGCTATTCCACCAATCTTTTGGTGACCAATCTTCGGAGTTTTCCGCCATATTCCAAACACCATAATCGGATGCGACGGTATAACCCCAAGGACTTTGAAAAAAATCCTCACCTAAAGCAGTGCGTGCATTATCGTCATCACCGGCTACACCGTTTAAAACAGAGTCTCTAATTTTATTATTAAATGCCTTGTCGGTTCTTCTTAGGTCAGCGAGTTCATCTTCAGTTGCTTCGCGATTACCTACAAAATATTTCTGTTTATCAAGATCTTCATAAATATTAAAACCATTGTCTTTTGCATAATTGATCAATGGATTTTTTCGCGAAATCATCATCCAATGTGCATGAGTATCAAACGGCACACCGAATATAGAGTTATTTGTATGAACACGACCACCAATACGGTAATTAGCTTCTACCACCACAAAGCTAATACCTTTATCATGCAACGTTTTAGCTGCCTCTAAGCCAGCAACACCCGCACCAACAATCACCACATCAGGGTTGGTGACCGTATTACCCAACACAATACGAGGAACCAACATTGATGCTGCTATTGCCTTTAATAGAAAACGGCGTTGCTGTTGAAATTTCTCACTCATAACAAAGGCCCTCTTTTTTATTCATTACTATAAAGTGACCTGGCCCCTTGAAGTGGTCCAGGTTGAATGTTAGTTCATCATCGAAATTGGTTCCACTTTTAATACCGATTCAGGAGCACCTACGGAACAGATATCGACTTCGTTACTGGGCACCTGTTAAAGGAAAAAGTCCGTCGGGATCTGATCGTCACCGATGGTTGGGCCGGCGATATACCTACTGCCCACGCTCGCGAACTTAACAAGCTCAGGGTCCATGTCAACAGCCTTTCGCACTGAGAGTAAAAGAATTATAAATACCCTACTTTCCCTGCCGATCGAGGAGACGGGGTACTAGTTTACAGCAGCCGTATTGCCGGTTCCTCGTAGACCCGGACTTCCACTTCATCACCTGCCTTGATGACACCGGGCACATCGACAATGCCGACCACCCCTCGGCGGCCTACTGCTAGCCGCAACCATGCAGTAGTGGTCAGTGGCTCACCTGAACGTGTGACATGCTTTGCCACAATTTGAGCCCCCATCTCGGCGCATGGCGGGTTGTATCCTTCCACCAGCAACACCGCCCCGGAAGGAAACAACAGTTTGGTACCTTTCGGCAACAGGGAAAATTCAGGGATGCCCTCGACGCACAGGTTGGCGCCCAACGTGTCGGGCGACAGCGGCTCGGTTAGTGTTAGGCGTTCAGTAATGTGAGCCAGTTCTTCGACTGAAACACCTGACCACTGGCGTTCGTTGCGGCGTACCGTACCAGCAGATTCCCAATCCCCTTTCCAGGCTTTCCGGGTGAGGCCCTGATGCTTGTCACCGGCAAAACCTCCGATTTCGGCAGTCAGTGATCCCCGGGTGTCCTTGCTAAGGTCTTCGTTGTTGCCCATGTGCACCGAGACCACTTTTCCTGCCATGGTCTTGCCAATAAATTTCTTCATCTATTTTCCTTGAACGTGAATGCCCGCAGGTGCCGTCATTCGAACCTGAGTGGCACATCCGGATCTGGTTCCGTATCGAATTCTCGCGCGTAGCGATGACCCGCGTAGACTGCAGCGGCAATAATGGCCGGCGCATCACAGTCACCGATTCTCCGTAATGAACTGAACGGGGTTTGCGCCCCACTCTCTATGCGTTGCTTCAAGGCCTGGTACAGTTCGTCTCTGGGGCTGCGTGCGGTCACCATGATGAGTGCATCGGCTTCAATTGACTGTTGTCGTCCAGTATGGATACAGCAAATCGTCACCTCCCGGCCGTCGTAGGCGAGCAGGCGATGGGTTGTTTTGATCTCGATCCCTAGCTCCAGCAAATGTTTCTGTACCTGATACCGCTCCGAGGTGTATTCACACCAGGCAGAGACAACATCTTCTGGCGTAACCACAGTAACCGGTACGTTCTCGAGGCGCACCCGCTCGGCAATGACGCCACCCATATAAAAACTGTCGTCATCGAAAATCACCGTAGGCCCATCGGGCAGGCGGCCTGCCATGATATCGTCGGGGGTTAAGATCGTGGCGCTTTGGCTCAGGGTTGTGAGCGGTTGCGGGTGATTGCGTCCGAAGCCATCGGCTCTCCAGGTTGAGCCGGTCGCGATAACCACATGATCCGCTTCTACCGGGTGATTGCGATGCTCCGGCCATTCAAGCACGTCATCGACGCTGAGATCGCTTTCCAGGAAAACTTCCACGTTGGGCATGTTGTCGAACTGCTGTAGCCGGTAGTCTCGTACCCGCAGCCATTCGCTGAGACCAGGCAACGTGGATTCGCGAGCCACACGGCCGCCGAGCTGGCGTGTCGCCTCCGCTAAGGTCACCAGGTATCCGCGCTGGCCCAGCGCTCGGGCCGCCTCCAGTCCTGCCGGTCCGGCGCCAACCACCAATACACTAGATTCGGAGCCCTTCTTGGCAATGAATTCCGGATGCCAACCGCGGCGCCATTCTTCACCTATGGCTGGATTCTGCGTGCAGCGGATCGGCACGCCCAAGCCATCACCAGTGTAACAGATATTGCAGCCGATGCATTCGCGAATTTCGTCAAGGCGTCCTTCCTCGATCTTTCTCGGCAGAAATGGATCTGCAATAGAAGGCCGTGCGGCCCCTATGAAATCCACAACCCCGCGTTTAACCTGTGAGGCCATCGTGTCGGGTGAGGTAAAGCGTCCCACGGTGACCACGGGTTTGGTGGTAACGGATTTGACGAAGGACATGTGCTCTTCCAGGGAGCCTTCCTTGACGAATCGCGAGACACCCATCTCGTGGTTGTAGTCATTGATGTTGATGTCCCATAGGTCCGGCAACTCCGCCAGCATCTCCAGCCTGTCTCGTCTCTCGTCCGTAAGTGACGGATCTTCGCCGTCGTCGCCACCAACCGAATAGCGTACTGCAACGGCACACCGGTCCCCCACAGCGTCTTTTGTCTCCTCAATCAATTCTCGCAGCAGGCGTGCCCGATTTTCCATCGACCCGCCGTACTCGTCGCCGCGAGTGTTGGTGCAGGCTGAGAGAAAATTTGACAGCAAATACCCATGGGTAGCATACACATACACCACATCAAAGCCCGCCTCCTTGGCCCGCAATGCGGCATTTCTATGCCATCTCCGGAGCTCGCGAATATCGGACTTGTCCATGGTTCGACTCTGATAGGGATGCCCCTGGAGGTTTGGCATACTCACCACATCCATGGAGACCTCACGGGTGTAGAGGTTTGCCGTGCTGGCCCCACCTACCCAAAGCTCGACACCGGCAAGCGCGCCGTGACGGTGCACCGCCTCGGTCATCAAGGCGTGGTCCTTTATGTCGTCGTTGTTCCACAAGGATGCATTCGGATGGGGGAGGTCGTCGGATGCAGGGTGGATGGAACAGTACTCGGTACACACCACACCCCATCCACCTTCGGCCTTAATTCCCCGCAATGCCGCCAACATGTGTGGGCGAAGCCTACCAAGGCCGGTGCAATGTGGTACTTGATAGAAGCGGTTTTTGGCTGTTACGGGACCGATTTCAACAGGCTCAAACAGCAGGTCATAGCGTTTGTCGCGCATAGTTCTGTGTCTCTTGTTATCTACGTCGACCATGGTAATTGCTGGCACTCATCGTTGCTCGCTCAATCACGCGGGAGCAGGATCAGTGATTCGTCGGCCCACGAGAGCCAAACGATGCTTTGGCGGTCAAGAGACTGGTCACTATTCGCTCCGGTCTCTGCTATCGCTACTGCGAATGGCTTCTCACAGCCGTCTACCGACACATAAAAGTGGTCTCGATCGCCCAGGTAGGCCGAGGTCTTTATGGTGCACTGTACAGCTCCGAGACCGTCCGACCTTCGCTCTGCGGACAGAATCAACTTTTCGGGACGGATCGCGACAATGATATTTGCGCCCTTTTGCACGAAGTCTGAGCTTGCCGGGGCCGTGATTTTGCCTAATCCGGTGGCATCGAGTACCGCTTCGCCGTTGCGTACATCCATCACCTGGGCCTCGACAAAGTTCATCTGTCCGATGAAGTCTGCGACCTCGACGCTTACCGGATGGTTGTAAAGATCTTTGGGCGAGGCGACTTGCAACGCTTTCCCGCGTGTCATTACGGCAATACGGGTCGACAAGGTCAGCGCCTCTTCCTGGTCGTGGGTCACGAAGATGAAGGTAATGCCCACCGACTCCTGCAACGCCCGCAGTTCCAGCTGCATTTCTTCTCGAAGCTTTTTGTCGAGCGCCCCCAGTGGTTCGTCAAGCAACAGCACCTTTGGCCTTTTGATCAGGGCCCGTGCGAGTGCCACGCGTTGGCGTTCTCCTCCAGACAGTTCGTTGGAGCGACGGTTACCGAAGCCCGGCAGTTTGACCATTTCCAGAGCCTCTTCGACGCGCCGCCCCACCTCGGCTTTTTCGATCTTGTCGTACCGTAGTCCGTAGGCAAGGTTCGCGCGGACGTTGAGGTGCGGGAAGATGGCGTAGTTTTGAAACACCATGTTGGTCGGGCGGTGGTGTGGCGGCACCTCGGACATAGGTGCGCCGTCTATATAGATCTCACCGGTGGTCGGCGACTCAAAGCCGGCCAGCATTCTGAGCAAGGTGGTCTTGCCACAACCAGAGGGACCGAGCAGCGAGAAGAATTCGCCTCTGCTGATAGTGAAACTGAGGTGATCGACCGCCACCACCGAGCCGAAGTGCTTGGACACGTCAGTTAAACTGACAAAATCGTTGTTGCTGGTCATGGATCAGATACCTGGCTGAGTTTTTTCGACCCTGTAGCTCCGCAACCACTGAGAGAAGAATACCACCACAAAGGAAACCACGAGGATAAGCGAGCCGAGCGCCAGCACCCCCGGCAACCTGAGGGGAAACCGAAGTTGGCTCCAGATAAAGATCGGCAGCGTGGGATCAGTGCCAGCGAGGAAGTACGCCATGATGAACTCGTCGAAGGAAATGGTGAAACACAGTAAAAAGCTCGCCAGCACCCCCGGGAATACCAAAGGCAAGGTCACACGCCAGAAGGTCGACAACGGGCTGGCGCCAAGATCCGTGGACGCCTCCTCCAAGGCTTGGTCGAATCCTTCGAAACGGGAAATTAAGGTTGCCATGGCGAACGGCACAGAGATCAGCACATGGGCCATGGTGACGGTGTACAAGGACAGATCAAATCCCAGCTGAGTAATAAGAATCAGCAGTGCGACGCCCATAATTATGTACGGAACCACCATCGGCAACATGATCACGAATATGATTGGCTTTTCACCTGGAATCCGGTAACGGGTCACCGCCTTGGCACCGAAGAGTCCCAGCAGTGTAGCGATTGCCGCACTAACGCAGGCGACGTTGAACGAATTGTTCAGCGCGGCCCACATCGGCTGGTTGTTGAACATCTCCATATACCATTTAGTGGTGAACCCCTTGAGTGGAAAAGCGATGTAGATATTGTCGTTGAACGAGAACATCGGCAGGAACAGCACTGGAATGTAAAGGAAGCCGAGGTAAAGGATCGCGTAAAAGTACAACGCTCGGCTGGGGCGGTCGATGTAAGCAACTTCGGTCATGCGATTTTCTCAGTAATCTTGCGGGTCAACCAAATGTAGAGCAGTGAAATGACTGCGACGACCACCATCATATCGATCGCTAAGGCTGCGCCCATTGGCCAGTTGTTTACCAACCCGAACTGTGCCTGGATAAGGTTTGCGATCATGATCCCGTCAGGGCCGCCGACCAGGGCCGGTGTCACGTAGTCACCAACAGTGGGGATAAATATCATCAGCGTGGCGGCGATAACACCTGGCATCGACAACGGCAGGGTGACTCCTAGAAAACGTTTCACTGGGCCATCGCCTAGATCGGTGGCTGCTTCGAGCAGGGATCGATCTATCTTCTCCAGCGAGATATAGATCGGCAAGATTGCGAATGCGGCCCAGGCGTGCGCCAGGGTGATCACCACGGCTGTGGGACTGTAAAGCAAAAATGCCAAAGGCTCCTCGATGAGACCGAGTCCTTTAAGGCCCGAGTTGATGACGCCGTTGTAGCCCAAGATGACTTTCCACGCAAAGACCCGTAACAAATAGCTGGTAAAAAACGGCACTGTCATCAGGATAATCCAGGTCATCTTGTGCTTGTGAACGTGAAAGGCCACATAGTACGCCATCGGGTAAGACACCAACACTGTAACGACGGCGCACGTCCCAGAGATAGCGAGCGAGCGAAGCAGCAAGGCTCGATAAAGAGGCTGCTCGACGCCCTCCCCGTAGTTGGCGAGCGTAAACGTGGTATCGAATTCAAAGCCGATTTGTGCCCAGAAACTAATAGTCACCATGATTCCGAACGGGATGAGCATAGTGAGGCCCATCACCAGTAGCGTGGGTGAGAGCAGTGTGAACCCCTTCAACGCGTCGCTGCGCAGATACCAGGCATACAACCGTCTACCCCAGCTCTTTGGACTTGGCGCGAGTGCCGAGACTTCTATCGTAGTTTCATTCACAGGCGCTCCTGTGGCTCGATGAGATTCCGGGCTGTTTTCATACTTCCTTCAGGCTTCATTGCATTTTCAGATCAATATAACAAACAAATAATGAGAAAACAACAAGAATTTGATTTGCCTTTGCTACTCGGGACTTCCAGAAAATATTTTCTTTCCGGCGTCTCCAAGGGGGACATCTTAAAATTTACGGAAGGCGACATTACGGGTGTGGACGTTTCCAGTAAAGCACTCTGGCAAGGCGTTTCATTTCTTCGTTTTCATGAAGTCGAGTAGGGATGTCTCCTGATTGATACAATAGAGTCTTTGAAAAGAAACGCAGGCAATTAGTTAAGAAGATTGAACTCGATGAGAACGGTTTGAGGTTAGTCTGACAAGACGAATTTCTCTTGACAACTGAGAGTAACCTTATAAAATTATTCCGAATGGATCGACAGCTATTTGAAACTGATCTCAGGCAGACCCTGCCTCCTTTAAAATACACTCCAAGAGAAATTGCTCAAAGGGAAGTCCATTTTAAGAGACTGCAATCTTGATGAAGCGAAATTAATCATGAATTTACACATTCCAAGCTCCGAACTCAAACCACCCCCAAATTGGGATCGTTCTGGGTTACCATCCTGGACATATTTCAACGAGGAGTTATTTGAACTGGAAGCTGAAGAACTTTTCCGGAAACACTGGCAAATCGCTTGTCACACGAGCGACATTCCTAAACAGGGTAGCTACATAACCTTTGATCTGGTGGGAGAGCGGGCTTTAATTATTCGGGATGAAGA
>CAJWEF010000095.1 GCA_913031305.1 uncultured Acidiferrobacteraceae bacterium
GCCTCAGGAATGCGTGTCGCGGAAAGATACCTGAATATCGGTGATTTTTGCGGCGACGCTGGTCGGCAGCATGTCGCCCGGCTCTGGGACAGCGCTTGCGCGTCTCAGCCACAATTCGGTTTCGTCCAATACCGGGCAACTAAATCCAGCACTTTAGACGGTAGATTTGACGGTAACTATTTGGGGATGACGTAACTTACTTCAATGATTCAATAACTTATCAATCACTTTAAGTCCTTTCGGGCCCACCATTTTTCATCCATCATATCAATCACTTGGTGACTCTCGTCTCCTCGAATCTGCTCGTTGTTATCAGCGGTGCAGCCAGAGTGGAGCGAACTGCTGTCTATGCATTTAGCAAGAATTGCAGGTAGGATAAGCTCTGCCGGTATAGACCGGCATCTTCGGGCGGAGACCGCCGTCAAGCAGGACATAAAGAGATAATGGCTATTGTCAAAGCATCGGTCGTACAGGCCGCACCAGTTCCGTTCGAGCGGGAAAGAACACTGGAGAAGGTCAGGGCCTTGAGTGCTGACGCCGCAAAACAAGGCGCCCAGCTGGTTCTGTTTCCCGAAGCCTTCGTGTCAGCCTATCCCAAGGGGCTGGATTTTGGTGCCCGTATCGGGATGCGAAAGCCAGAAGGGCGTGAGGACTTTCGCAGGTATTTCGACAGTGCTGTAGACGTGCCCGGACCCGCGGTTGATTACCTTGGCCGGGTAGCCAGGGAAAACGCTATTCACCTGGTTATAGGAGTAATCGAACGGCAGGGTGGCACCCTGTATTGCACTATTTTGACCTTTCAGCCCGACGGCAATTATCTGGGCAAGCACCGTAAATTGATGCCGACAGCACTGGAGCGTTTAGTCTGGGGTTTTGGCGACGGTTCGACGCTGCCGGTATTTCATACCCCGATCGGTATCCTTGGCTCAGTGATCTGCTGGGAGAACTACATGCCGGCCTTGCGCATGGCTATGTACAACAAGGGTATTCAGCTGTATTGCGCACCGACAGCTGATGATCGCCCTACCTGGTCTTCGACGATGCAGCATGTGGCCCTGGAAGGCCGCTGTTTTGTCTTGTCGTGTAACCAGTACACGACCCGAGGCGATTTTCCGGAAAACTATGATGCCGTCCAGGGGGATGACCCGGCGACAGTTATCTCCCGCGGCGGCAGTTGTATTGTCAGCCCTCTGGGCCAGTTCCTGGCCGGCCCTGACTTTGACGGTGAAACAATTCTGAGCGCCGAGCTGGATATGAACGATATCACCCGTGGCAAGTATGACTTTGATGTTACCGGCCACTACGCCCGTCCGGATATCTTCAAGCTACTGGTTAACGAAGCTCCGACAAACGCCGTAGAGATCCTGACACAACCTGCTGAAGAATAGCGCGTTGCAAAAACCGGTCAGGGCCCGGGGAAACAGCCGTGGCGATCGCCAGGCCGGACAGAAACAGCTGCAGAACACACAGTCAGGCTTTGCTGTAGGAACGGCTATTTAGTAGAAAAGTCTCCTGAATTCTGCCTGACGTCAGCGCCTTTGGGGCAAACTGAGTAGATTTGATAAAGGAGTGTATCTGGCTTATCGTGGCCACTGAGGAGTGATTAATGATGAGCCAGGCCCTCCTGCAGATCAGCCCACAAGTGGTGCCAAATCATTTGATGACGGACACTCCTTTGCGGCAAACATGAAGTTCAGGTATTGAGTCGCAGCCTCGAATGCCTCCAATTCTTTGAGTGACGAGAACGTACGCCCCACGGAAAACATCCTATGAAATAGTTGTTCTTACTTATACTGATTGATTTCTAACTTGTCACGAACACGCATTCGTGACAGATGATACTCTCTCACTGTTAGCACATCTAACAATTCTACCGAACATAAAGGAATGGAGATCGCAAATGGCCTATGCACAACAATACTCAGGACAGTGCCTGTGCGGTGACGTTACATACGCAGTCGAAGGCGAGTTGTCTAATGTAAGCGCATGCCATTGCAATCAGTGCCGCAGGCAATCTGGGCATTATCTTGTGGGCGCATATGTGGATTGGAATGACGTCCGCATTGAGGGAGGTGAGAACCTAACATGGTTTCAATCTTCTGAAGATGCACAAAGAGGGTTTTGCAAGAGTTGCGGTTCAACTCTATTTTGGAAATCCGAGATTCATGGTGCCAATATTTTTATTGGCACCCTTGATAGCCCAACAGGTCTCAGTATCCGGCAACACATCTATGTTGCCGATAAAGGTGATTACTACGAAATTGGTGATGGGTTACCTTGCTATAAAGGTTACGAGTACGCGGCAACATAATTCCTTTGCCTTGTAAGTGCCTACAAATTGAACACCCGGGACAATACAGGTGAAGAGTAATTTGATGGAATTGTAGTTAAACGCCGACGACGACGTGATTTTCCGCGACGAAGTTCGTGACTTCATCCGTGAAAAGTTACCGGCGGAAGTGAAGCGAATAGTTGAAATCGGCCAGGATCCCGACAAGAAGGATATCGGGGGCGATGATCGATGTGACTTTTGGAAATGCTGATCATTATCTGAAGCGTTTCACTGGTCTTAGCCATGAGAAGCTCGATCCCGGAGGATCAAGATGACGTATGCGGTTACCCAGTGGAGCCCAGTTTCCCGCCTTTGGACACAATTTGAGGATCTTCTTGAGAGTGTTGATTTAGGGGAACTTCAGTCATGACCCGTGATCCACGTTACGACATCCTGTTTGAACCAATAAAAATTGGCCCGGTAACGAGCAAAAACCGGTTCTATCAGGTACCGCACTGTACCGGCATGGGGTACGCGCGCCCAAATACACTCAACAAAATGCGTGAGATGACTGCAGAAGGCGGCTGGGGTGTCGTCAATACGGAATACTGCTCGATCCATCCGTCGGCCAATGAAGATCCCCATCCACAATGCACGCTCTGGGATGAAGGTGACGTCAAGAATCTGGGCAAAATGGTTGAGGGCGTGCATCGTCATGACGCCCTGGCAGGGGTTCAGCTTTGGTATGGCGGATTTTCAACAGATAACAACATGACCCGCGAAAGCTCACTGGGACTCAGCAGCATGCCAACCTGGCATGGGGCTGGTCAGACAAAGGCCATGGATAAAACCGATATTGCCAATTTACGAAAATGGCATCGGGATGCGGCGCTCCGTGCCAAGCGGGTGGGATTCGATATTATCTATGTCTATGCAGGTCACGGATATCTTCCGGCACAATTTCTATCTCCTGTGGAAAATACGCGTACCGATGAATATGGTGGTAGTTTCGAGAACCGCGCCCGTTTGATTAAGGAACTGCTGGAAGATACAAAGGACGCCGTCGGCGATACCTGTGGTGTTGCCTTTCGTTTTGGCGTGGACAATCTCGACCGGGCATGTGGTATTACCTATGACGGTGAGGGGCGGCAGTTGGTGGAGTATCTAGCTGATCTTCCGGATTTGTGGGACGTCAATATTTCCGATTTTCAAGCCGACGCTAGAACGTCACGCTTTGCGCCCGAAGGCGCCCAGGAACAGTACATTAGCTTTGTCAAACAGGTAACAAAAAAACCCGTTGTTGGTGTCGGTCGATTTACCAGCCCCGATACCATGGTTGGGCAAATCAAGCGTGGCGTGCTCGATATGATTGGCGCTGCACGCCCCTCCATTGCTGATCCGTTTATCCCGACCAAGATCAATGAAGGTCGGACAGATGATATTCGTGAATGTATCGGCTGTAATATCTGTGTCTGGGCAAATGGCAAATCCGTGCCGTTACGTTGCACCCAGAACCCAACCAGGGGTGAGGAATGGCGGCGGGGGTGGCATCCGGAGAAAGCCGCTCCTCGCCACGCCGACGAAAAAATTCTGGTAGTTGGCGCCGGCCCCGCGGGACTGGAAGCCGCCCGCATACTGGGCCACCGTGGATATGATGTCATATTGGCGGAAGCGAGCGAGGAACTGGGTGGCCGTGTTTTAAATGAAAGTAAGCTTCCGGGCCTGAATGAATGGGCGCGGGTGCGTGATTATCGTGTCCAGCAACTGATTCAAATGCCCAATGTGGAAATCTATCGGGCCAGCCGGCTGGATGCCAAACAGGTTATTGAGTTCGGTTTTGAGCATATCTGTGTGGCTACCGGGTCTGCATGGCGTCGCAATGGCATAGGACGGTATAGGTTTTTCCCCATTGAAGGATGGGATTTGGAAGGTGTGCTGAGCGTTGACGATGTTATGGGGGGCAAGGAAGCGACAGGCCCAGTGGTGGTGTATGACGACGATCATTTTTATATGGGTGGTGTGATCGCCGAGAAACTAAAAGTTGCCGGTCATGACGTTCTGCTGGTCACCAGTTCAGGCGACTTGTCACCTATGGCTGATGGCACCCTGGATCAAGCCCGTATTCAGACTCAGATACTGGAGATGGATATTGAAGTGCTAACCGCCCACACCGTCACCCGGTTTGATGGGGAGGGTGTAACGCTTGCCTGTGGGTATACCGGACGTGAACAGACACGTGTTTGCAAGACGTTTGTGCCGGTAACATCGCGAGAGCCTAATGAAGCTCTCTATCTAGACCTTACATCTGATTTGTTGAAATTAAGAGATGCAGGAATTATTTCTGTGGAACGAATTGGCGACTGCGTGGCCCCAAGCATCATCGCTCAGGCGGTTTTCGGTGGACATCGTTATGCACGTGAACTAGGAACCAATGAGATTGAAGCATCACGGGATAGGGTTGTGATCTGATCTAATTCAGCACTTCAATTAGCTCAGAAAGCTCTCATTCTGGAAGATCAAAGGCCCGTTCCGTTACACACAAAAAATCAAACTGCGTCCGTCATCAAATAGTTTGACCTGACCGATGAACCTGATTCCTATGCTTGCGGTTGAAGGCCTGGAGGCGGAGGAATCAGCCCATCCCCGAGCTGGTCTACAGTTCCTAAGTCCTCAAGTGTCTTGCGCATGCTGTCTGGAATCGGGAATGACTTAAGATTGCCATCCTCCTGAATCCGGGCATAAACTCGAACGGCCCGGCCCTCACAGATCAGATCGCCTGAGGCATGATTAGCCGCTATACAGTTCCAGTGAAGGGTGCGTTCACCGATCTGTTCCAGACTGATCTTGGTCATTACGCGGTCACCATAGGCTGCCGGGCCGATGAAACGAAAATGAATCTCGCCCATCACAAAGGTAGTACGGTCTTGGCTAATCATCTGCTCGACCGGGTAGCCGATAGTTCTGAACAACTCATGCTCAGTATCATTAAACCAGGCCACTATCCTTGGGTAATACACCAATCCGAAAGGGTCCGATTCACCCCACGGTACCGAAATCTCCCGCCAATACATTGCCATTGCATAAGTCCAGGTTGAGTCCAAAAGTTCTTAACAGCCCTAATTCGATCGGATTTAGCCTCCGCTCTTTACTCCTTTTCGACCGAATTACCATCTATATCATAAAGAAAGCAGATCACATTGAGGGTGCCTCTATACTTTCTTCAGCGTCGGGCTTTCGATTATTATATGCAGGGTGCCTGTTGTTCGGATACCCTTTTTGGCTCGGGATATTTAAGAATCTGCCTGGAATTAAATCGATAATGAATCTCGGACGTTGAACATCACCTCCGGGCGGGCAGTCGATCAAACATGTCCTCGGTTTAGCAAAGATGCTGCTCTTTTCCCTACTCACGATGCCGGTTCACAGGAACTGAAGCGATGAATGATCAGTCGAGCGCTCTTTGTGACTCTGCCGAAATTGCCATAGACTTTGACCAGGGTCGTCACCACCGCGCCAAGATCGGTTATGTCCTGCTTGCCACCGAGCAAACCATCCAGGACGACGTGATGAAACTGAGGCCGGATGGTGTCGGGATTCACCTGGCCCGGGTACCAATTCCCGACTCCATCACCAATGAGACTCTCGCAGCACAGGCAGAGTTGCTGGCCGCCGCCGCCGCGACCCTGCTGCCGGACGGATCCTTGGATGTAATCTGCTATGCCTGCACCTCCGGCTCACTGGTTATCGGTGAACAGCGTGTTTTTGCAGAACTCAGCAAGGGTCAGCCCACTGCCGTCACCACCTCGCTGATCACCGGAGTCATGCGCGCTCTCAACACAGTGGGTGCCCGACGAATCGTTGTCGGCACACCCTATCTCGATGAAATCAATCAGAGAGAGGTCCAATACATGAGTGCTCGCGGATTCGATATTCTTGCGATCGAAGGGCTGAATCTAGAAAAGGACAGTGACATGGTTCGGGTCACGCCCGGATTCATCAAAGACTTTGCGCTCACTCTGGATCGCGAGGACGCAGATGCCATATTTATCTCCTGCGGGGCTTTGCGAACTCTCGATGTTGTTGGTGAAATCGAAGCGATTGTGAAGAAGCCAGTCATCTGCTCAAATCAGGCGATGATCTGGGATACGCTACGCCTTGCAGGGATCGATGATCGTTTCAGTGGATATGGCCAACTGCTTGGGGAGTACTGATCAGCGCAAAGAGACTCGGGCTCGGACTCCCGCATCACCCAAAAGTCACCGGGGGCGGGTAAGTGGCTACGCTTTGCGCTGTTAGAGAAAAAGCGTTTACCGATGCGGCTGTAGTCGACGGTTTTAGTGAATAGCCTACTGTAACCTTGCACGCCTAACTATCAGTCCAAGAAAGGGGTCCATGACCAGTGAACTGAAGACACGCTGGCCAGTTGCAGTACTGGCAATCAGCGCCGGCGTAGCGGCAGCGGCGGCGATCGGCAAAGTGCCGCCGGCGTTGGAATTGCTGCGCCGGGAGTACTCCCTCAGCCTGGTCTACGGTGGCTGGATCATATCGATTTTCAGTGCCCTGGCGCTGGCGACCGGTGCCGGTTTTGGCACATTGGCAGACCGCATCGGAGCGCGGCGCATGCTGCTCGCGGGCCTGTGGGTCCTGGCTGGGGCCGGGCTGACGGCAGTGCTAGTCTCAGCACCGCTTGCGCTGCTGCTCACGCGCGTGCTTGAGGGGGCTGGCTTTCTTGCTGTGGCAGTCGCCGCACCGGGAATCATTATTACCGCCAGCGCTCCCCAGGACCGTTCCTGGAGTCTGGGGCTGTGGAGTGTCTATGTGCCTGCCGGGGTCAGCCTGGCCATGGTGACAGCAACACTGGTTCTCGATGGGCTCGGCTGGCGCGGGCTCTGGATTATTTTTGCCCTTGTTTCCGTTGTGCTGGCACTGATTGGGCAGTGGCTTCTGCCACGGAACACGCGGTCTTTTTCTCCCGGGCCACTCAGAGGTAATCTTGTCGCGACGTTGTCCCGGCCGGGCCCGTGGCTTCTCGCCGGCAGCTTTACTGCCTACACTCTGATGTGGATCTCGATCATAGCCTGGCTTCCCACTTTTCTGATCGGTCAGCGCGGCATGGCGGTTGCCAGTGCCTCATTACTGACCGCGGCGCTGGTGGCGGCCAATATACCCGGCAATCTGCTGGGTACCTGGCTGCTGCGCCGGCGCTGGCATGGTGGAACCATTGCTGCACTGGCTGCACTGATCATGGGATTGTCAGTATTTGTGGTTCTCGATGATCATTTCAGCGACATCCTGCGCTACGGTAGTTGCCTGCTCTTTTCCTGCACCGGTGGAATGCTGCCGGCCGCCATTCTGGGAACCAGCAGACTGCACGCTCCTGACTCACAACGGATCGGCACAGTCAACGGCATGGTCATCCAAGGCTCGCACCTGGGCCAGTTTGCAGGACCTCCGCTGATCGCCATGGTGGTGAGCGTGCAGGGTAATTGGGAGAGCGCCCAGGGATACATGGTTGGGTGCGCGCTGGCCACGCTCGCGCTGTCGTGGGGGTTGCGCCGGGTCGAACGCCGGTCACTCCTGAGTCGACAGCCCAAATAGTGCAGCAAATAATCGCTTAAGATTTAAAAGCAAAGGCTGAAGCGTCTACAGTGTTAGTGGGCTGTTAGCAATAACGTATACTGCCACGCGATCCTGTTAGCTTTTTCTATGGAGGAGTGCAATGGCCACTACAACAATTAATGATGTGAATCTGGAAGCAGTTTCTGAGTTGATTAATAAGATAAAAGAATCACCAGAGAATGCGGCAACCAAGTGGCAGGCTGAAGTTAACTGGCACGGCGCGTTTCGGTCAGATGCAAAGATAAGAGATTTCGACCCCATTGTATCGGATGAACCACCGGGTTTAGGTGGAACTAATAGTGGGCCTAATCCAGTTGAGCAATTACTCGGGGCTTTGGGCAACTGTTTAGCAGTGGGATATGCCGCCAACGCTTCTATTGCGGGTGTCACTATTAAGGATCTACGAATAGAAGTAGAAGGCGACGTGGATTTACATACCTTTCTTGGGTTAACGCAGGGTAACGCCGGCTATGAGAATATACGGGTAAAAGTTCATCTGGACTGTGATGGATCCGAGGAGCAAGTTCAAACTATTCATAATAATGTGGTGAGTACATCGCCTGTAGGTCATTCAATCAGTCGCCCTGTTTCTCTTGATATTCAACTGGCAAGTTAGGTAATACCAGGCACCGGCCTATTAAAGTTTTAATAAAGAGCCTCGCGTTTGCGGGGCTTTTTATTACCCTAACTGCTTCGCCAAATCCTCCACCCTCAAGAAGGCGTGCGCCAAGGCGCCAAGTGCTGGACGACAATCGTGGAGGATGCATTGATGCGCCCCTTCGATCTGGTTAACTGGGAATTTACGGCAACGCGTCCTAACCAGTTGTGGGTCGCTGATATCACCTTCGTGGCCACCTGGGCGGGCTTCGTTTAGGTTGCGTTCATCGTCGATGAGTTTACTTGTGAGTGCCTGGAGATCCGGGTCAAGCATCTGATTGGGGTGGAACAACCCAGCCGAGCAACTACAGCCGAATCACTTTCAGTTTCTTGATGGCTGGCACCTTTTCGAGCGCTGTAATGGCCTCTTCCGAGGGTTCGTTATCGAGGTTAATGAACGACAGCGCGTCCTCCCCTTTTCGGACCCGACCAAGCCGCCACTCACCGATATTGACGCCATAGTCCCCAAGTAATGTGCCGACCTGTCCGATGACGCCCGGCACATCGCTGTTTTTCATCACCAACAACGTGCCGCTTGGATCCATATCCAGGTGATAGTCTCCGACTTGAACAATCCGCGGGTACTCGCCGTCAAAAACCGAGCCAGTAATTACCCGGCTACCGTCCGCCCAGTTGACCCGGCATGAGATGGCGTTCGCAAACTCGCTGCTGCCAAGTCCCTTGGCCTGGGAGATGCCAATCCCGTGCTCTTGGGCCAGTACCGGGGCATTGATGTAGTTCACGGGATCGGCAATGATGTTCATCATCAACCCCTTGAGTACGCCAGTCGCAATGGGTTTCGCGAATTCGGTTGCCGTATCACCTAAAAGCTCGAGTTCAATGGCCCGGATCGG
>CAJWEF010000096.1 GCA_913031305.1 uncultured Acidiferrobacteraceae bacterium
TACGATGCCGACGGTGAGCAAAAGGCCCAATGGGTTAAGACCACAGCAACAGCTGACCGGGATGATCTCCTGCGTGAATCCATTGCCGAGGCATTTGAAGATTGGCGAGGCGTTGGACGGATCGCCGCAGCACCAAAGCACACCACTGACGAGCTGCTAAGTATTTACCCAATGGGTGATCCGCACCTGGGCCTATATACCTGGGGCGAAGAAACCGGCGAGGATTTTGATCTCAAAATTGCCGAGGATAATCTGTGCGAGGCGGTCAAGCGCCTGGTCGCCTGCTCCCCAAAAAGTCAAACCTGCATCCTTTTAAACCTCCGCGACTTCTTCCACTCCGACACCCAGGACAACCGCACCGCCTGCAGTGGGCACGCCCTCGATGTCGATACCCGCTGGTCTAAAGTGCTCCACGCCGGGGTCCGGGCGATGATGACCTGCATCGAGGCCGCCGCTAAAAAGCACGAGAAAGTAATCGTTAAAAATTTAATTGGCAATCACGACGATCACACCAGCCAGATGCTTGGCCTATCCCTGGCGCTTTTCTATGACGGCAACGAGCGGGTCGAGATTCACGACAACCCGGGAAAATTCTGGTTTCACCGATTCGGCCAGGTGCTGATCGGGGCCGGGCATGGTGATACCTGCAGGCCCGCGAAACTGCCGGGGATTATGGCAACCGACCGGGCCGAGGATTGGGGCAAGACCCGACACCGATATTTCTATACCGGCCATGTGCACACTCAAAACGTAGCCGAGTATCCTGGCTGCATTTGGGAGAGCTTCAAAACAATAGCAGCAAAGGATGCTTGGACCGCTGCCAAGGGCTACCGATCCGGCCGAGATATGTACTGCATTGTGCACCACCAGGACCACGGTCAGGTCGAACGGCGCCGGGTCGATGTGGCTATGCTATGACAGGGGTCATTGTCAAATTGGACAGCGGGGCCGAAATTCTGGTTGACTACGATGACCTGCTGACCATTAAAAGATCGGACAGTATTTTGCCCGCCCGGATCGAGTTAATGGTCCCTGACTCCGAGGCAGCGATATTGATCGATCAACTGCTGGACACGAGATATCGGGTGTTGCATTGAGCATCAAATGGCCCGAGCATCTCGAGCCGGACCCAGGCCGGCGGGAGAAGTTTTGCCCAGTGTCAATTTATTTTCAATCGGAGAATCCAACCATGACAATACCGGAACTGCAGGCCGCAATCATCGCCTCATCCAACCCCAGCCAGGCGCTATCAGTTTTTTACAAATTTTGCGGCAGTTTCGGAATTAACAGCAACGCACCGCCCGAGTGGTGGACTAAGATAAGCGAGCTGACTGAGGAAAAAAAGCAGCTTAGTGTGCCATTTAAGTGGCACAGTGATGCTGTAACCCACCGAAAAAGAAGGGAACATAACGCCCTTTCACGGCGGCAACAGAGGTTCGAATCCCCTTGGGGACGCCAATAGATCAAGGTTCTACCCTGCGCCGGGTTGCTACTTTTTAGTAATCTTGAGCCCGGCGTGCTGATGCGATACAGGCAGGATTGCATCAGCATGGGTCGAGTCCTCCGATTGTTTTCCATTATTCTCGCTTCCTTGCATCAGCTGGCGGGCAGTGTCGTCTAGGAACGTTTGGCCGTCTGCGCCGATATACGCCCGAGTCAGTACGCCCTCTGGGCGCTAACTTCTTTTTTGTTTACTGACAGCGCTTAGTCGTTTTTGTTGGTCAGTACGCTTACCAGGAAAGACTGTCGAGCCAGGCGCTGATTTGTTCGATCAGCAGGTCGCTGGTGCCGCTAAAGTAATGGTCTGCTCCCGGTGCAATGATTTGACGTGATGCCGGATTACCAGCTTGTTTGATTAACTGCAGACGCTCTGGTGCCATGCGGTGTACGGCCGGGTAGTCATATTCACCATACAGATCCAGCACTGGTACTGTGAGCGATGCAAAAGGGAAAGGCCGTTGCATCGGTTGCTGATAGTCGGTGGCGCCCATACCAATTCCGATGAAGGCGTTGATCCCTTCATCGGCCTGCTCTTCCATCCACGCTATGGCCATGTGTGCGCTGCAACTGTGCGCCAGTAGAACCACTGGGGAGATCTCCTGACTGGAAAGATAGGCCAGTGCCGCGTTTATTCGCGGAGTACCCTCTCCAAGTATGGGAAGGTAATCGAAGTATTTGGCTGCCTTTTCCAGTACTGGCATCTGCAGTGACAGCGTATGCCAACCCACTTCCGAAAGCCCGACCCGCAGCGGCCCGATGTTCTCGGGCCAGTCGGCATGAAAACCCCGGCCGTGCAGCAAAATAACCGCGCCGCGGGTGCTATCAGTCTCTGAGGCCATCTCCACAGCTACAAAGTCTGTCCCCTGGGCATTCAGCATGATCAGTTCGCCCGAGAAAAGATTCGCCTCGACTTCATCGATGAGGCGTTGCTCACGCTCAAGGTCACTGGCGACGGCGGAGGCACAGAGCCAGAAAACCAGTCCCAGGACTATCGTGATGTAATTAAAGAGTTTGAATGGCGCCATGCTGCTATTCTCTGGTTATCGGTCTGCATTCGAGCGGGATCGTAATAATACTAAATCCAGCGGATTTCTTAAAAAACGTCTGCCTCGCGGACTCACGCTGTGAGCCACCGGATTGCGAGAATACTCCCTTGCCTCGGCGCTTGGATGAGTCGCTGGGCATTTAATGATGAAAGATAGGTTAAAGCAACGCGGAGACTCTGAAACGTGACTAAAACTGATGATCTTGTTGAACTTGCCAGGCAAGTTGGGCAGATCATGCTTGAGCATGGCTGGCGGCTTGCGACCGTCGAATCGTGTACCGGCGGGTGGGTAGCCAAGACGATCACTTCGGTACCGGGTAGCTCGCTTTGGTTTGAATGCGCGCTGGTCACGTACAGTAATGAGTCCAAGAATGCCTTAGCCGGGGTACCAATGGAGCTCATCGATACCCACGGTGCTGTCAGCGCTCAGGTGGCAGAGGCTATGGTGGGTGGGGTCATCGCCCGCAGTAATGCGAGTGCGGGCCTTGCGATTACTGGGGTCGCCGGACCAGATGGCGGCAGCGTGCAAAAGCCTGTGGGCACGGTTTTTATAGCCTGGCAAGTGCCCGGACACGGTGTGCGCTCGGAGCGCTTTCAGTTTCACGGTGATCGGGATGCTATCCGCCGCCAGTCGGTAGCAGCGGCACTGGCCGAGCTCGTCAGCCTCGCGGTCCACCCAGTCTGAGAGTCAGTTGTGATGTAGTTCGCTGTGTTCGTCACGCGGTTTATGAAATAATGCCTGCTAGCCTGAAAATATCGATTTTTGCCTATCCTGGGATCAACTGAGCCGGGGTAGCAAGGCCGATAATTGCCGGACCCGGTGCTGGCATCAAAAGGTCACAGTAGTGTGCTGGATAAATAGTCAAATGTGCAATGGAGCTTTACATGGATAACAACAAGCAAAAAGCCTTAGATGCTGCCCTCGGGCAGATTGAGCGGCAGTTCGGCAAAGGATCTGTCATGCGGCTCGGCGATGCCGAAGTGGGCAAGGGCATCGAAAGCATTTCAACCGGCTCGCTGGGCTTGGATATCGCGCTCGGTATCGGCGGCTTGCCCCGCGGGCGGGTGGTCGAGATTTATGGGCCGGAATCGTCGGGTAAAACCACATTGACGCTATCTGTGATTGCTCAGGCACAAAAAACCGGTGGTACCTGTGCATTTATCGATGCGGAGCACGCGCTTGACCCTGCCTATGCTCAGCGGCTGGGCGTCAACGTTGAGGATCTGCTGGTATCCCAACCCGACACCGGCGAACAGGCGCTTGAGATCGCCGACATGCTGGTGCGATCGGCAGCCATCGATGTGATCGTGATCGATTCGGTCGCCGCACTCACCCCTAAAGCGGAGATCGAAGGGGAGATGGGTGACCACCATGTGGGTCTTCAGGCCCGACTCATGTCCCAGGCCTTGCGTAAGCTGACCGCAAATATCAAGCGCTCCAATACTATGGTGGTCTTCATCAACCAGATCCGCATGAAGATCGGCGTTATGTTTGGCAATCCCGAGACCACTACCGGTGGTAATGCCTTGAAGTTTTACTCCTCGGTACGACTCGATATCCGCCGGATCGGCGCGGTAAAAAAGGGAGAAGAGGTCCTGGGTAATCAGACTCGCGTGAAAGTGGTCAAAAATAAGGTCGCGCCGCCATTTCAGAAGGCTGAGTTCGATATTCTTTATAACGAGGGGATTTCCAAGGAGGGCGAGCTCATCGATATGGGTGTGGAGCATCAGATCGTTGACAAGTCCGGCGCCTGGTATTCCTACAACGGTGAGCGTATCGGTCAAGGTCGGGATAATGTCCGCGAGTTTTTGCGCTCCAACCCTGATATCGCGGCGAATATCGAAAATGTCGTGCGCCAGAAAATGGGCCTGGATTCCCTTGGCTCCAGCGATGTCAGTGCGTCGGAGAGCGCGCCGGCGAAGGTGCAAAGCGCCGAGGCCTGATGACCTCGTCTGATGCGGACCTGCTGGTGCAGGTTCGTGACGTCGCTATGCGCTTGCTGGCAAGGCGTGAGCACAGCCGCGAAGAACTTCGGCTTAAGCTCATCCAGCGCGGCTTCGAGGTTTCAAGTATTAATCCGGTCCTCGTTGAGTTGATCGAACAGGATACCCTGTCTGATGCCCGCTACGCCCAGGCGTTGCTGTCGCATCGCTCGCAGGGTGGCTACGGGCCCTTGTACATTCGCCGCGAACTCAAAGAGCGTGGGGTGACCCCCGATTTGATCGAATCGGCCTTTGCCCAGGCAGACGTATCATGGGATGATGTGGCCAAAGGTCGCTACCAGAGCCGGTTCTCCAATCAGCCTGTTGACTCTTTCAAAGACTGGGCACGCCGTGCCGCTTACTTGCAGCGACGAGGGTTCGGCAAGAGCGCGATACGTCGGGTACTCGGCGATTGGCAGGGTCGCGGTTAGAATTGACATCGCGCTGGTGTGTATACACTCCGGCAGTTACGCATTATTGGTTAGATCATTGTCATGAAAACTCGCGATATCAGGCAGCAATTTCTCGATTACTTCGCCGCTAACGGCCACGAGGTGGTTGCCAGCAGTCCACTGGTACCACATAACGATTCCACGCTGCTTTTTACCAATGCGGGAATGGTCCAGTTCAAGGATGTGTTTCTCGGCCAGGACAAGCGCTCCTACCAGCGAGCCGTGACCGCGCAACGCTGTGTACGCGCCGGCGGCAAACACAATGATCTGGATAACGTGGGTTACACCGCGCGGCATCACACCTTCTTTGAGATGCTTGGAAATTTCAGCTTTGGCGATTATTTTAAGCCCGAAGCAATTCAACACGCCTGGGCACTGCTCACCGACGGCTTCGGCTTGTCACCAGAAAAACTCTGGGTGACCGTTTTCGACGAGGACGATGAGGCCGCGGATATCTGGCTGGGAGAGATCGGTATTCCTCGTGAACGCTTTGCCCGCATTGGTGCCAGCGATAATTTCTGGTCGATGGGTGACACTGGTCCGTGCGGGCCTTGCAGTGAGATTTTCTATGATCACGGGCCCGAAGTCGCCGGCGGGCCCCCGGGAACCCCCGAGGCCGACGGCGACCGCTATGTAGAGATCTGGAACCTGGTATTCATGCAATTTAACCGGGATGCGAGCGGTATCGATACCCCCTTACCGCGGCCTTCGGTAGATACCGGGTTGGGGCTGGAGCGCTTGGCAGCGGTTCTACAAGGGGTGCACAGCAACTATGAGACAGATCTTTTTGTCGCTTTGATCAAGGCATCTGCCGAGGTAACTGGCTGTACTGACATAGATAATAGCTCACTGCGAGTGATCGCTGATCACATTCGCTCCAGTGCGTTTCTGATTACCGATGGCGTGATTCCATCAAATGAAGGTCGCGGCTACGTATTGCGCAGAATTATTCGCCGCGCTATTCGCCATGGTTATCAGGCTGGGGCAGCGGCGCCTTTTATGCACAAATTAGTGGCACCGTTGGTAGAGCAAATGGGCGACGCCTGCCCAGAACTGGCAGATGCACAGGGCCGTGTTGAGGAGGCTTTGGCGCAAGAGGGAGAGCGCTTTGCCCAGACTCTGGGCCAGGGTATGCGCATTCTCGAGCACGAACTTGCGGATCTGCCCGACACCATAATACCGGGGGAGCTGACTTTTCGGCTGTACGATACTTTCGGGTTTCCCGCAGATCTGACTGCCGATTATGCTCGCGAGCGCGGGCTTACGGTCGATATGGACGGGTTTGACCAGGCTATGGCCGGCCAGCGCGAGCGCGCACGGGCTGCCAGTCATTTTCGCATGGACGGTACAGCCAGCGTCAGTGTTGAAGAGCGCACAATTTTTACCGGCTACGATGAGCTAAGCGCGCAGGCGACTGTATTGTCGGTTGTAAAAGACGATACAGAAACCGATAACCTACCCGAGGGTTCTGAAGGCTTAGTAGTGCTCGACAGTACACCTTTTTATGCCGAAAGCGGTGGTCAGGTTGGCGATGGTGGCGTGTTGACGTGGCCGGGTGGCAGTTTTGAAGTCGCTGGCGCACGTTATCTCGCCCACAAAGTTATTGCACACGCCGGACGGGTAGTCAGCGGCGCTCTTAAACCCGGCTTGAAAGTCAGTGCTGCGGTGGCGCAACAGGGCCGGGGGGCGACGGCTGCTAACCATTCGGCCACCCACTTGTTGCATGCCGCCCTGCGTCAGATACTTGGAAAGCATGTTGAGCAAAAGGGTTCGCTGGTTGAACCAGAGCGTTTGCGATTTGATTTTTCTCATGGCGAGCCGATGTCGGACACTCAACTGGATGAGGTCGAGCGAATCGTTAATGCACAGATTCGTGCCAACGACAACGTTAACACTCGGCTGATGACTCTGGATGACGCGCGAGAGGAGGGCGCTGCTGCACTTTTTGGAGAGCGCTACGAGGAGCAGGTTCGGGTGGTGGCTATGGGGGATTTCTCGCTGGAACTGTGTGGCGGCACCCATGTTCAGCGCACCGGAGATATTGGCACCTTCCGATTAGTGTCTGAAAGTGGTATTGCGGCCGGGGTGCGTCGCCTGGAGGCGCTAACCGGAGAAATGGCGCGACAGTACAGCACCGGTGAGACCGCAACGTTGTCGCGATTAGCTGCCTTACTCAAAACTGGCCGCTCGGACCTCGAAGAACGAGCTGTCGGGATTTCCTCGCGGGTGCGTGAGCTCGAACGAAAGGTCGAGCAGTTACAGGGGCAACTTGCCACGGGCGGCGCTGGAGATGACCCGGCCAGCGCAGTGCAGCAGGTAAATGGCATCAATGTATTGGTAAAACGCTACGATGGTGTCGATATCAAGGGATTACGCGCCATGATGGATCGACTGCGTGATCGGCTTGGCTCAGCCGTCGTGGTTATCGGTGGAGCTCATGATGGCAAGGCGATACTTATGGTGGGGGTCAGTAAAGACCTGACAGACCGCTGTCACGCCGGCGATCTGGTCGCTGAACTGGCCTCGCGGGTGGGCGGCAAGGGCGGAGGGCGCTCTGACTCCGCACAGGGAGGCGGCGCCGATATCTCGGGCCTGGATGAGGCTCTTGCGGCGGTATCGTCGTGGATTGCCTCGCACTGAGCACAACCCCTTATACCCTTAAAGGCCTTTACCGCGTCGCCCAAAAGGGGTTTAATGCGCGCCCCAATCAATAGTTAACGTAATAATATGTTTCTGGCGGTAGAAAAATATGGAGGCACTTCAGTCGGCTCGGTCGAGCGAATTAACGCTGTGGCTGACCGGGTCGCGACAGCCAGACAACGAGGCGAGAGCCTGGTGGTGGTGGTCTCGGCCATGGCCGGTGAAACTAACCGTCTGTTGGATCTGGCATCAAAAATCGATCCTGATGCAGCCGCTCGCGAGATGGATGTGCTGCTCTCCACCGGTGAGCAGGTCACCATCGCACTATTGTCAATGGCATTGCATAAACGGGGCATTGATGCACGCTCGTATACCGGTGGGCAGGTTGGTATCCTGACGGACAGTATTCATGGTAAGGCGCGGATTCGCGATATCGATGCCGCCAGAGTTCGAATGGACCTCGAACTGAATCGGGTGGTGGTCGTGGCCGGGTTCCAAGGTGTCGACGATGACGGCAATATCACTACCTTGGGGCGCGGTGGATCCGATACCACGGCGGTGGCGATGGCCGCTGCGCTCGAAGCCGACGAATGCCGCATCTTTACCGACGTGGACGGTGTCTACACCGCTGATCCGCGCATCGTACCCGAGGCAAGACGTCTGGACCGAATCACTGTTGAAGAGATGCTGGAACTGGCGAGCCAGGGAGCCAAGGTATTGCAAACACGTTCCGTGGAATTCGCGGGAAAATATCATGTGCCGTTACGGGTGCTATCCTCATTTGAGGATGGCCCGGGCACTTTGATCACACAAGAGGTAAGCGATATGGAACAGCCGTTAATCGCAGGAATCGCCTATAACCGGGATGAGGCTAAGGTGACGATACGGGGCGTGCCGGACCAGCCAGGTGCCGCGTCACGTATTTTTGGCCCGATCTCAAAGGCGCACCTGAATATCGATATGATCATCCAGAATGTCTCCCAGGATGGCACTACGGACGTTACCTTTACCGTGAACCGGGGTGAATACCCCGAGGCAATGGCACTACTCAATAAGACTGCCAAGGAACTGAATGCCCGTGACGTGGTTGGTGACGACACCCTGGCCAAGATTGCCATCGTTGGAGTCGGCATGCGCTCGCATTCTGGCGTGGCGGCGATGATGTTTGAGACCCTGGCGGCAGAGGGCATCAATATTGAACTTATTTCGACCTCGGAGATTAAGATTTCCGTGGGCGTAAACGATAAATACCTGGAGCTTGCCGTTCGAGCTTTGCACAAGGCATTTGGCCTGGACGGTGAAGGCACCGAAGAGCAACTGGCCGAGGCTAAAGACATCTGAAGCGCGGTCGAAAGCCTTTTGGGCCGTGGTGTAAAATAACGCAGGGTGCGCCTGGGCTTATCTGCAGGTCAAGGAAGTGAACGTGGCCCTATTTGGAGGGTAATACCAGGCAACGGAGGGTAGCCAAGATGCTGATTTTGACACGGCGGGTAGGCGAAACCCTGAACATCGGCGATAACATCCAGGTAACAGTCCTGGGCGTCCGGGGGAGCCAGGTACGAATCGGGGTAAAGGCACCCAAGGATGTGGCTGTACACCGCGAAGAGATCTTTGAGCGGATACAGGATGCCGACGAACAGGGCGCAGAGGTTCCGGACGAACCGGGGTCCTGAAGAAATGTGTTAACGGAGAGGTGGCCGAGCGGCTGAAGGCGCTCCCCTGCTAAGGGAGTATGGGGTTT
>CAJWEF010000097.1 GCA_913031305.1 uncultured Acidiferrobacteraceae bacterium
TGCAGGGGGTAGGAGAGTTGGGAATGAGGCTTTCAGGTGGGCAGAGGCAGCGGGTGTCACTGGCCCGCGCATTGTACCGTCCGGGGGTAATTCTAGTGCTGGATGAGGCTACCTCTGCGCTCGACGTGCTTTCGGAACAGGAGATCAAAGCCTCGTTAGAGCAGTTTTCTTCGCAGCGCTCGGTCCTGATTATCGCGCACCGGCTCAGTTTTATTACCCACGCCGATCAGATTCATGTGTTTGAAGACGGGCGGATTAAAGAGTCTGGCCGTCACGAAACACTGCTGGACCGTAATGGGTCCTATGCGCGCATGTGGCGCGTACAACAGGCTGAGGACGAGTTACACACGGATACCCCACGGCAGCCCCTGTCATGAACGTAGCGGCCGGTCTGCAGCGGCACTGGAACCGGATAGACGCGCTTACATTGTTGTTGTTGCCATTGAGTATTTGCTATGGCCTGATCATTTCTATCAGAGCACTTTTGTACAAGCTTGGAGTTTTCCGGGTTCGACACTGGAATGTGCCGATATTGGTGGTTGGAAACCTGACAGTCGGCGGGTCGGGAAAAACACCGCTGGTGATAGAGTTGGCGCGAGGTTTACGAGCCAGAGGGTGGCGGCCGGGAGTCGTAAGCCGTGGGTACGGCGGAATCTCGAAGGGCCCCACAACCGTGACTGCAGCGACCGACCCTTTTCTGGTGGGCGATGAACCGGTCCTCATTGCCCGGGAGGCCCAGGTACCGGTAGTAGTTGCCCGCAAAAGAGCCAAGGCGGTCGATAGACTGCTTCAGGAAACTGAGGTCAATCTGGTGATAGCCGATGACGGTCTGCAACACCTGGCCCTTGGCCGAGTGGTTGAAATAGCGGTAATCGATGGCGTGACAGGCCACGGCAATGGCCTGTTGCTGCCAGCGGGCCCGCTTCGCGAACCATTAAGACGTCTTGAGCGTGTTGATATTCGGGTGCGCCGCGGGGGGCAACCCGAAGAAGGGGAGTACCCAATGAGCATCAACCCGTCGCTGGCCCGAAACCTGGTCTCGGGTCAGGAGGTAGAGTTAGTTGAATTCTCTGGAGTGCCCCTTGTCGCAGTTGCTGGAATTCATCAACCTGAACGATTTTTTTCAACTCTGCGTAACTTGGGGCTTGAGATTCAGGAGAAGGGCTTTTCGGATCACCATGCTTTTCAGGCAAGTGATATCCCGCAAGCCCCTGAGAGGCCGGTGTTAATGACGGCCAAAGACGCTGTCAAATGTGAGCCCTTTGCCCAAGAGAACTGGTGGGCGGTGAAACAGGTTGTAACAATTCCACAGGAACTACTAAGCAACTTAGATAACTTGCTGGAAAGACGAATCCATGGCAGCTGAGTTCACAGTAATTATCCCGGCGCGGTTTGGGTCCAAGAGATTGCCCGGCAAGCCCTTGCGGGATGTCGATGGTAAGCCGCTGATTCAACGGACCTATGAGGCAGTGCAGAGAAGTCAGGCACAAAGAATCGCCGTTGCGACTGACGATGAGGGTATTGTGCGTGCGGTAAGGGATTTCGGCGGCGAGGTCTGTTTGACTGGAGCCACCCATCTGAGTGGAACCGACCGGGTGGCCGAGGCTGCAGCAGCCCTTGGCCTTGCTTCAGATCATATTGTAGTGAACGTTCAAGGGGATGAGCCGGACATGCCCGGAATACTGGTCGACCAGGTGGCGCAGTTACTTATAGAAGATCAAGAGGCGAGTGTGGCGACAGCCTGCTGCTCCCTGGATAATCGCGAGCAGTACCACGATCCATCAGTCGTTAAGGTTGTAGCCGATCAATCCGGTCATGCGATTTATTTTTCGCGCTCGCCGATCCCACATTACCAACCAACTGGCGAGTCGGGCAGCGAAGCGGTGCCATGGTCACAGTTTCGCCGACACATAGGCATCTACGCCTATAGGCTTGCCTATTTGAGTGTCTTTACCAGCCGGCCATCTTGCCCACCGGAAGAACTGGAAAAGCTCGAACAGTTGCGGGTGCTGTGGCACGGCGAAAAGATCGCGGTCTGTGAGGCGCAGGCGGCTCCTGGTCCTGGGGTGGATACCGTTGAGGATCTTGAGCGAACTATCCTTCAGTTCCAAGGGCAGGGCTGATGGTCCCACAGGCATCGGCTTCGGTTGGAGTCCTTTTTGTCTGCCTGGGAAATATTTGCCGGTCCCCTACTGCTGAAGGCGTCTTTCGCGCCCAGGTTCAAGCGGCCGGCTTATCCAATCGGATTCTGGTGGACTCCGCCGGCAGTCATGCTTATCACGAGGGAGAATCACCCGACATACGAGCTTGCGCGGCGGCTTTGGAGCGGGGTTTTGACCTCTCCGGACAGGTGGGACGGCAAATCAAGACCAGTGACTTTGAATATTTTGATTATATTCTGGCGATGGATCGTGAGAACCTTCACTATTTGCAGAAGATGCAACCTTCCGACAGCCAGTCGAGAGTAGCGCTGTTCCTTGACTATGCAGAAGGGCGCGAGGGGCAATCAGTTCCAGATCCGTACTTTGGCCAGGCAGACGGTTTTGCATTGGTGATCGATTTAGTTGAATCGGCTGGAAAGGGGTTACTGAAACAAATTGGTCGAAATCTCCCTAAGATAAAAACGTGAATCGTTACCGGCGAGCTTTGTCGTGATTGGCTCCCTGATGATCAGCATCGAGGGTCAGACCCTCGATTCGCTCACTCGCGAGCGTCTGAGTCACCCAGCGGTGGGCGGGGTTATCCTTTTTGCACGAAACTATGTTAGTCCGGCACAACTTGCGGAGCTGACTCGGGATATTCGATTCGCTAAGCCCTCACCGCTCCTGATCGCCGTAGACCAGGAGGGCGGAAGGGTGCAGCGTTTTACTGATGGCTTTACTCGCTTGCCAGCGCTGAGGCTAATAGGCGATCTTTACGACCGAGATCCTGATCGTGCATGTTGTTGGGCCCGGGCCGTTGGCGCTGTCCTCGCAAGCGAACTCGCCGCAGTCGGGGTTGATTTTAGTTTTGCCCCTGTTCTGGATCTGGCCAGCGCTAACAAGGCCATTGGGGAAAGGGCGTTCCATAAAAAGCCCAATATAGTCCGGTTGCTCGGCTCGCAACTTGCCTTGGGCATGAAAAGGTGCGGGATGCGCGCGGTAGCCAAGCATTTTCCTGGCCATAGCGGGGTCATCGAGGATCCCCACCTTGCTCTGCCCCGCGATCACCGTTCGCTAAATGAAATCCAATTAACCGACACCACGGCGTACCAGGGCCTGGACTCGGATCTGTTTGGAGGGATCATGACTTGCCACGTGGGCTTCAGTATGGTGGATGATTTGCCTGCCACCTTCTCGACCAGATGGCTTCGCCAGGAACTTCGGGAACGTTTGCATTTCACCGGTGCGATCTTCTCAGATGATCTAATGATGGGAGCACTTAGTGAAGTTGCAGACCCAGCCGAGCGAGTATTCAAGGCGCGTGCCGCTGGATGCGACATGATGTTATTGTGCAATGATCAGCGCGCGATCGATTTGGTTCTGGATAGCGTCGATCTTTCACCTCTGGGCGAGAAGACCCAGGCTCGCATCGAGAAGATGCGGCTGCGAGATATTCCAGGTCCGAACGGGCAGATGCTGATCGATGCGAAAGATCGGGTCATTAACCCGGAGCTTTGAACTGCTCAGTGGTCGGCGCGCTCCATGTACTCGCCGGACTCGGTGCTGACCTTTATCCGGTCACCGACATTAATGAATGCAGGTACGATGACCCGTAGGCCGGTTTCGACAATTGCCGGCTTGCCGGAACCCGCGGCTGTCTGACCTTTCACCACGGATTCGGTTTCGGTTACCGCCAGGGCCACGCTTTGGGGAAGTTCGACACCAATAGGCTGGTCGTTGTAGAAATTTATCTGGACCTCTTCATTTGGAAGAAGATACTCTGATTGCCCGACAAGGTCGTCGCTGGCCAATTGAAGCTGCTCGAACGATTCAAGGTCCATAAATACGAAATCGTTGCCCTCAGGATACAGATATTGCATTTGCCGAGGTTCGACGTGTGCCTTCTCAAGCTTGTCTTCGGAGCGAAATCGTTCGTTTAACTTGGTATTATCTGCGATGGCCTTCATTTCCAATTGCGCAAACGCGCCGCCTTTACCAGGTTTGACATGAGATTTCTTCAATACCCGCCAGAGTTTCCCTTGGTATTCAAGGAGATTCCCCACGCGAACATCGGATGCAGAGATTTTCATGGTTTTAACAGTTTTTTATGAATTTGAGCGTGGGCATTCTACGACCTTGCAAAGCCCCCAACAACCGCGACGAGACGAGGCATGGGCCAATCTAACGTAGCACGGGGCGCAAAGAGCGCCCTGATCAAAAAGCATTACGATCCCACATGCGTTCGGTGCCCCCGACTGGCCGGGTTTCTGGGCCAAGTTCGGGCGAAACATCCCACTTACGAGTGTCGGCCGGTCTCGCAATTCGGCCGCTGGAACTCACCCCTTTTGATTGTTGGGCTTGCCCCCGGACTCCACGGCGCGAACGCGACTGGACGCCCTTTTACGGGTGACCACGCTGGAATCATGCTTTACCAAACGCTCTATCAGTTCGGGTTTTCCAGTTCGCCCGAATCCTTCAAGGGCGACGATCTCGAGTTGTACGGGTGCCTGATCACCAACGCCGTTAAATGCCTGCCTCCGGCGAATAAACCGAACGCGGCCGAAGTGAATGCCTGCCGGTCATTTTTAATTCAAGAACTGGCAACTGTCCCAGTAAACGGTGTGGTGCTTGTACTTGGCCGCCTGGCGCATGATAGTGTGGTTCGGGCGTTCGGCTTCACGCTGAGTCAGATGCCGTTTCGGCATGCGGGAGAACTGAAATTGCCTGATCAACGCACCTTGGTGTCGAGTTATCACTGCAGCCGTTACAACACCCAAACCCGGCGCCTCACCCAGGCTATGTTTGACGATGTTTTTTCGCGGGTGAGGGAACTGCTGAGCTAACTGATGTCCTTCGATCAAACAGTATTTCTGGCAAGTCTTACTAAAGGCCCGGGTGTATATGTAATGCGGGACCCGAACGGCGAGCCAATGTACGTGGGCAAGGCCGGCAATCTTAAGAATCGCGTGTCGAGTTATTTCAATCAGGCCGGACAGAATAGTAAAACGCGGTTGATGATGGCGAATCTTGCAGACATCGATATCCAACGGACCCGCAGCGAGATCGAGGCCTTATTACTGGAAAGCAACCTTATCAAGCGGTTGCGCCCGCGTTTTAATATCCTTTTGCGCGATGACAAGAGTTATCCTTACCTGCGTCTTTCTACCGACAAACAATACCCCGGGCTTTCTTTGCATCGAGGTGGTACGCGTGGGAAAGGGCGCTTCTTCGGCCCTTACGCCAACACCGGATCAGTTCGAACCATCCTCAGCGAATTGCAAAAAGTAATACCCATCCGCCAATGCCATGAAACCTATTTTCGCAACCGTAGTCGACCCTGTTTGCAGTATCAAATTAAGCGCTGTTCCGCACCGTGTGTGGGCCTGATCAACGTTGCCGACTACCAACATGAAGTGGATCAAGTCGTCATGCTTTTGCAGGGGAAGAATCGGGAGATAAATGGATTGTTCGAGAAGATGATGGAAAAAGCCGCCGACGCACTTGATTTTGAATCCGCTGCGATATTTCGAGACCGAATTGGCGCTTTGCGAAAGATGCAGGAGAGTCAATATGTCCTGGGCGCAAGTCAGGATGCAGATGTTGCGTGCCTGTTAGAGAAAGAAGGGTCGGTGCTGTTTTCGGTGATGCAAATTCGCTCTGGTCAAAACCTGGGTAGTCGCCATTTTATCCATAAAAACCTTCTGAATCAGGGGTCGGGGCAACTACTACAAAACCTGCTGGTCCAGTATTATCAGAATCAGATCATTCCAGCTGAGGTCATCACCGTCCCTGCCGTGGATGGATCGAAAGTGCTTGAAGTCCTTCTGACAGACCAAGCCAAACGAAAAGTCCTCGTAAAAAATAGGGTCCGAAGTCATCGCGCGCGCTGGATAGAGCTTGCAACACTGACCGCGACGGATCGTCTCGATAGGCACTTACTGGCGGGTGTGGACAACCTGGGCCGGATTGAAGATCTGTCCCGGGTGTTGGGCTTCGCTGATCGAATTGAAAGAATCGAATGCTTCGATATCAGCCACACCTTGGGCGAGATTCCGGTAGCCTCATGCGTTGTCTTTGACAGCTGCGGCCCGGTGCCTAGTGAATACAGGCGTTTCAATATTCGAGGTGTCAGCGCTGGCGACGACTATGGGGCGATTGGGCAGGTCGTCTCTCGCCGCATGGTTAAGGTTCAGGAAGGTCAAGGCAAAAAACCTGACCTGCTGGTTATCGATGGTGGTCTCGGACAGGTGAATAGGGCGTATTCTGCGTTACAGGAAAACTTGCTACATGACATTACTGTGGTTGGGATTGCCAAAGGGCGTTCTCGGAAAAGCGGGAGGGAAAGGCTTTTCTTGCCCGGAAAAAGGGCGCCTCTTATACTCCCTGTCGATGCGCCAGCCCGATTACTACTTCAACATGTGCGTGACGAAGCTCATCGCTTCGCAATCACAGGGCATCGCAAAAAACGCAGTGCGGCACGGACTCACTCACGACTTGAGGATGTCCCGGGAATTGGCTCAAAAAAACGCCAGGCGCTACTGCGCCACTTTGGGGGAATGCGGCCAATCATTCATGCCACGATTGACGAATTGATGAAAGTTGATGGGATCAACCAGCAACTAGCAAAACGTATAGTCGAGTATTTTCAGGTCAATTGAATTCATGCCTTGGACCATCCCTAACCTCTTGACCCTGCTACGAGTCGCTCTGATTCCAGTAATCGGAGCGCTTTATCTGCTCGATTTCCCTGGATACATAGTGGCTAGTGTTTTTCTGCTGGCAGGGCTGACCGACTGGCTCGATGGTTATTTGGCCCGCCACCTCAATGAGGCCTCACCCTTTGGTGCGTTTCTTGATCCGGTCGCTGACAAATTAATGGTATCGGTTGTGCTGGTGTTGCTGGCGGCAGATGTGACGCTGGTCGGTTCAGTCATCAGTCCAGCCCTGTTTACTGTTGTCACGGCGATTATTATCGGACGCGAAATCACCATATCTGCATTGCGCGAATGGATGGCAGAACTGGGTCGGCGCGGCGTGGTCCGTGTCGGGTGGATTGGAAAAGTAAAGACTACTATCCAATTTATCGCCATTACCGTGCTGCTTGGTGCTGAAAGTGCCCCCTATTCTGCATTTCTGGTTATTGGCGAGGGACTCCTATATGCTGCCGGCGCCTTAACTTTGTGGTCAATGTTCATCTATCTTCGAGGGGCCTGGCCGACATTGGCCGAGCAGGCGCAACGGACGGAAACTTGACAGGCCAAAACAGCCCGATAGAATCACGTTCCCTCGTGCGGGAATAGCTCAGTTGGTAGAGCACAACCTTGCCAAGGTTGGGGTCGCGAGTTCGAGTCTCGTTTCCCGCTCCATATTTTCTTCATTCCAAGGCTGGGTGGCAGAGTGGTTATGCAGCGGCCTGCAAAGCCGTGTACGGCGGTTCGATTCCGCCCTCAGCCTCCATCACTATGTTATTTGTGGCCACTGATGGTCAAAGAGTCCTTTAATATTCCGCTCGATCAATCTTTAACAGATTTGATGGCCGAGAAATTCGGCATTATCGAGCACCGGGCGCAAATCAATATGCATCCGACGGCGCTGACGGGGGTTCCGGCCAAGGCCCTCGGGGTCGCCGCCGGAACGCCCAGCCTTTAGCTGTCGAGGACCATTCTCGATCAGTCGAACGAGGTGGTTGAGCTTGATCAGGAATTCTGGCGTCACGACGCCATCGATATCAGCGTTTTGGCGGCGGGAAGCCTGAACGTGTAGGGGATAAAAAAATGCCGGACCAAACGCCGATCATTGAGGTCAACGATATCTGCAAGACTTTCGATATTCCGGGGCGCCCCCCCATCCATGCGCTGCAACACGTCACCAACCATGTCGACAAGGGCGAGGTTCTGGTCGTCATCGGGCCGAGCGGCTCGGGCAAAAGCACCTTCCTGCGCGCCCTCAACGGACTCGAGACCATCGACAGCGGCTCGATCGTCATTGACGGTGTCGAACTGACCAGCGCCAAGACCGACCTTAACAAGTTGCGCCAGGGTGTCGGCATGGTGTTCCAGCATTTCAACCTGTTCCAGCATAAAACGGCGCTCGAGAACGTCACCATGCCGCAGATGGTCGTCCTCAAGCGGGCCCGCTCGGAAGCCGAAGAGATCGGCAACAAGCTGCTCGAGCAGGTCGGCATCGGTGAGCGGGGCGACAATTACCCGAGCGAGCTTTCCGGTGGCCAGCAGCAACGGGTCGCCATCGCCCGTTCGCTGGCCATGACGCCCAAGGTGATGCTGTTCGACGAGGCGACGTCGGCCCTCGACCCGGAAACGGTCGGCGGTGTCCTCGACCTGATGAAGGAACTGGCCGCCGACGGAACGACCATGGTCGTCGTCACCCACGAGATGGGGTTTGCCCGCGAGGCCGCCGACCGGGTCACATTTATGGATGAAGGCGCGATCATCGAGGAAGGCACGCCCGAGGCGGTGTTCGACAATCCTGAGCATGAACGCACCAAATTGTTCCTTAGTCAGATCCTTTAGGAACCGGCTATAATTGACATGGACCACCATATTCATTTGGTATATACCAGATGGATCAAAATGGTAGGCATCCCCAGGCAAAGAAGGCCAAAGAGCCATCGGCAAAGGGGGCAAACGACCAACAGGGAGAAGATAATAATGACCAAATTCACCAGATTATTGGGCCTGGGCGTGGGCGCGCTTGGCCTTAGTGTGCTTGCAAATTCGGCCTCGGCCGACGTCGTCGACGATATCGTCAAGCGCGGCGAACTTTGGGTCGCCGTTCAGACTCAAGGACCGCCGGTAAGTTACGTCGATACCGAGGGCAACCGCACCGGTTTCGCGGTCGAGCTGGTCGGCATGATGGCCAAGGACATGGGCGTCAAGCTGAAGCTGCTCGATTACGACTGGAAGGGGCTGATCCCGGCCGTCGCTTCGGGTAAGGCCGATTTCCTGGCCGCCGACATGACGCCGAAGGTCTCGCGTTCGCTGGTTCTGAGCTTCACCGAACCGTATATGTTCAGCCGTAACGTCATCTACTCGAAGAAGAGCAAATCGTTCGTCAACTGGCAGGACGCCTGCGTCAAAGGTGTCTCGGTCGCCGTGGTTCAGGGTTCCAGCAACGTCGGCGTGCTCAA
>CAJWEF010000098.1 GCA_913031305.1 uncultured Acidiferrobacteraceae bacterium
TCGCTGTTAGCTTCTGGTTTTATTAAGGTAAGCCTTTAAGTTTGACGTGAAAAGAAACCGTTATTCCATTTTCAGTCTGGCCCGCAACGCAGTCAGTTACCACCGCGATTGGCGGGCCGCCTGGCGCAGCCCTGACCCGGCCCCGTCGTATGACGTCATTGTCGTTGGTGGGGGCGGCCATGGTTTGGCAACAGCCTATTATCTTGCTGCCGAGCACAAGGTTGGGCGCATCGCGGTACTGGAAAAGGGCTGGATCGGTGGCGGCAATACCGGGCGCAATACAACCATTGTGCGCTCAAACTACCTCTGGGATGAGTCAGCGCACCTTTATGAGAAATCACTGCAGTTGTGGGAAGGTCTAAGCCAGGAACTCAACTTTAACGTGATGTTCAGCCAGCGCGGCGTCATGAATCTGGGTCATTCCTTGCAGGACATGCGCGATATTTATCGCCGATCCAACGCAAACCGCCTGAATGGCATTGATAGCGAGATACTTAGCCCGGCTGAAATTAAGGCGATGGTGCCGGCTATGAATGTTTCTGAAAATGCCCGCTATCCAGTATTGGGCGCGTCATTTCAGGCCCGTGGTGGGGTTGCTCGGCATGATGCAGTGGCCTGGGGTTTTGCCCGGGCAGCGGATGAGCACGGGGTGGACATTATTCAAAACTGCGAGGTGAGCGGAATCTTCAAAGAAAACGGCGCTGTCACCGGGGTAGAGACCAACCGCGGGGTGATCCGAGCCTCAAAAGTGGCGGTGGTGGCGGCTGGGCATTCAAGCGTACTTGGTGATATGGCCGGGTTACGGATGCCTATCGAGAGTTACCCTTTACAGGCGCTGGTGTCAGAGCCTCTTAAGCCAGTTCTCGACACGGTGGTCATGTCCAACGCAGTCCATGGCTATGTAAGTCAATCAGACAAGGGCGAACTGGTGATTGGTGCTGGCGTCGACGGCTATATCGGTTATGGCCAGCGCGGAAGTTTTTCAATCATTGAGGGTAACGTTGCGGCGATTGTCGAGCTGTTTCCTATATTCAGCCGGGTGCGGATGCTGCGCCAGTGGGGTGGCATTGTCGATGTCTGTCCTGACGCGTGCCCGATCATTTCCAAAACTTCACTCAAGGGGCTTTATTTCAACTGTGGCTGGGGTACCGGCGGTTTTAAGGCCACTCCCGGTTCTGGATGGGTATTCGCACACACCGTAGCCCATGACGAACCGCACGCCTTGAATGCTGCTTTTAATATGGAGCGCTTTACGACCGGCGCCCTGATTGACGAACATGGGGCGGCCGGTGTTGCGCACTGATTCCAAGATTATGGAGTTCAAAAGTGCTTCAGATTGACTGTCCCTGGTGTGGGTCTCGTGATCAGGATGAATTTCAATGCGGAGGTGAGGCGCATATCGTAAGGCCAGCTACGCCTGAAGACTTATCTGACGCCCAGTGGGCTGATTACCTTTTTAATCGGGCGAATACCAAAGGGGCGCATGCCGAACAGTGGTGTCACAGCGGCGGTTGTCGGCGCTGGTTTAATATAGTGCGCGACACCGTGAGCTACAAAATTTCATCCGTTTATCAGGCCGGTGCTAGCCCGCCACAGGAAAAACCATGAGCGGGGCTCGGCGTTCGCCGACTGGCGGCCTGATTGATCGCTCACGCAGTATCACTTTTCGTTTTAATGGCAAGGAGTATTCTGGTCACCCGGGCGACACCCTGGCTTCAGCGTTGTTGGCACAGGGGGTACGGTTGTTCGGGCGCAGCTTTAAGTATCACCGGCCGCGCGGTGTGGTTGGGGCCGGTGCAGAGGAGCCGAACGCACTGGTTCAACTAGGCGAGGGGGCGTACAGTACACCTAATCTTCGTGCCACCCAGATCGAGTTATACCAGGGGCTGACAGCCCGAACCATCAACGGCTGGCCAAGTCTTTCGTTTGATATTGGGTCAATCAACAACTGGCTCGCGCGCTTGCTTCCGGCAGGCTTTTACTACAAGACCTTTATGTGGCCTCGCTCGGCCTGGATGCGCTATGAGCGCCATATCCGGCGGGCAGCGGGGTTGGGAATTGCGCCAACGGCTCCCGATCCCGATCGGTACGACAAGATGCATCGGCACTGCGATGTACTGGTTGTGGGCGGAGGACCTGCTGGCCTGATGGCGGCGCTGGCTGCAGCACGCGCGGGAGCCCGGGTGATCCTGGCGGACGAGCAACCCCGTTTTGGCGGGAGTCTATTGCATACCGATGCCCGGATCGGTGGTGAGTCGGCGTTGGACTGGGTAGATGCAACCCTAAGCGAACTTAAGGCGAATTCCAACGTGACTTTACTGCCACGGTCTACCGTCACCGGATATTACGATCACAACTTTCTTGTTATCAACGAGCGCCGTATCCATCACCTCGGCCCAGGACAGGCGGACCCACGAATCAGCCGGGAGAGGCTCTGGCGGGTACGGGCATCCCAGGTTGTGCTGGCGACAGGGGCAATCGAGCGGCCACTGGTATTTGGGAGCAATGATGCCCCGGGAGTAATGCTTTGCTCGGCGGTATCGACTTATATCCGCCGTTACGGCGTGGTACCAGGCCAGCGCGGCGCAGTTTTCACCAATAATGACTCGGGCTATCAGGCGGCAGTTGATATGGCCTGGGCCGGGATGGAGGTCAACGCGGTTATTGATCTACGCCCGTCGCCTGCCGGTCAAGCAGTCGAAACTGTGGAGGCGCTTGGTATCCCGGTACACGCGGGCCATGTCGTTTGCGGCACCCGCAGTAACGCTCAAGGCCTTAACCGGATAGAACTCGCGCGATTGACCGATAACGGTAGCGACATTCTCTCGTACAAGGGTCTTTTAGATTGTCAGGTTCTGGCGATCTCCGGTGGCTGGAGCCCCACAGTGCATCTGCACTCACAATCGGGCGCAAAGGCAGTTTTCGACGAGGAACTTGCCTGCTTTGTGCCAGGTAACTCTGTGCAGGCGGAGCGCTCAGCGGGCTCGAGCGCCGGAACGTTTGATCTTGCCGGATGCCTTAGCGCAGGCGCCGGTGCTGGAGTTGCTGCTGCCCGGGCCAGTGGGTGGTCGGGGGACAATCTCGATATTCCAATGGCAATAGGAGGTCAATGCGGCTCGATTCAAGCCTGTTGGGAAGTGCCCAGCACTGAACTCGATTCAACGGGGCTCAAGAAATTTCTCGACTTCCAGAACGACACCACCGTTGCCGATATCAAATTGGCCGCACGTGAGGGGTATCGGTCAATCGAACATGTTAAACGCTATACCGCATTGGGTTTCGGAACGGATCAAGGGAAGCTGGGCAATATCAATGGCATGGCGATTCTGGCAAAAGCCCTGGGCCAGACGCTCAACGACACGGGAACAACGACCTTTCGCCCAAACTATACGCCCGTCACGTTCGGCGCAATTTCAGGCCGTGCAATCGGTGAGGACAAGTTTGATCCGATCCGCAAGAGCGCGATCCATTCGTGGCATGCGCGCCAGGGCGCAGAATTTGAGAACGTGGGCCAGTGGAAACGGCCATGGTATTACCCACGCGATGGCGAAGATATGCCCACGGCCGTTAACCGTGAGTGCACTGCCACGCGCCAGGGCGTTGGCGTACTGGACGCATCAACCCTTGGGAAAATTGATATTAAAGGTCCAGACGCCGCAGAGTTTTTAAACCGGCTATATACCAATCGCTGGGATAAGCTACAGCCCGGCCGTTGTCGCTACGGCTTTATGCTGGGTGAAGATGGCATGATCATGGACGACGGTGTTACCACCTGCCTTGGGCCTGACCACTACCTGATGACTACCACTACCGGCGGGGCAGCTGCAGTCATGGGCTGGATGGAGCGCTGGCTACAGACCGAGTGGCCGAAGCTTAAGGTGTTTCTCACATCTGTAACAGACCACTGGTCGGTTATGAGTGTTGCTGGGCCGCGAAGTCGCCAATTGTTAGAGGATGTTGGGTGCGACTTTGACCTTGCGGCCGGAGCGTTTCCTTTTATGGCTGTGCGCGAAGGCAGCGTGGCCGGAATCGCCGCCCGGGTCAGCCGGATCAGCTTTAGCGGTGAACTGGCGTTTGAAGTCAGCGTCGATGCGAATTTTGGATTAGCGCTTTGGGAGGCGGTTATGGAAGCCGGGCATCGCTTTGACATCACTCCCTATGGTACCGAGGCCATGCATGTTCTGCGTGCGGAAAAAGGTTATGTGATTGTCGGGCAGGATACCGACGGTTCAGTGACCCCCCTTGATCTTGGGATGCAGTGGATCGTATCTGAGAGCAAAGACTTTATCGGCAAACGCTCGTTGTCGCGCTCAGATACTGCGCGGGACAATCGCAAGCAGTTGGTCGGGTTACGAACGAGTGACCCGCAACAGGTTTTGCCTGAAGGCGCCCAACTGGTTAACGCACCGTCTGAGTCCCGGCCCGTGCCGATGATTGGCCATGTCTCGTCCAGTTATTTCAGTGCAAACCTGGGACGGTCCATAGCGCTGGCACTGGTCAAGGGCGGTGCCTCGCGTATGGGCGGCACCGTGTATGCGCAGTTGATGGATGGCGCAATTGTTCCGGCGGTGATCACCAGTGCGGTATTTCTCGATCCGGAAAATGAGCGCCAGCGCCAAGAGGCAGTATGAATACCCGTTTTTCACCCCTGTCTGAATTCACGACACCGCAGCAAAGATTCGGAGCATCGGATCGTCTGGATTGCTGGCTCGAGGAGCAAGCGTTTCTGGCCCATTTCAATCTCAGGGGTGATCCGCAACACTCGGATTTCCTTGAGGTGCTGGATGAGCAGATCGGGCTGAGGTTGCCACTTGTGGCAAATACTGTCAGTGTTTCCCAACAATGGCGCAGCTGCTGGCTGGGGCCGGATGAATGGTTACTTTTAGGGCCGAAGAGTAAAGAGCTTCCCGAGACGCTCATGGCCGGGCTTAATGGGATGCACTATTCGTTGGTTGATCTTTCCGGCGGGCAGACGGTGATACGAATCGGGGGCCCAGCCTGGCGCGATGTACTAGGCTCAGCCTGTACTTTAGACCTGCACCCACGAACTTTCGAGGCCGGTCGTTGTGCCCAGACCGTGCTGGCCCACAGTAACGTCCTGCTGATTCATGTCGATGCCGATGAGCGTGGTGAGGCGCTTGACATTGTTGTTCGGCGCAGTTTTGCAGATCATCTGCTGCGCTGGCTGATCGATGCGGCAATGGAAGTCGGGTTCGAGCTGCACCGACCTCGCACGTGAAACCTCCGTTACCACACCACAGGCTTGGAAGTACAACTAAAAGGGGATGCTGATGGAAAGAGTAGCGTATTTCAACGGACAGTACCTTCCTGAATCCAAGGTCTGTGTGTCTTTCCGTGACCGAGGTTTCAATCTGGGAGATGCGGTATTTGATGCCGAGCGAACTTTTGCCGGAAAGATTTTTCGTTTGGAGGCGCATATCGACCGGCTGTACCAGTCGCTGGAAAAGGCCAGGATAGATCCGGGCTTGTCTGCGGCTGAAATGACCGAAATTACCCGTGAGACTGTCCAACGAAATCTTGCACTTTTGGGCCCGGCAGAGGATTACTGGGTAATGCAGCGTGTGACCCGGGGATTGAACGTCATCGGCGGCGAACTATGGCAAAGCACAGGCGCCACGGTGATTGTGGAGTGCACCCCGTTGCCGCTTCGAGCTCGAGCCCCGTTGCTGCGCGATGGTCTTGATATTTTTACGCCTGCACTTCGTCGAACACCCCCTGAGAGTCTGGATCCCAATATCAAGAGTCATAACTACCTTAATCTGGTACTCGCGGATCTGGAAGTACGGGATCGTTCGAGCCATGCCTGGGCTGTTCTGCTGGATACCCGGGGTTATCTTTGTGAGGGCATTGGCAGCAATATTTTCCTGGTGAAAGACAACGTTGTATTTACCCCCGATGCTCGGTATGTGTTGGCCGGCGTCAGTCGGCAGGTGGTTATTGAACTCGCTTTGGCCGAAGGTTTCGAAGTGCGGGAGACCGATCTCACAGCATTGGACGCCACCGAGTCAGACGAAGCGTTTATCACCTCTACCAGTTTTTGTATTTGTCCGGTTCGCACGTACGATGGCGCGACTTTGGGAGCCTCACAGGTCCCCGGGCCGGTCACTCAGCGATTGATTCACGCTTTTGTGCGTGAAGCCGAGCATGACTTTGTAGCGCAATATCTCAGTTCTCTGGAACCGGGCTCTTGAGGATCGTCTACTGGTGCGCTGGGTTAGACGTCGCAAACGCGTCGACAAAGTCTGTGGCAAAAGATGAATTCCATAAGGGATTGCTAACGTCAGTAAGTTAAGCGAATTAAGCACTTTGACAGGCAGGTTCCCGAAAACGACAATACCACCGGACGAACAGTCTTTCTTTCGCGATTCTCTGGAGAATTTCAGCGTCATTTTTGTGATCGTGTGCTCAACCCCTTTTTTTTCTTAAGGAATAAACATGCATTCAACGTTAGCTTTTGAGCTCTGGCCCGGCACCCGGGATTCACTTATTGCCAAAACTCTGCTTGTGATCGCCGGCTCGGCTTTGCTGGCAATCTCGGCAAAGGTGCAGGTGCCTTTCTGGCCGGTACCGATGACCATGCAGACCTTCGTGGTCCTGGTACTGGGTATGACCTTCGGATTCCGTTTAGCCTCAGTTACTGGCGCACTTTATTTACTGGAAGGCGCGCTCGGGCTGCCCGTTTTTGCCAAAGGGGCTGGCCTGGCTTACCTCATGGGCCCAACGGGCGGCTACCTCATCGGCTTTCTGGTGGCGATGGCGGTGATGGGCTATCTTGCAAACCGCGGCTGGGATCGCGCTGTCTTAACCACGCTTGCGGCAATGCTTATCGGCGACGCATTGATCTTCCTTTTTGGCGTGGCTTGGCTGGCTACCGTAGTGGGCACTACAAAAGCACTCACTTTGGGATTGACACCGTTTATCGCAGCCGAGATTTTTAAGATTATCCTCGCGGTTATTACTTTGCCGCTGGTCTGGCGATTGATCCGGCGCTGAATCGACCCTTTACTGAACTTTTCTGCCAAGGAGAACATATGAGAGACTACCTGCATTTTGATCTTGCAGCGAAGAGCGTGCGCCGCGAAACCCTTAGCGGAGATCAGGTCGCACGGGCCGGGCGGTATTTCATTGCCCGTACCCTGGTCGAATGCGGCGCTGCCACAGTTGATCCGTTGTCCACTGCCAATCCCCTTATTTTCTCGGCTGGTCCTTTTGCCGGTACGAATTTCTCCAACGCAAACCGGTTGAGCGTGGGTTGTCGCAGCCCGCTGACGGGTGGAATCAAGGAGGCGAATTCTGGAGGCACCTTTGGCTTTGCTTTGGGGCAATTAAGTATTGCAGGATTTACACTCAATGGTGGTTGCAGTGAATGGTCAGTCATACATATCGCGCTGGATGGTTCCGTCAACTTTAGTCCGGCAGACGATTATCTGGGGCTATCCAATTTTGCCTGCGCCGCGAAACTTCACGAGAAGTTCGGGAAAAAGGTCAGTCTGGGGCTTTGTGGTCCGGTAGGGGAGTATCAGGGACTCTTATCCGGAATCTCCTTCAGCGATACCGATCTTCGACCTTCTCGTCTTGCCGCCCGGGGCGGTGTTGGCGCGGTGATGGGTGTCAAAAAGGTAAAGGCAATTGTCGTTGACCTTAACCGTATGCCTGATCTACACGATCGAAAGAAGGTAATTGGAGCGGTCAAGAAGTACAACGCATTGCTTGAGGATGATGAGATTGCGCAGAACATGAAGCTCTACGGCACCGCCCTGATGGCCGACACCCAGAATTACCTTGGAGGTCTACCGACCCGCAACTTCTCCTCAGGACGCCTTATTGATACGGATCAGGAAGTTTTCCGTTTAGGGGGCGAATTTATCCGCCAACAAAACACCGAACGTGGCGGGGAAACTGCGCATACGTGCATGCCCGGGTGCACCATCGAATGCAGTAACGTCTATGTCGATACCGATGGCAAAGAGATTGCCTCGCCGCTCGAATACGAAACCATTGGTTTAATGGGGTCGAACTGTGGGTTAACTGATCCCGATGAATTGGCCAGAGTGAATTTCGTCGCCAACGATCTGGGGGTCGACACTATTGAAGCGGGCGCCATGATCGCCGTACTGATGGAGGCCGGTCAGGGTCAATTTGGAGACGTTGATTTTATACTTCGCGCGCTTGAAGAAATCCGAGCCGGATCAGAAAACGGCAAGCTCTGGGCGCAAGGGACCGCTCGGGTTGGGGCCCACTACGGGGTGGCTCGAGTTCCGGTCATTAAACAACAGGCGATCAGCGCGTATGACCCGCGCGTCGTAGAGGGTACTGGTATCACCATGATGATGTCGGCGCAGGGTGCTGATCATACCGCGGGCAACCTTCCGAAACTCGATTGCCGTGAGATGAATGCAGAGCAGATTGTGGCGGCCAGTTTTGATGTGCAACGGGTGATGGCTGCATCGGATGCATTAGGGCTTTGCATCTTTGGCCGCTCGGTGACTCACACTCACGCAGACTTTATTGTTAACGCGATCAATGACGCTCTGGGTACGGATCTGCCAACCTCGTTTTATGACGAACTCGCAAATGAAACGCTGCGCCTTGAGCACGAATTTAATCGGGCCGCAGGGTTTTGCGATGCAGATGACGACCTTCCCGAGTTCTTTTATGACGAGCCACTGCCACCGATGAATCGGGTCGCACGTTTCCGTGGCGAAGAAGTGAACCGATATCGGGAATAAGCTCCTGGCTTGGATTTTGGCTTAAGGGGCGAGCGGACTTGTTCATGGCCAAGGCAGTCAGTCGGCGTGCCCGGGGCATTAGTCCAAAGCCGAGTGCCACCGCCTGGGCTGGTGCAGGGACTGCCTGACCGACGAGTCCGGGCAGCAATCGCTCAAATCACCATGCTGCGCTCCGACCACTGCAGTAGGAGCCCTGTGTGCCCGATGGTGAAATCGCTTGCAAGAAGGGCGGGGCTTCAGCAACCCTGGCTTCAAACCAGTCGGATTCCGGGTCGTATTACACAGTTGCTGGATGATTTGACAGCAGTCATCGGCTGGCGGACCTGGGCGGAAAGGGTGTTTATTCTTCCTATACTCTGTGCCGTAACCACCTCGGGAAAATACAGGAGAGATCATTATGGGTGCCAAGACAACGAAGGAAATTGCACAATGGGTATGCCGTAGCGGGTACCAGGACT
>CAJWEF010000099.1 GCA_913031305.1 uncultured Acidiferrobacteraceae bacterium
GGGGTGTCATCGAGGAAGCGACTTCGAGCAAATCCCCGCCTTTTTTAGTGTACCAAGAGAGCAATTTGATCGTTCGAACTATCAGGGATCACCTGCGGACCGATATTCAGGAGATTTTGGTTGATGAGTCCTCGGTTTTTGATAGAGCATCGCGGTTCATGGAACAGGTCATGCCGCAAAATGTCTCCAAACTTAAGCTGTATGAGGACTCAGTGCCATTGTTTTCCCGGTTTCAAATCGAACATCAAATTGAAAATGCTTACGCTCGTACAGTCAAACTGCCTTCCGGCGGGGCGCTTGTCATTGATCACACCGAAGCACTCATCTCGATAGACGTGAACTCGGCTCGTGCGACCAAAGGATCTGATATCGAAGAGACAGCGCTTCAAACCAATCTTGAGGCAGTCGATGAACTGGCCCGGCAAATGCGAATTCGCGATCTAGGCGGACTCTTGGTGATTGATCTGATTGACATGACCTCCGCTCGAAACAAAAAAACAGTCGAGACGCGGCTTGAAGAGGCTGTGCACAACGATCGGGCTCGCATTCAAATTGGGCATATTTCTCGATTCGGCCTGCTTGAGATGTCTCGCCAACGCTTGCGCTCATCAATTAGCGAGTCAAATTATGGTGTTTGCCCGCTGTGCGATGGCACTGGGCAAGTGCGCCATGTCACTTCTTCCGCGCTGAGTTTCTTGAGAATTCTTGAGGAGGAGGCGCTCAAAGAAAATACCGAGGCCGTTCTTGCCGAATTACCGGTTGATATTGCCACCTTCTTGCTCAACGAAAAACGTCACGAGGTCAACCAGGTTGAGTCACGCTTAGGTACACGTATCGTCCTTATTCCCTCGCCCGATTTGCAGGGCTCCCAGTTTAATATTCAGCGATTGCGTAGCGAGGATATCGATGCGACCGGCAACACACTTGAGAGCCATAAAATTCGAATTACACCCGCTAGTGAAAACGAGTTGGAATACTCGCTGACGCACCGAAAAACTCGACCGGCAGTAAATCTCGATCAGATAGATACTCCTCCGCCGCCAGTGCCCAGTAGCACTCAAGATAGCTCAAAGCCGGGTGGTTTAGGTTTATTAAAACGGATCTGGAACCGACTTACAAAGGGCGTTGAGACCCCAGAACCTGAGAAAAAACCGGAAAGGCCGTCCCAACGAGGGGGTAGATCAGGCCAAAGTCGCTCTCGTGGTCGGCGTTCTGGCGGGCGTAGAGATGGGCAACGCCAGGAGCGAAAAGAAGACTCGGAAGGAGGCCGCAACCGCAAAGCACAGGGACAGGGTAATGCGGGCCGCAACCGCAAAAGCAGTGCGGATAACTCCTCGAGTTCGACCTCAGGTCAAAAATCCGGCCAGCGCCGATCGCGCGGTGGTAGAGGTCGTTCTGGAGGGCAAAGCTCACGTCCTCATTCTGGCAACCAACAACAGGATCAGGCATCCAAGAGCAGTACTAACTCATCACCAGCCCCTGCTGCGGCGGAGTCGAGCAAAACCGGCACCGAAGGCTGACTGAAACGTGTGATCGCTATGTTTCACCCGGAGCGGTATCTTCACTCCGGTGAAACAGGGCTACGGATTCTACGTGAGCGGTGTGTGGAAACATATCCGCCAGTCCCAGTTTCACTAGCCGGTATGCTCCAGATTTGGTGAGAGTTGCTGCATCGCGCGCAAGCGTTGCTGGATCACAGGATACATAAGCGAGGAAGCGGGGCTTAACCCGTTCGTTGACAAAGTTCAGTACCTCTATGGCCCCGCTCCTGGGAGGGTCAATGATGACCTTTGAGAATTGTCCTGAATCCCATTTCCCCAAATCTTTGCTACAAAGGTCACGACACTCAAAGGCGGTGTTAGAGATCCCATTTCGGTGGGCGTTGTCACGAGCTCGCGAGATCAAGCTTGGGCTTTTCTCTACTCCGAGAACCCTCTTTGCCCCACGGGCTGCCGGTAGCGAAAAGTTACCCAGTCCACAAAATAAATCTAGTACCGAATCCGTCGCTCCAATGTCCAGCCAGTCAATAACCATCCCAACCAGCGCTTGGTTAGCCAGCCGATTAACTTGAATGAAATCGGTCGGCGAAAACCCAATCGAGACTGAGAACTCAGGCAGAGCGTAATTTAGAAGTGCCGGTTGACTTGGAAATATCGCTTCAACTGAACCTGAACCCCCACTTTGGCTGTAGACCAGTAGGTTCTTTTCACGAGCAAACTGTTCCAGACGATAAGTGTCTCCAGTCGTTAAGGGTTCGAGATGCTGAAAGACCAGTGCGGTTGCGTTATCCCCCACGGCCACTTCGATCTGAGGGACTCGATCAGGCGCGCTCATCCCCTGTAGAAGGCTTGGTAGCGTCGCGAGAACCCGGTTAACTGAAGGATCGATCACCAGGCACTCCGCCAGTGGTGTGACATACTTATTATTTCGTTCACGAAAGCCGACCAGAATTCCGCCCTTTTTGGGTACAAAACGGACGGCGAGCCGGGCCTTCCGCCGATACCCCCATGGCGTAGCACTAGTAGGATTTGTTACCGCCACTGGACCAACGCCAACCTTGCCCAGTGCATCAAGGAGAGTCTGGCGTTTAAAGGTTAATTGGGCGCTGTGCTCAAGGTGTTGTAAGGTACAGCCGCCGCAGGTCCCAAAATACTGACATGGCGCCGGTGTTCGATTCTTTGATTGAACGATAGTTTTATCTACCAGCCCTAACGAAAAAGAACGTCTAGTTTTGGTAGGCCGAACAATGACTGTCTCACCCGGAAGTGCTCCCTCTACAAACCACACTTTTCCCTCAACCCGGGCGACCCCTCGGCCGTCATGACTTAAAGAGTCGACCACCGCCGGGAAAGGGGCGGCCTGATTAGGGTGCACTGTCCAAGACCCGCCAGCGCGCAAGAAACTCAGCTAGGTGGGGCCTGCCACTGTCCGCAAGAAAATCCCGCAGGCGGTTTTGCTCGTGCTCTAACTCGCCTGCAGTCAGAACGCCCCGAATCTGCTGAAACCGCAGATACACAAGGTAGGTGTTCAAGACGTCAGTTTCGCAGTAGTCCCGGATTGCATCGATTTGCCCGGAGCAGAAGCTTTCCCAGACGTGAGCGCCACTCATCCCCATCTTCCCAGGGAAACCAAGCATCACCGCCAACTCATCGAGCGGAACAAAAGCCCTTGGCTGATACCCCGATAAGACGTCCATCAGATCAAGATGCCGGGCATGGAATCGACTGAGGTAGTTATTCCAACGAAATTCTCGATCAATATCGCCGTTGTCCCAGTAACGCGCCGATGCAACACCGTGTTTCAAAGCACGGTAATGGATAACCGGGAGATCGAAGCCGTTGCCGTTCCAACTCACAAGAACGGGAGAAAATTTCTCTATTCCATCGAAAAACCGCTCCAATAATTCTTTTTCCCCTGAAGCGGGATTACCTAACGACCAAACCTTAAGGCTGTCGTTGCTAAGCAATACGGCTGATATTGCGACTATTTGGTGTTGGAAATGAGACAGAAAGTCTGTCTTTCCGGTTTTTTGTGCACGCAGTGCCCGCATGGCCAGGGCAACGTCCTCGTCACTAAGGTCCTTAAGGTTAAATAACTGCCTACCGGCCTTAACATCGGGGACGGTCTCGATATCAAAAACCAGAACATTGCCCCGGAGCATCAAAGTCTCCCTGCGAGCCGTGCTACACCATTAACCGAAAAACTGGCCTCCTCAGCGAAGGATAGCATCCCGCACTGCACCTAGCGTTGGTGCGACCCGCAGGGGTTCCGGGCTTTGACTAATGGCCGTATCTGGATCTTTAAGCCCGTGACCAGTTAAGGTGCATACGACCACGGATTGGTCCGGAATTGCAGACTCGCCCAAAGCCGAGATTAAACCGGCAACAGAAACCGCGGAAGCCGGCTCGCAGAAAATGCCCTCACGTTGTGCCAAATACTGCTGAGCATCGAGAATTAACTGATCTTCGTGTGCTACAAACCAGCCCCCCGACTCACTTCGCGCGGCCTGCGCAAGATCCCAGGATTGTGGATTGCCGATACGAATCGCAGTCGCAACAGTCTCGGGGTGAGTAACAATCTGGCCACGTACAAATGGCGCAGCCCCTGTTGCTTGGCAGCCAACCATGATGGGCAGTTTATCGAGGTCGCCGCTCTGACGATACTCGGAATATCCTAACCAGTAGGCGCTGATGTTGCCCGCATTACCCACCGGAAGAAAGTGGTAATCGGGTGCTCTGCCCAAACTGTCGACGATCTCAAAAGCTGCAGTTTTTTGCCCTTGCAGGCGGTAGGGATTGACCGAATTGACTAATGTCACTGGCGCCTCGTCGGGCATCGCTTTAACGATCTGCATTCCTTCATCGAAGTTCCCGGCGATCTGAATGACCCGAGCCCCGTGCATCATGGCCTGGGCCAACTTGCCAAGCGCTATCTTCCCATCTGGAATCACAACGAATGCCTTCATGCCAGCCCTGGCAGCGTAGGCAGCAGCCGCTGCGGACGTATTACCGGTGGATGCGCAGATGACCGCTTCACTTCCCTCATGGGCGGCCATGGTAATCGCGACCGTCATCCCCCGATCCTTAAATGAGCCTGTGGGATTCGCTCCTTCCACTTTGCCGTAAACGACAATTCCCCGCTCTGGATCACACAGGGATTTCAAACACACCAGGGGTGTAGACCCCTCTTGCAAGCTAATAGGTTTGACAGAAGTCGGCAATGCAAGCCTCGCCTGGTAGCGCGAAATCAACCCTGTGCCACTATCACTCATCGACGGAGATCTCCAGAGTTTCCAAGCGAATCCTTGTTGCCGCCCTTGCATTCGTTGAAAGGGCTTCAATGTCCGAGACGGCCATTGCAACGTTCGCCTCGAGCGCTCTGTGGGTCACGATCACAACTGGCACATTACCAAGCGCATCGGCACTCCCCTGCTGTCGTATCGCCTCAATACTTACCTGATAATCCCCGAGAATACGGGTAATGTCAGCTAGCACTCCCGGGCGATCGTGGGCCGTTAATCTAAGGTAATGCGCGCAAACGATCTCGGATAAGGGAACGATTCCAGGCGCGGCAAGTGCCGCGGGTTGAAATGCCAGATGGGGCACCCGATTACCTGGGTCAGAGGTTAGCGTCCTGACAACATCAACCAAATCTGCGATTACCGCGGACGCTGTAGGTTGGGCCCCTGCCCCGGCCCCATAGAAAAGGGTCTCTCCCACGGCATCTCCATTCACGACGATAGCGTTCATTACGCCGGAGACGTTTGACAGTAGGTGATCGTCTCCCACCAGGCAGGGGTGCACTCGAAGATCCAATCCATTGGGCAAGCGCCGTGCGATGCCGAGGTGTTTGATTCGATAACCAAGTTCGCGGGCATAGATAATGTCGTCTTGCGTGATGTCACTGATACCCTCAACGTGTACCGACTTAAAATCAAGATGCACGCCATAGGCAATGGACGCAAGAATAGTAAGCTTGTGCGCGGCATCAACCCCCTCCACATCAACACTGGGATCTGCCTCGGCGTAGCCGTTGGCCTGGGCTTTCAATAGGACCTCCGCGTAGTCAGAACGGTCGTCTTGCATTCCGCTGAGAATGAAATTGCAGGTGCCATTGAGTATCCCAACTAGCCTCTCTACCCGATTGCCCGCCAGCCCTTCTCTGAGGACCTTAATCACGGGAATGCCTCCGGCGACGGCCGCTTCGAAGGCGACCACCAGCCCTGCTGAAGAGGCTTGGTGAAAGATCTCATTTCCCCGTGTTGCAATTAACGCTTTGTTAGCGGTGACAACGTGCTTCCCATGATTAAGAGCAGCGCTGATCAGGTCAAAGGCAACATCACACCCTCCAATGAGCTCTATAACGACGTCAATTCCGGGGTCTTCAACTATTTCATGCGGATTGGCTGTAAGCGAAATACCTGCGGTGTTACAGTCACGCGAACGCGCCAGATCGCGAACGGCTGCCCGGGTAACTTTGATTTCCCGGCCTGCTCGACGCGAGATCTCTTCACCATTGCGCCGAAGCACATCTACCGTTCCGGCGCCTACTGTACCCAGGCCGATAACGCCAACACTGACTGGTTTCATATGATCTCAATCCAAAGAAAAGCCAAGATATTCGAATGCACAAGAGTGCTCTCGAGCGTCGGATTGTATCCCAAACTTCTTTCAGGTGATTCTGTTGGGAGCCACTCGGTTGCAGGTGCCCTGCCGTTGAAGGCTTGGCAAATCGTAAAGGATCGTTGACCCATGGACTTGCAAGTTGAGAGCAGCGCGAATATCAGGGTCATCCAAGGGTATGACGCTGTTTCGGTTTCGATCGGGTCAACGTTGTGCAGCACAAGTTTTTTGCTCTCACCCAGCTTTGCACCGCAAGCCTGGCCGGTGGCAAGTTTCGGGTTATTTTCAACCGAACAACTCCTAGCGCTTTTTGACCTTTCCTGGGAAGTCTTGATAATTGGTACCGGATCCACACAGCAGTTTCCCGGACCTGAACTACTTGAAGTTCTCGCAACCGAGGGTCGTGGAGTCGAGTTTATGAACTCTCGCTCAGCTTGTACGAGCTACAATCTGCTCGCTATCGACCAGCGGTCGGTCCTCGGCGCAATTATTTTACCGTTGTAGCGTATTGCGCCCTTTGCCTCTAACGGCCAGGCAAGATCGTTAACGGGTCAATCGGTTGCCCGTTGCGACGAATTTCAAAATGGAGTCTAACGGAACTGGCGCCGGATTGACCCATTTCCGCAATAACCTGGCCGCTGTAAATCTCGTCCCCCTCGTTAACGGTCACCGCGCGATTATGGGCATACGCGCTAAGAAAGGTCTCATCGTGTTTGATGATTAGCAATAAACCATAACCCCTGAGTCCCGTTCCCGCATAAACGACCTTGCCGTTGGCAGCCGCACGTATTGGGCTTCCATCAACACCTGCGATATCAATACCATTCTCCCCCGCCGCACCATTAAAACGGGTGATCAGGTTGCCGCCTGCTGGCCACACCCAGCCTTCTGCGCTGGTGGGCGGGGCAGTCTGACCGGCTGAGGATTCGCTCGACGTAGCTCGAACCACTGCGGGCGGGTTGCTAGCCGAAGCGGGTCTTTCAGCTTGTAAACCGCTAACCACTTGGGAGGTCGAAATTTCTGTGCCAGGCATTTCCCCTCCAAGATAGATTTTCTGACCTACCTGAAGGGCATACGGGGTTTGCAGTTTGTTCCACCGAGCCACATCACGATAATCTAGGCCGGCCGTCCAGGCGATAGTGTAAAGGGAGTCTCCAGCTCGAACGATACGTGCGGCATGCTTGGTTCGGGCGTTGGTTAGATCACTGACTGGAACCACCGGGCTGCCGGTGCACCCCGCCACGATCCATGCCAGGCCTAAAATTAAGGCGAAGGCATTAATCAAACGAAAATCGGTATTAACCACTGAGCCAGAGAAGACCCGAAATCAATACAACTACCGTGACCCAGCCGACGACATCGACATGGCGGCGTAGTCGCGTTTCGAGCGCCTCCCCTCCCAAAAGAATCAAACCCGCGACCAAAAAGAACCGCGCTCCACGCCCTACCAACGATGCAAGCAAAAAAGGTACCAGGCTCATGCCAATTAGGCCGGCACTAATAGTGAAGATCTTGTAGGGAATCGGGGTGAAGCCGGCAACAAACACAACCCATACCCCGTAAATCTCAAACCATGTGCGTGCCCGCTCGAATGCCAACCTGGCGTCATAAAACTCGATGATTGGCTCTGCCACAGTACCGAATAGAAATTTTCCAATGAGATAGCCGAATAAGCCGCCAGCAACCGACGCTACTGTTGTCAAACCAGCCAGAAACCACGCCCGATCGCGACGGGCCAGAACCATAGGCGCCAACATGACATCGGGCGGAATAGGGAAAAAAGACGATTCAGCGAAAGACAAGGCCGATAGATACCTTGAGGCGTGGCGGTGAGTTGCCCACCGAAGCGCGGCGCTGTACAAAGGTGTAAAGATCTTCACGAAATAATTCCAGACACCATTGGAACAAAAACCACAGGAACCGACTCAAATCGTCGGACGGTTCCGTGTGTTTTTTTCCAGTAGACCAAGGTCTGGTGTTGCTCCTCACCTTCTGGCGCAACCAATATCCCTCCTTCGGCCAGTTGATCAAAGAGAATGGTTGGCACCACTGCCGGCGCCGCCGTGAGAATTATTCCGTCAAATGGCGCATTAATTGGCCAGCCCGAAGCACCATCTCCATGACGAAAACTAACGTTGTTAATTCCAAGTGCCGCCAAGCGTAACTTTGCCGCATCCAACAACTGTTGAATACGTTCGATGGTATAGACTTGGTCGGCAAATTCCGATAGCACAGCCGCCTGATAGCCCGACCCGCTACCAACCTCCAAAACTCGACCCAAGTTATCGCGATTCGATCGCAATATCTGACTCATAAGTGCCACTATAAAGGGCTGGGAAATAGTTTGCCGGTACCCGATCGGCAGGGCGGTATCCTCGTAGGCGCGACTCTTAAGCGCATCCTCTATAAAAAGATCCCGCTGAACGCTGCCCATCGCTAGAAGCACCTTTTCGTCAGTGATACCCTTGCTTCGTAGCCCAGACACTAGTCTTTTACGGGTACGTTCGGAGGTAAAGCCATCAGTTAACGTTGCTGATTTGTAACCCACGATCACGGAGCCTGTAACCATGACTGAACCTGATTGACATGCTCGTGACGGGTCAGATCGACATGAAGTGGGGTTACCGAGACGAAACCCTCACGAACTGCAAAGAAATCAGTTCCCGGCCCGGCATCCTGTTCCGAACCAGCAGGGCCGACCCAATATATTTCCGAACCATAAGGATCTTTGGCGCGTATCACTGGTTCCGACTTATGGCGGTATCCCAGCCTGGTTGCCTGAATCCCACGAATCTCTTCTATCGACCGATCCGGTACATTCACGTTGATGATAGTGTCAGTTGGAAGTGGGTGCCTTGCAAGCCGCTCCAGAAGCTGTAGCGTGACCTGCCCCGCCGTATTGAAATTGGTCGGATGGGAGCCGACCAACGACACGGCAATCGCCGGCAATCCCAAAAAGCGCCCTTCCATCGCCGCCGCAACAGTTCCTGAATAAATCACGTCGTCACCCAGGTTAGCGCCATGATTGATCCCGGCG
>CAJWEF010000100.1 GCA_913031305.1 uncultured Acidiferrobacteraceae bacterium
CTATCACCCCTTTTAGCGGTATTTATATAGCGCCCGCAAGCAGTCAAATCGGCGCTATGGGAAGTCTAACTAATACGTTTAATAAGTAAAGGCTTGCTGGGCAAATGCCATGAAATAGCCATGTCCTGGGAGGCAAAGGCGGGAGTAGGATAGGGCTGTGAAGCCCCTCACCTTCATCTTCTTGCTGAGTAACCAATGACTAGTGTTGCTGGTGCCAACTAAATCCTACATCTGGGGTTGGATAACTGGAGTTCTCACGATTCTGATTGGGATTCTTTACGCCTATGGTGCCGCGGTATCTTTCCACGTAAACATTGATATGAATGGTATGTCTGTCGATGAAGCAGAAAGGAGTCGCTTGATTGAGTTTTCTCTCGCCGCGCTAGTATGTGCTAGCGGTGTTCTGATTATCCTGAAAAAAGCACTCGGTTGGTATCTGCTGTACCTGATGTTGTTCCTACTCGGCGCGGGTTTTTTCTTCATGCTCTTTCTTGCAACTTTCCAATTTATTGTGGGAGAAGAAATAGAAGTCCTTTTCATCGGTATGTTTTCTGTTCCAACCGTGTTCTTTTTTATTCTCTTGTGGCTACAGGTAAGATACTGGCGAAGTAGAAGAGCATTGTTATGACCCACAGTTAGTTTCCTATTGGCGCGCCGTCAAACGATTCTCCGTGCGTGGTCTTCAAAAACACAACGCCTAAGCGCTTAGCATCAGTAAAATCTATTCGATGTTCAGAAGAGTCATTCCATATGTTCTTGGGGGCGTTCTGCTGGCATTGCTGCTGTGGGGTTTCTGGATCGAGCCGTCCGGTCTTACAAAGAAAAACTATCAAATCGCCCTGGAGAACTGGCCCAAGGCCTGCGATAACCTGACGGTCGCCGTCGTTGCCGATTTGCACATCGGTGCCCCCTACTATGGCCTTGCCAGGCTCCCCGAAGTCGTCGATATGGTAAACGCCATACAGCCCGATCTTGTTCTTCTGGCAGGCGATTACGTAACTCACAAGGTTCTTTTCGGCACAGCCGTTGCCCCGGAGACGGTGGCACCGGGTCTTGCCGGATTAAAGGCCAAGATGGGCGTATTCGCGGTATTGGGCAACCACGACTGGTGGGTAGGCGGGCGCCGGATACGTCACTCCCTTGAACACGCCGGTATTACCGTACTGGAGGATGCATCGGTCGAGATCGTCCGTGGGGGTTGTCATTTTTTTCTTGCCGGAATTAGCGATTACTGGGAGGGTTTTCACGATATAGGTAAAGCCCTTGCTGGCATCCCGGACAAAGCCGCAATCATTGCACTCACCCATAACCCGGATGTGTTCGTTGATATACCGCAAAGAGTCGCCATCACCTTCGCCGGGCATACCCATGGCGGGCAGGTCAATCTGCCGCTGATCGGGCCGCCAGTCACGATGTCGCAGTACGGCCAGCGGTTCGTATCCGGCCATATTATCGAGAAGGGCCACCACCTTTTTGTCAGCCCCGGCCTTGGCACAAGTATTCTGCCGGTGCGGTTCCGGGTGCCGCCTGAGATCTCGGTCGTGAGTCTGCGGGCTGGCGGAGACTGAATGAAGAACCTGAGGGATCAGTGTCAAAGGGATTTCTGGACCTAGAGACAGCACCTAGCCAAGACGAATTGGTAGCCTAATATTCAGACATAAGACTCGCCGTTTAACATTCATACACCTGCAGGCACCACACTCTCGGCACGACACACATCTGCAGGCGGCTGTGCCTCCAAGCGTTTGCGAAACTGCAGATGCCGCTGGCGGTTGAGGTTCACCAGCGGGTTCCACAACCGCGCCACCCAACCCATTCGAATCAGTGCATACCACAGCGGGTTGGATCGCTTGTAGAGGTACGACGCGGCGAGGTACGACGGCACTGCGCTCCAGTCCTCCGGGCGTCGTCGCCAGATCGAACCGTGTGAGAACAGCGTCTTGTAACACCACTGGTAGCCCGCCTCGAGTTGCTCGGGCGTCATGTTTTTCGGTTGATACACGCAGTGGGCAGTGTCGTAACGGTTCCAGTCCTGGTGCAGCAACCGCCCTTCTGCTGCCAACTGGCGGAACAGCGGTGTGCCAGGGTAGGGTGTCATGATGTGGAAGGTGGCGCATTCAAGCTTCGCCTCCTCAACCCAGTTTACGGTGCGCTCAAAAATGTCTGGCCCATCGTGATCGAAACCGAGCACGAAACTGCCGTTTACCTGGATGCCGTTATCGTGCAGTACCCGGGTGCGGCGCAGGTAATCCTCCGGGGCGGGCGTTTTCTTGCGCGCCTGCACCAGGTTATCCAGACCCAGTGACTCGTAGCCGATAAAAACACCAGTGCAGCCAGAGAGTGCCATCTCGCGCACCAGCGAGGCATCGTCGGTCACGTCGATGGTGACCGCCGCGCTCCAGATGATGCCAAGCGGCTTCAGTGCACGGCACAACTCGCGCAGATACTCCTTTCGTGAACCGAGGTTGTTGTCCACAAACACGCAGTACGGCTGACCATCAGCGGCGATTTCATCGACTACCTGCTGGACCTCGCGCATGCGATATGGCATACGCAAACCATCAGTTGACAGGTAACAGAAACCGCAGCGGTTATGACAGCCGCGCGTTGCGATCACCGAGGTAGTGGTCAGGAAACTCTCCCTGGGGAGCAGATCTCGCCGCGGTGGCGGATCATCCCGGTAGGGCCGGGTGAAATCGGCGCGGTACTCAGACTGCAGCTGGCCGCGTTCGATGTCGTGCAGAATCTCGGGCCACAGCAAAACGCCATCGCCGATTGCGATGGCATCGGCGTGCGGCTTTGCCTCCTCAGGGCAGGACACCACATGCAGGCCGCCGAGGATCACGATTGATCCCATCGCCCGATACCAGCGCGCAAGCTGGTAGGCACGCTCGGCAAAAGTCAGGTGCACGCTGATACCGACGACCTCGGGCAGCGGATCGCACGGCGGCGGTCCCTGCAGCAGATTTTCATCGTGGTAGCTGAGTTCCCAACCCTTGGGTGTCGCACCAGCGATGCTAGTCAGTGCCAACGTCGGGGTCAGCACATGCTTGCCGAAGCTCGCTATCGGGTCCTTCGGGTAAAACGGGTTGAGCAGCAGCGCGTGGCGCTGTTGCACAGTGCGCGGCTGCGCATCCGGCAGCACTGGTGCCTTGACCATCGGCTGCGGGATGAATTTTCGGCTCATTGAATAACTCCTTTAATCGTGGGGATGTGCTCCAGGTGCACGATGCGGCCGCGGTGTCGTACCGCCCGCGGCGTGATGCCTTCCTCGCGCAGTCGTTTGGCGACCTTGGGGAACAGCGTGATGTGTTCGAGCTCGAGTGATGTGAGAATCCCCGGTCGTATCGCAGCCAGGCGTTCCCTGACGCGCGCGATACCTTCGTTAGTGCTAAACGACACCGTGACGCAGGCATTACATGACACGCCCGCTGTAATCAGGTGTTCCAGTGCGCGAAACGGCAGCGCATAACTCGAGGCCTTTGCCCCTGTCAGGCGGTGATACTCCACGGGACTCGTGCCCTTGATCGACACGCGCACGTGAAGATTCTTAAATCGTGCGAGCTGCTGTGCGAATTCAGCATCATCACCGAGCGTTATGGCGTTGGTTTCGAGCACGAACACGTACGGTGATTGATCGACCAGCTCGAGCAACTCGAACAGGTGCTGGCGACCGAGTGTTCCCTCGCTCGCCGAGGCGGAGATGAGTTTGTGGCCGTGTTTTTTTGCACTCGCATCGAGTGCGTCGAACACCTGCTGCGGTGTGTAAAATTTTCCGGTGGTGCCGGGCTTGCGCACTGGCCTGTCGCTGAAGCAGAACTTGCAGCGCAGGTTGCAGCCGACCTCGGTAGCACTCGAGGTGCCACCGTAAAACCGCAGCGGTCGTGCCAGGCTCGCGTATTTGCGCCGGTTGCCGGCGACGACCACCTTTTCGGTGGCCGCCGCCAGTGCAACAGGGTCGTAACCGCGCTCGTCAGCTCGACTCGTCATCGCGCTTGCGGTACAGCAGTGAATTTTGCAGACCCATGACTGCCTTGGTGACACCGGGGATCACCTTGCCCATGAAGGTGTAGCCGCCGTCACGCTCGGCACGCTGCCACTCGGCCTTCGCCAGGTCATCGAGGTTCGCCTCAGGGGCGCGTGTGTCCTCGATGCGACGTGTTACCCGGTGCAGGCGTTTGAGTGCCTTGGATTTTTCGTCGTAACCGAGTTTTGACTGCTCGACTGAGTCCTGCAGATGACCGATCGTCTCCTGCAGCGCCTCACGGTCGATCGGGTGTGGCCGACCGTCCTTGCCACCGACCGCGAAGCTGAACCGTGCTGGGTCATCGAACCTCGATGCATCGCCGTGGATCAGCTCTGACGTCAGTGCCAGTGCCTTCAGGGTCTGTGGACCGACTCCCTTGAGCAGCAGCAGGTCTTCGAAATTATCGATTTCGCTGCCGTGCGCCATCGCCAGCACTGCGCCGAGGCGTTTGAGGTCGACATCCTGCTCGCGCACCTCGTGGTAATTCCCCAGGGTGATCTCACGTGCAGCATCGAGCACTGCACGCGGTTCATCCTGAGTCATCTGTACGATGTGCTGACGCGCACCATCAGCGCGTGTGTCTGCGAGGTTGAGGATGGACTCACCGCGCTCACCGACGATACCCGTGTGCGGGTCATCGACAAACGAGCGTACTGACGGTGAGTGCATGTGGTAGCGGCGTGCACGCCGGCTGGATGTGTCCATACCCTGCGTTATGCCGGCCCACTCACCCTCATCGGTCAGGATGACGTGCTGCTGGTACAGCGAGTAGCCGTCCTGCACGGCGTTGTTGTCGACGCGTTTCGCGAGTTGGCACGACCGCACCAGCTCATCACCCTTGAGGCCGTGTTTATCGGCCACGCGCTCGATCTGTGTCGGCGCACGCCAGGCAGCTTTACCCTTGCCCCCGAGGATGTGTACACCGAGCTCACTCGAGATGGGGTTAATTTTCCGGCGCAGTGAACCGAGCACTGCTGCTGTGACGCCTGAGCTGTTGTACTGCATTCCCGCGACAGCTCCGAGGGCTTGAAACCAGTTCGGATCGCTCATGCGGGTGAGCAGTTCCGACTTACCGTAATTCTGGATCACCGATTCCACGACGGCTTTACTCAGCTCGCCCATGTGCTCGGTGAACCACGTTGGCATGCGCCCGAAATGGAGCGGCATGCCGATCACTCCTGAATTGATCATTTTGATCTCCGATCATTGTGTTGCGGTTGAGGCGCGGACGATGTGGGCCCACACTGGCTGCCCGACCGCGCCGGTATTGCCCGGTCCGCGGGGTGGGTGTGGTACCGGGCAGTACAACTGCCTGCCTGGCACCTCATCCGCCCCCACACCACCGGGCACCAGCCAGCATCGCACGGTGATCGCTCGAGGGCACATCATGTACTCTTATTTACACCCGTTAAAAATCAATCAGTTAAAGCGTTTAATACAATAACTGTTATATTCAACAAACTATTTGTTATGTAGAGATGACGATGCGGCGGCTTCTTTTCAGCTGGGTCGGCGGTGCCGACTGGAACGCCCGTGACGGCAAGGTCAAAGAGCCCGGGCCGATCGCGCGGACACTGGCGGACAAGGCCTGGGGTGCGCTCGATGAGGTGCACCTGCTGAACAATTACCTCGAGCGCAAACCGGCCGAGCTCAAAAAGTGGCTGGCTGACAAAACCCCTGCCTCGATCAGCTGCAGCAATGCTGCGCTTTCCTCACCGACAAATTTCGCCGAGGTCTACCAGGCGGCGGATCAACTGGTGCGCGGCACCCAAGCAGAAAACTCCAGCGAGTGTGAACTGATTTTTCAGTGCAGCCCCGGTACATACGTGATGAGCGCGGTCTGGATTATCCTCTCCAATACCAGGCACCCGGCAACACTCATCGAGGCATCCAAAGAAGCCGGTGTTGTCAAAATAAACGTACCCTTTGAGTTCTCGGTCGACGTTTTGATCGAGCGCGCCGATCAGGCACGGCGCGAAGTCAGCACGGGGCCTCGGCTCGACACTCCAGAATTTAAAAACATCATTCACGACTGCCGGCCCATGCGCCGTGCTGTGGAGCGGGCGCTGCGAGTAGCCCCGCGCAGCATCCGGGTGTTGATCGAGGGTGAATCCGGCACCGGCAAGGAACTCTTTGCCAGGTTCATCCACGCCCAGAGTTCGCGGCGCACCAGGCCGCTTCACACCGTGAACTGCGGGGCCATCCCGGAAAACCTGCTCGAGGTGGAGCTATTCGGCAGCGAGATAGAAGATCCTCTTGAAGGTGCCACCAAGAAGAACCGCGGGCGCTTCGAGCAGGCCGACCATTCGACGCTGTTCCTCGATGAGGTGAGTGAACTGCCCATGCACCTGCAGGTGAAACTGCTGCGCGCCATCGAAGACGGCGAGATCACGCGGGTCGGTGGTACCCGCCCGGTAAAACTCCACGTTCGCTATCTCTGTGCGAGTAACCGGCCCTTGAACGAGGAGGTAGCAAAGGGACGTTTCCGGGCGGATCTTTTCTACCGCCTGGCAGAGGACGTGATCAGTCTGCCGCCACTGCGTGAGCGCGGTGATGACATCTCGCTCATCACCAATTACCTGATGGAAGCCCTCAGTGACAAACTCAAACTGGAGAAAAAAGACCAGGGCCCCTGGACATTAAGTGCCGGGGCCAGAAACGTGCTCAAACGCTATGCGTTCCCAGGCAACGTGCGCGAACTTGCCAATATTCTCACCCGGGCGATCGTCCACGCAGAGTCTTTGGAGATCAGCCGGGCCGAGATTCAAGATGCGCTCAACATCGCCCGGGTTCCAGAGGATGCGGGCAAAGTGCTTGAAAGACGCCTCGATGAGAATTTCGATCTTACGGACTTGCTCGATGAGATAACGCGCCACTACATCGCCCGCGCTGGAGAACAGACCGACAAAAACAGGAGTAAGGCGGCAGCGCTGCTTGGCTTTAACCATTACCAGACCCTGTCAAAACGCATGCAGAAGCTCGGCATTAAGTGGTGAAAAAGCGCCTGTTCTATCGCCTGTCGGGCCAGGCCTATAAAACCCTCAAAGCCCTTGGACTGCCGATGCGAGCCAGGCCCTGGCGGCAGCCGACTGCGCGAGGCGAATGGGCCCAGGCGAAAACAGCACTGCTCGATGAGATAACGGCCAGCCGCCACCACAGTGGCGCCAGGCACTTCTGCCACCAGCTGCTAGAGCGCATCGAAGCGCTCGAGCATGTGCCCGCCACCGCCCTCACCACAGCCCTTTTCAAAGACGGGGTGGCCTTAAACGAACCCGCCGATACACCGATCGCGCCCGGTGCTGATGACAGCACCCTCACCGAAAGCCAGACGGCCGCCCTGGCAAAAGGCAGAGCCGGCCGGGTACTTTTTCTGCTGGGGGCGCCGGGTGCGGGCAAAACGCTCGTTACCTCGCGCCTGGCGGGCGAGTACGTTAGCGCCGGCGAGACAACGCTGCTCTGCTGCCAGACCCGCACGGCACTTGACTACGCGGTCTCGCGCCTGGCTGAACATACCCGCCAGAACCCCTGCTTTACCGCCCGTACTTTTGCCGCGCTCATCAGCGAACAGGCCCGCGAACCCTTCGATAACGTCATAGTGGACGAGGCCGGCATGGCCCACCTGGCGCAGGTGCTGCATCTTTCTGCACTCGCCCGCCAGCGGATCATTTTTGTGGGTGACCCGATGCAGTTGCCGCCGGTGGCGTCGGCCGCTACCCCGGCCGCAAAGCGGTGGCTGCGGCGCAATATCTTCCAGCACCAGGCGGGCACTGACAATCTGTCCGGGCTCTTCTTCTGGCAGGAGCGCAACAGCGCTACCAGCGTGCTGCTGCGCGAGCAGTACGAGATTCCCGGGCGCCTCTTCGACCTCCTCAACCACTTCTGCTACGGCGGCAGGCTTGTGTGCCGCACTCCGGGACGGGGCATTGTTTCTTTCATCGACACCAGCAAGATCAACCCGCAGGTAACCGGCAGCCGGCGCTCGCCGGTTAATACCGATCACGGCGAAATCGCAGCGGCAACGCTGGCCGAGGTTCTGCAAAAAAAGAGCGTCCATCCTGAGAACGTTGCCGTACTCACGCCCTTCAGGGGCCAGGCCCGCTACCTTGCACACCTTGGCAAACTGCGGGCCCTGCCAGAGGCCATCGAGTACGCCACGGTGCACACCTTCCAGGGGCGCATGAAAACCTGTGTTGTGCTCGACTTAACGGCATCACAAGTGGCCTACACCTACCGTATTCTCGAAGATGACAACCAGGCGCTGGCGCTGATGAACACGGCACTCTCACGCTGTCGTACCCAGGCGGGCGTTGAAGGGCGGCTGGTGGTTATCACCAACCTGGAACACATCCGCGCGCGTTACCCCAATGGCGCAGTGACTGCTTTTCTTGAGCGGCTGCGCTCGGTTGCCGACAACCTCAGCGAACCGGCGGCAGTGCCGGACAGCCCCCAGGCGCCGTTTTCGGGCGATACCCTTCGTTATGGTGAAGTAACCGACAGGCTGCTGGGCGAGTTTGAGCGCGACTACGGGCAGATCAGCGCCGCGCTGGCAAGCCCCCGACTGCCCGATGAAGATGCTATCCGCACACTCATCTGGAAGGTGTGCGATCTCATTCCGCGCCTTCTCAACCTGTGCAACCGCCTGAGCACTCCTGGGCGCAACTACTTTCGCATCACACCAGACAAAGCCCAGCGGCTGGCAGAACTGCCGCTTTCCGCGCTTGAGCTCGCCAACCTGGCAGAACAAGAACAGTACGCGGGTGCCCAGGTGGACCATTTCTCGGCCGTCATCACGCACCTGTACGTACTCATATACGAATCAACCATGGCCACAGGTGAAAGTGCGGAGAACCGGCCACCGCCGCCACCGGTGTACGACCCGGATGCGTTTGACGGCAACTCCTACGGCCGCATCCGGCTATGGCTGAAAGACCTGCGAAACTACTACCAGCACCTGGAGCGCGCCCAGCAAACCCAAGTGCCGTTCAACAAAACAAAAATAGACCGCTTTTTCCACGCCGCCATTGCAAAACCCGCACCGGAACCGCCACGCGGGTATTCGCGTCTGGATTATCTTCGGGCAG
>CAJWEF010000101.1 GCA_913031305.1 uncultured Acidiferrobacteraceae bacterium
AGGTATTCGAGCATTACAAACGCGACGAATGGGAACGCTTTATGCATACCACGACCGAATGGGATATGGAGACCTATCTGGATTGTCTGCCCTGATGGGGGGCGCTTGGGTGGAGCGGGCTGTTAAGCGCCGCCCACGGCCCGCGGGAGAATCTACTTTTTCATTAATTCAAGCAATGGAGGACACGGCGCTATGTGCGGAATAGCCGGGTTAATACACCGAGGGAAGAGTAGCGATGTCGGCAGTGAGCTCACAGCCATGCTGCAGTCTCTCAAGCATCGTGGCCCGGATTCAACGGGCTTTGCGCTATATGGTGAGCCCCGTGCGGGCGAATATATTTTGCGGTTCAAGGTTGCCGAGCAAGAAGACATGCGTCACGGCTTCCAGATCCACGATCAGGTCAAGGAGCGCAGGGCCGAGGTAGACCGCCGCCTGGATGAGATGGGGGCGCGCAAGGTGCGTGAAGACGATGCTACCGAGTATGCCTACCGTTATTTGATCTCCTTTGACGGCGACATGAAAAAGCTGGCGGATTATGTTGAGGATGTGGAGGGCGCAGAAATTCTGTCCATAGGTAATGCGTTGGAGCTGGTTAAAGACCTCGGTGATGCAACTGCCGTGTCGGATCAGTATGGTCTGAACACATTCCAGGGCACCCATGCGATTGGACACACTCGTATGGCAACTGAGTCTGATGTTGATATTCGATCAGCGCACCCCTATTGGGCGTATCCGTTTAATGACATCGCGGTGGTTCACAACGGGCAGTTAACGAATTACTGGGGTTTCCGGCGTCAACTGGAGGGCCGCGGCCATCGTTTTATGTCCAATTGCGACTCTGAGTTGATCGCTGTTTACATCGCTGATCGCATGAATGTCGGCGATGATCTTGAAGTTGCCATGAATCGCTCGGTGGACGAACTTGACGGCGTATTTACTTATGTTGTCGCGACTGCCGACAAACTGGGCATGGCAAAAGACGTGATGGCAGCCAAGCCAATGGTGCTCTACGAAAGCGACGATTTCGTTGCCTTGGCCTCGGAGGAGGTCGCAATCCGCAGCGTCTTTCCGCACGAAATTGATACTTATGATCCTTACGAAGGAGAGGTAATGGTATGGCAGAGCTAGACCGCACCCACGAATCCCATGAATTGGGGATGCACACAGAGGAGTTAACCGGGCGTACCCAGCAGACATTCTTTTCCGCTGAAGAGTCGCATAACCTGGTTTATCCCTGGGCGTCTGAAGTGGACTTTTCAAAGACCGCTGAAATTGACGCCGCACCGCTCGATCAGCGACAGGTCAATCAGGAGATTCGTCGTCTGATGTCGGAAGGCTACGGCACGATCACGGTGATTAACCCGGGGGCGAAGCATTCCTTGGGGGTCGGCATCCTCAGCCGGCTGAATCTGCACTTTGAAGGCAGCCTGGGGTATTTTGGCTGCGGGTTGCTTGATGGCCCCAATGTGACGGTGAGTGGTCGGGTGGGCTGGTCCTGTGCTGAGAATATGATGGCCGGCCAGATTGTGATTGAGAAAAATGCCGGGTCGACATTTGGCGCTGCCATTCGCGGCGGCGACCTGATCTGTAAGGGAGATGTCGGCAGCCGCACGGGCATTGACCAGAAAGGCGGAACCATCATTGTGGGTGGCCGTACCGGGGCGTTTTCCGGTTTTATGATGCAGCGCGGTCGTATGGTTGTGCTGGGCGACGCGGGCAAGAACCTTGGAGATTCCATGTATGACGGCACTATCTATGTCGGTGGAAAGATTGCTGATCTTGGTGTTGACGCGGTTGAAGGTGAGATGACAGACCTCGATTGCCATTGGATTTCGCGCAAACTGGGCCAGTACGGCCTGGAGGCGGCGAACGGCGTGGAAAACATGACCAAGATTGTTTCGGGAAAACAATTATGGAACTACGACAACCTTGAGCCGACTGAGAAGAAATTGGTTCTATAAATTGCAGCACGAGGAAAGATTATGACAGCCAGGAGAAATAAGGATCTCATCGGTCACAGTTTCATGTTTCCGCCTGAGGTTATGGATGATATCCACATCAAAGCGGAGCTTGGTCGTTACCGGATGCGGGGATTCTCGCTTTTCAAGAAAATCCCCAGCTGGGATGACTTGACCTTTTTGCCTGGCACTCTGACCCGTTTCGTCATCGAGGGCTACCGGGAAAAATGCCTGACTAAGACCGTTATTGGGCCTCGTGCCAAGCGGCCGTTGGAATTGGATATTCCCATCTACATTACCGGTATGAGTTTTGGCGCTTTGTCCTACGAGGCAAAAACTGCACTGGCCCGCGGCGCCACCATGGCCGGTACCGCGACTTGTTCGGGGGAGGGCGGTATGATCCCTGATGAACGGCGCTATTCCGAGAAATGGTTCTACCAGTGCATCCAGTCCCGCTACGGGTTTAATCCACACCACCTTCGTTTGGCCGATGGATGCGAATTTTTTATTGGCCAGGGTTGTAAAGTCGGTTTGGGCGGCCATCTGATGGGGCAAAAAGTCACTGATCAAGTGGCAGAGATGCGCTCGCTCCCCGCCGGAATAGATCAACGCTCGCCAGCCCGTCATCCAGACTGGCTGGGTCCGGACGATCTGTCGCTAAAGATTCAGGAAATTCGAGAAGCCACCAACTGGGAGATTCCCATCCAGCTGAAGCTGGGCGCCGCCCGGGTTTACGACGATGTGCGAATGGCAGCTAAGACTGATCCGGACTCTATCTATATCGATGGCATGGAAGGGGGAACCGGCGCAGGACCACATCTGGCGACAGAAGAAACTGGCGTGCCAGGAATTGCTGCGATTCGCCAGGCTCGACGGGCTCTTGACGATGTTGGAAAATCCGACGATATCTCGCTGGTCTACGCTGGCGGGATTCGCAATGGTGGGGACGTGGCAAAGGCTTTAGCTTTAGGCGCCGATGCAATCGCGATCGGACACTCAGCCATGATGGCGCTGAACTGCAACAAAGATATCCCTGAAGCGGACTATGAAAAAGAAATGGGTGTAGAGGCAGGTTATTGCTACCACTGCCACACCGGCCGTTGCCCGGTGGGTGTTGCGACGCAGGATCCCGAGCTGCGCAAGCGCTTGAATCCCGATGATGCCGCCGAGCGGGTGTATAACTTTCTGCACACACTGACTATTGAGTGTCAGATGCTGGCACGAGCCTGCGGCAAGACCAATGTGCATTCATTGGAGCCCGAGGACCTGGCCGCACTCACGATGGAGGCTTCGGCCCTGGCACAGGTGCCGCTGGCAGGCTCACAGCACACCGTCGGTCGCCCCGACATGACCCGATTCTGAGGAGAGCGTAATGGCATACGAAAAGGATATTGATCATTTTATCAAGGGCGATGGCCTTGATTCCGAGCGCGAGCAGACCATAGGGCAGCACATCGGGTATCGCTACGACGTCAATCTGGTTCCGGATTACGACAGGTTGACGCCGTTTTTGAAATCCTATATCGAGATTATGGGATGGAAAGATCTCAACTGGCTGGAAGACATACATATGGGTTACGAAGAAAGTCGCCCGGCAGTGTTCGACCGCAATATAAACGGTTGGGTGACTGTGCCTTCTGAGATGGAGCTCCCGGACAACCAGCAGGATCGGGATATGATTGCCCGGGAACTTCTGATCAAGTTTCAGATGTCCTCGCGTCATCCGATGGTCGATCTGAGAAAGGCTTACGCTAAGTTCTAGTAGCCCAATACGTTTGTGCGCCAGCGCCAATTCGGCGCCACGGGCTTGATAATGTCCTGATTACGGGTGAGTGGCTATGATGTAATAAGAGCCACCTTTTTGACACTCTGGTCATTTGGCTTAGGCTGATCGATAAGTGGCGCGTAGAGCGAAGCATTCTCAGGACGTGCAAATATTATTTGCCCTCCCTTAGCTGCCTGAGCTATTACGCCGCTTTCGTTAGGAACTGGTCCAGCATCTCGTTCAGTTACGCCGGTGATGTTGCTATACGAATCTTCTAACCTTTAACCTCTGGCAGAGACAGCGACCTCAACCGATGACAATTGATTATCGTGATATCGATGGAAAGGCCGTGGCGGCGGCTATACTGACAGAAGTTGCCGCAGGAGTTCAGGATTTGGTAGCCGCAAGCTGGCAGCCACGCCTGATATCTATCCGCATCGGTGATGACCCGGCGGTGAATTTATACATCCGCAACCAGCAACGAAGCGCTCACAAGGTTGGGATCGAGTTTGAGCAGAAACACTTTTCAGCAGATGCCTCAGCAGGCGAAGTGCATGCGGCCATTTTGAATTTGAATGCTGACCCACAGGTGACCGGGGTCATCCTGCAGCGCCCGATTCCCGATGGGCTGCCGATCCAACAGCTTCAATCGGCCATTCATCCGTTGAAGGATGTTGAGGGCATGCATCCTGCTTCTATTGGTAACATTGTGTACCGAAATCTCGAACTGGGCCCATGTACCGCGATGGCGGCAGTGGAGTTGCTTCGACAGACAGGAGTATCGCTGGAGGGTTTGGAGGCGACCGTTATCGGACACTCGGAGATTGTCGGCAAACCTATTGCCTTTTTATTGATGGCCGAAGGGGCAACCGTAACTGTGTGCCATCACCTGACTCGCGAGGTGGCAGTCCACACCCGGCGGGCCGATGCAGTATTTGTTGCAGTTGGAAAACCCGGGCTGGTGAAAGGTGAAATGCTCAAGCCCGGCGCTGTCGTTGTGGATATCGGTATTAACCAGATTGAAGATGCCGATGGCAATACCCAGGTTGTTGGTGACTGTGACTACCATGCTTGCCGCCAGGTGGCAGGCTGGATTACGCCCGTACCGGGCGGTGTTGGACCGGTCACCGTAGCTGTTCTGATGCGTAATACATTGATCGCTGCTCGGCGATTGCAAAGCTCGTATACCGAGCGTTTAAGTAACCATCTTTGACTTAACCTTTAAAAGGAAATCCCATGGCCAGCGTTCCCAGTGATATTGATATCGCCCGCGAGGCGAAAACCCGTCCGATTGGCGAGATCGGTGACAAGCTTGGCATTCCGCTTGATTCATTACTTAACTATGGCCTCACCAAGGCTAAGATCAGTGAAGAGTTCATTGGATCTTTGAGTGATCGACGTGACGGCAAACTGATACTGGTAACGGCGATATCGCCAACGCCAGCGGGCGAGGGTAAAACTACAACCACCGTGGGCTTAGGCGATGGGTTGAATCGCATCGGAAAAGATACACTGATTTGTTTGCGGGAGCCGTCACTGGGACCTTGTTTCGGCATGAAGGGCGGTGCCGCTGGCGGCGGCTATGCGCAGGTGGTTCCCATGGAAGATATCAATCTGCACTTTACTGGAGATTTTCATGCGATCGGAGCAGCCCACAACTTGTTGTCCGCATTGATTGAGAATCACATCTACTGGAGTAACGAGCTTGGTATTGATCAGCGACGGGTAACCTGGCGACGGGTTGTCGACATGAATGACCGGGCGCTTCGCCAGGTTACTGTGGCGTTGGGCGGCGTTGCCAATGGCTTCCCCCGTGAAGGTGGCTTTGACATTACCGTCGCTTCAGAGATTATGGCGATATTCTGCCTGGCCGAAGATTTGTCTGATTTACAAAGGCGGTTGGGAAATATCATCGTTGGATATACCCGGGACCGCCAGCCCGTTCATGCCCGTGACCTCAAAGCACAAGGGCCAATGACCGCTCTGCTGCGTGATGCTTTTATGCCGAACCTGGTCCAGACATTGGAAAACAACCCAGCCATCATTCATGGAGGGCCGTTTGCCAACATCGCCCATGGATGCAACTCAGTTCGAGCGACCAAGACGGCGCTCAAGCTTGCAAAGTATGTGGTGACCGAGGCTGGATTCGGTGCGGACCTTGGCGCAGAAAAGTTTTTTGATATCAAGTGCCGTAAAGCGGGCCTGAAGCCGGATGCGGTCGTACTGGTGGCAACCGCCCGAGCCTTGAAGATGCATGGGGGAGTCGCCAAGGCTGATCTTAATACTGAGAACGTTGGCGCATTGGTAGATGGCCTTGAGAACCTGGGGCGCCACCTTCGTAATATTGGCCAATTTGGAGTTCCCTCAGTGGTTGCAATCAATAAGTTCACCGCGGACACTGGTGCAGAAATTGATGCGATACGGGCCTACTGCAGGGAGTTTGGTGTAGAGGTGTTTGAATGCAATCACTGGGCTGATGGCGGTGCCGGTACCGAAGGACTGGCCCAGCATGTTGCCGACCTTGCCGATTCGGGGAGTTCACAGTTTCGTCCACTCTACCCCGATCACTTACCCTTGTGGGAAAAGGCTCGCACCGTGGCTCGCAACATTTACGGCGCTGATGACATCATCGCGGATAAAAAGGTTCGAGGCCAATTTGACGAGTTCGAGGAGAAATACAGCCATTTCCCTATCTGTATGGCCAAAACGCAATACAGTTTCTCAACAGATCCCAATCTGCTAGGCGCTCCGAGTGGTCACGTGGTGCCCATTAGAGAGTTGCGCTTGTCTGCGGGGGCCGAATTTATAGTGGCCATTTGCGGCGAGATCATGACGATGCCCGGATTGCCGCGAACGCCGGCAGCTAACAACATCTTCGTTAACGAAGATGGGGAAATCGAGGGATTGTTCTAACGCTTTGGGTCGCGTTCGTTTTGTCGGCGTTTGGCTAAATAAGCCAGTAACGCTGGTGTTTTATTCGGTGCATAAGTCATTAACATTCAAGGGAGCTTGTTTGGTGTGACTGGCGTCTATTAACAAAGTTGATGCTTGCTAAGATAACCCAAGTACCTTTTTTCGTTGGTCCAGGTTCGGATAATCTGATCAACGACGGCAGTTGCCAGAAAAGATTGGTGTCTGGCCGGCTGACAAAAAGACACAGCAAAAAAAACTGGAAGTAACGCAAACTCGAAAAGTTTAGAGCGGTTTGGTTGGAGGGGCATCCTCTTGGAGTCCGTCGTTAGTTCAAATGCTTGGCTCTGCCCCCAAAGAGTACGTGGATCACTTTAGAAGGATGCAAAACCCCAACAACTCTATTACTGGCATCTACAACTGACACCGCCTTTGAATCATTGAGCACTGCCTCGGCTACGGTTTCAATGATGGCGTCTTTCGAAACCCGTAGATCTCCGACGGGTTCTGAGGGAATGATCGGATCCATCACGGACTCTATTTTGAGGACTTTTTCCCTTGGAACTTCTTCGGTAAATCTGTGGACATACTCAGTCGCTGGATTGAGTACGATGTTGGCCGGGGTGTCTAACTGCTCAATGATGCCGTCTTTCATAATTGCGATGCGATCGGCAAGGCGAAGCGCCTCATCAAAATCATGGGTGACAAATAAAATTGTTTTATTCAACACCCCCTGCAATCTCAGAAACTCATCCTGCATCTCTTTTCGAATCAAAGGATCTAAAGCAGAGAACGGCTCGTCTAGGAACCAAATATCGGGTTCAACCGCAAGTGAGCGTGCGATCCCGACACGTTGTTGTTGCCCGCCTGATAATTGCCTGGGAAAATAATTTTCTCGCCCACCAAGACCCACAAGCTCGACCATATCCATTGCCTTTTTAATACTATCCTGAGTGCTGCCGCCTTTTACCTGTAAGGGGAAGGCAATATTCTCGAGAACGGTCTTGTGGGGTAATAAGGCAAAACTCTGAAAGACCATACCCATTTTGTTTCGACGAAGTTCGATGAGTTGCTTATTGTTCATCGCCAACAAATCCTGTCCGTCTATATAGATTTTCCCGGCAGTAGCGTCGGTCAACTTTGATATACAGCGAAGGAGTGTCGATTTCCCTGAGCCAGATAGACCCATAACAACGAGCATTTCTCCCTTGAAAACCTCAAAAGACGCGTTATTCACGCCAACGATGCAGCCGGCATCTTGGAAAGCTTTGGCGTCTACATTACCCTGTGTGCCCGCAAGCATCTTCTTTGCGTTGGCGCCAAATATTTTAAAAACCGAATCGCACAGGATGACAGGTTGATTCTTGTTAGCCGGCGATACGCTTGAGGGCATGATTTAATTCCCGATTAGTTTTTGATACATGTTAAGAGTAATCATATTACCTTGCTAGGATACATTAAACTAAAACTAATCTCGCCCCCGCCATTAAAGCCAGGGGAGAGATTTAGATGTTTTTCAGTCTTTTATTTGAGTGAAAGGTTTCTACATGTCTACGTGGCCAGCCAGTTCTTGACAGCATCTTCATGGCTCAGTTTATCAATGCCTACCAGCGCAGTCATATAGCCGATATCCTGAGTACTGAATGGCATCTTTGAGAATGCCGTGTAGGCAGCTGGATGGGTTTTCAGGAATTTGGTATTAGCCGCTTTCTTCAAGCAATCCTTGGGCGAACCGCGACTGCCATCGCCACCATCCACTTTTGCAACCGTCGGTGTAAGGGGGAGACTCGATAAAGGTGAAACCCCCGGCATCAAGGTTGCGAAGGTTGGTGAAAAAAGCTAAGGCAAGAGCCCCTATTGAAGGATGAAGGAATAAATAAACCTGGCGAGTTTGCAAAAGCTTTGACCTTGTATAGTCTGAAGAACCAGGATTGATGCCAGGTAGTTGAACGGATTTCAATCAAACAGTAAATGAGTGGTATTCCTGCGCGGCTGATGGTGCATCCGTTTTAGGTGATAGCCCGTTGGCGCCAGATTAATCTATTCCCAAAAGTCTTTTTCTTTCACTCGCCCAAGTTTGAATTAAATTATCCACCGCTAAACACATAAAGGATACAAATATACCCAAGGTCAAACCGATACCCGCGCCACCTTTTTTCGACAATGCTCCCATAATAATTTGACCTAAATCTATTGTCCCAATTAATGCACCAAGTATAACCATGAACAATGCGAATATAACTGTTTGATTTATTCCTAACATGATGTGAGGGAGCGCAAGAGGTAACTCGATATTGGTCCATCTCTGCAATCGTGATACACCTGACATCGTACCTGCTTCATGCAATGATAATGGAACACTATTAAGGCCTTCTACAGTATATCTAGTAGCTGGAATCATCGCATAAACGATTGCGGCTATCATAACGGATGTGTCTGTGATTCCAAAAAGTAGGATTACGGGAATCAGAT
>CAJWEF010000102.1 GCA_913031305.1 uncultured Acidiferrobacteraceae bacterium
GCTATTCAGCCCTGATTTGAAGAACCAAAATACTCTCGACAGCAACTGACGAAAGGTATTGCCAGCTGGGGTGAGCGATACCCCTCGTGGATGATGGCGAATCAGCAGTTGCAGGCCGAGTGCCTCCTCCAGTTGAGCAATCGAGGTCGATAGGGCCGTTTGCGAAAGAAAAAGTGCCCGCGCTGCGCTTGAGATGTTCTGATACTCGGCAACAAAGACCAGGTGACGGAGGTGGCGTAGCGATTTTGCGCAGCCCCCGCCTTTTGCTCATTTTGCTGCGGTTTATCGTAATTTTGACTGGGAAGATTCACTCGATTTTGTTAGGTGATCGGCCAATTTGTCTGATAGGGTAGCGCCAGAGAATAAAAGCGACACGGCTTGACCCGAATCGCTGAAAATAGTTCCTGGCGCACCCCAGGTGCCCCAACAAAAGGAGGAGAGATAAGGCATGGTTCATCAACGGATTCGGTCGTTTAATACACGCGAGACTTACCCGGAGCAAGAACTTGATAACGACCTGTGCCAGGCGGTGGTTGCGCGCGGTACGTCGGTATTTTTGCGGGGTCAGGTGGCTCAGGATCTTGATACCCGTGAGTCCTTGCATTCGGGTGATGCGGGTGCGCAGACAGCAAAAGCGATGGAGAACATCCAGATGCTGCTACACGAATCTGGCAGCCAACTCGATCATATCTGTCGCATCGTGGTCTATCTGACTGATATACGCTACCGTGACGCGGTCTATCAGGAGATGGGTAAATGGCTTAAGCGTGTGCACCCTTGCTCAACGGGATTAGTAGTGCCCGCGCTTGCTCGTCCCGAATGGCTGGTCGAAATCGAAGCAACGGCCGCTATCCCTGACAACCCTACCTGATATGCTCAGCAAATCCGATAAAGCGCAGTTCGATCGTGATGGGTATCTGATGGTTCCCGCTCTGGTATCTGATGGCGTGCGTGAATCGCTTCTAAAAGAGATCGATTTGTGGGTAGCCGAGAGTTGTAATCACAGCGCGAACTACGGGTTTGACACGCCGGATGGCAAGGCACGTTTTGATCTGGAACTCGGGCACAGTGCTGTTCGGCCGCGGTTGCGCAGGGTTGCCAACCCTGCCGATATTTCCCAGTCTTACCAGGCGCTACTGTTTGAAGGCATGGTACCCGAGGTTGTTGCCGATTTGATTGGCCCGGATGTCTTTTTTCATCATTGCAAGCTGAATAATAAATTCCCAGGCATGAAAGCCCGTGTGGAGTACCATGCAGATCACCCCTTTGATCCACACACCAACGATGATGGTGTTACGGTATTGATTTTATTGGATGACATGGATGAAGGTAACGGTTGTCTGCGTATCGTTCCAGGATCACACCAGGAGCGCTACACCCATTTTTGCGATGGCAAGTTCATTGGCTCTACCGATCCAGATCTTTTTGACAGCTTTGATCAACGTGCTGACAGCATCATTGGTAAAGCTGGAGATGTATGCCTGATGGATATCTGGACACTACATGGCGGTGGGCCAAATCTATCTCAAGATCGTTCCCGGCGAGTGTTGATTACAGATTATCGAGCCGCTGATGCTTTTGCCCTTGCGCCGCCCATCGTTCCATCCAGGTTTTATCGCAAGATTGTCGCTGGCAAAGCGACCCACGTGGCACGGCTACGTGAAGGCACTATGGAAATTCTCGAACATTACTCGGATGACTCCTTTTTCGGGCTGCAGGGCCAGCAGACAGCGGGTGAGGCGCAATCATCATGACTTTCTCTATTGCTGGCGTCTGCCAGCGTACCGCTATGGCCGGAGTGGCGATTACTACCTCGAGTATCAGCGTAGGCAGTCGCTGTCCCTGGGCGAGAGCAGGAGCAGGCGCAGTAGCGACACAGAATATCACCGACCCTTCTATCGGTAACCAGGTGCTTGACTTGATGGAGACGGGCATGGACGCAGCGTCAGCTGTGGCAAAGGTGATGGATCAAAGGCCTCATACGCAATATCGCCAAGTCACAGCTGTTGATCTGCGAGGCAATATCGTACAGCGGACCGGAGATCAGATACTGGGGGCGAACGCCGTTTCACAAGGTGCCTATTGTGTTGCCGCAGGCAATCTGTTGTCCTCAACCGAGGTGCCGGGTGCGATGACCCGGGTATTTGGCGAGCACGCCGACCTACATTTCGCTGAACGCCTGCTTTGTGCGTTGGAAGCTGGGGTGAGTGCAGGTGGCGAGGAAGGTCCAACACACTCGGCTGCATTGTTGGTGGCGCAAACACATTCCTGGTCGCTGGTGGATCTGCAGGTGGACTGGTCCGATGATCCGGTCAATGAACTGCGGGCGCTATGGAGTCGTTACCAGCCGCAGATGCAGGATTACCTCGATCGAGCTCTCAGCCCTTCAGCGGCTCCAGCTTACGGTGTCCCGGGTGATCTGTGAGCTCTTCAACACCTGAAACATCGACCCTGGATTCAGGCCTGACAAAACTGCTACATGACCTCGTCTCTTTTGATACGACCAGTCGTAACTCCAATCTTGAGCTTATAACTTACGTAGAGGAATATCTCAGTGGTTTCGGGATCGCCAGTCAGCGGATTCATGACGAAACTGGAGGCAAGGCCAACCTGTATGCCACCATTGGGCCCCAGGACTTACCTGGGGTGATGTTGTCGGGGCACACCGACGTCGTCCCGGTCGACGGACAGCCCTGGTCTACGGATCCTTTTTCGGTTGCAATGCACGACGGACGTTTTTTTGGTCGCGGCACCGCCGACATGAAAGGCTTTATTGCTTGCGTACTCGCGCAGGTGCCTCAAATGCTTGAAATGCCGCTCCAGACACCAATCCATATAGCCCTTTCCTACGATGAAGAAATTGGCTGTATCGGCGTGCGCCGGCTACTGGATCTGTTGGAGACCTTGCCGGTGTGCCCGGCTATGGGGGTTGTCGGCGAGCCTACCAGTATGAAAATAATCAACGCCCATAAAGGAAAACAAGGGTGGCGCGTTAACGTCCGTGGCCGGGCCGCGCATTCCGCTTATCCGGTCGAGGGTGTCAATGCCGTAGAGATCGCCGCAGAACTGATCTGTCATATACGACGGATCTATTCGGCAGTGCCCGAGGCGGGCCCGATCGATAACGCTTATCGTGTACCCCACAGCACGTTGCATGTGGGGCCGATTCACGGCGGTAGGGCGCTGAATATAGTGCCAGATGAGTGTGAGTTCAGTTTCGAGGTTCGTCATTTGCCTGAGGAGACCGCGCAGGGATATTTTCAGCAGGTTGTCAGCTATGCCGAGGAAGTACTGGTACCAGTAATGCGCTCAGTAGACCCACAAACCGGAATCTCCTTTGAAGCACTTGCCGGATACCCGGGTTTGCGCACAGCAGATGATGCTCCGGTCGTACGTTTCATCCAGACACTTCTGGATGATGCCCAGACGCCAGGAAAAATCAGTTTTGGTTCAGAGGCGGGGTTGTTCGGTGAGCAGGTGGGCGTACCTTGTGTAGTCTGTGGTCCCGGAAGCATTCTGCAGGCTCATCGACCGGATGAGTACGTAGATGTTGGGCAATTGGTTCATTGCTGGGATTTTCTGGGCCGACTGATTAGTCATCTTCAAACAGAGCGCTTGCCTGTTTAATGAGGCATTTACCGAAAGGGAGGACATTATGAAAACCATATACAGCGAAAAGCACCGACTGCGGGATGCGAAAACCGAGCTTTACGGGGGTGAACTGGTTAAACCTTTCGAGCGACCCTCACGGGCCGATATGGTGATCAAGGCGGTACGTCAGTCCAATCTTGGGGAGATCAAAGAGCCCGCGTCATATACGCTGGACCCGGTACTGGCAGTGCACGACGCTGATTTTGTTTCTTTCCTGGAGGCTGCCTGGGATGAATGGCGCCAGGTTGGGTACGCGGGCGAGGCGATGGCGACTGTCTGGCCGGCCCGGCGCATGCAGTGTCGAGTGCCGCGTTTTATCGAGGGCAAGATCGGGTATTACGCGATGGCCGCAGAGACCACCATCACCGAGGGCACCTGGCCTGCGGCGCTGGCCTCCAAGGATGTCGCGCTGACTGGGGCGCAGGGCCTGCTGGCGGGTGAGCACGGCGTGTTTTCACTGTGCCGGCCTCCTGGCCATCACGCCGCACGGGATATGTTTGGCGGCTATTGTTTCCTGAACAATGCGGCTATCGGGGCCCAGTATTTACGCGATAACGGTGCTGAGCGCGTCGCTATACTGGACGTAGATTTTCATCATGGTAATGGCACCCAGGACATTTTCTACGAGCGCGATGACGTACTTTTCTGTTCATTGCACGGCGATCCCGAAGATGCTTTCCCGCATTTTCTCGGTTACGCAGATGAGACGGGGTTGGGCGCCGGTATGGGCTACAACCGTAACTATCCGATGCCGCCAGGCACACCATTCTCGAAATGGGGCGAATCACTATCCAATGCACTTGAGCACATCGATGGGTTTGCACCACAGTACCTGGTGGTATCTCTTGGAGTGGATACTTTTGAAAACGATCCGATCAGTTTCTTTAAGTTGACAACTCCCGATTACCTGACAATGGGCGAGATGATTGGTGCTCTGGAGATACCGACGCTGTTTGTGCTCGAGGGTGGTTATGATATCGACGAAGTCGGCATCAACGCGGTCAATGTGCTAAAGGGTTACGAGAGTTGATCAGAGGGTCTGCAGGTTAAGTTCGGCGATAGATCATGAGTCAGATTCAGTTGATAAGCTCAGCGGTATGCCCATTTGCCCAACGTAGTCGTATCGTCCTGGTAGAAAAGCGAATGGATTTCGAATTGATAGAGATTGACCTCCAGCAGAAGCCCAAGTGGTTTGAGAAGATTTCCCCATATAGCAAGGTTCCGGTTTTACTGCATGGTGATGCTGTGATCTATGAGTCATCGGTGATCAATGAATACCTGGATGAAATTACGTCAAGCCATAGCTTGCTTCCGCCCTCTCCTTTAGAGCGCGCTGGCGCACGTATATGGATCGATATTGATAACACTAAGATCACACCCATCTTCTACAAGGTCTTGCTGTGTCAAGATGAAATAGTACAAGAGCAGCTAAAAAAGCAGATGATAGAGAATTTGCATTTTCTCGAGCACGAGGGTTTTTCGAATACTGATAGCGGACCATTCTGGTTTGGACGATCGTTGTCTCTGGTGGACATCGCGCTGTATCCGCATTTTGAGCGCTTTGAGGTCCTGGCTCATTATCGGGGTCTCGAGTTACCAACTGATTGCAAAAAGATACGTACATGGCTTAATGTGATGAAAAAGTTGCCGAGTGTTCGCCAGACAGCAAATGACGATGCCTATCATATCGCGGCCTACGAAACGTATGCATATGGCACTGCATCAGGAACAACGGCGAAAGATATGCAGATGGCCTGACGCATCGTTGCATGCACTCTGTCTAAGACCAAGCAGATATCTGATAAAACCCTATTTGAGCTAACTCAGACGACGAAAGGAATTCCTATGACAATTGCAAGTACGAAATACGATACCAAGTCGATCTGGCGAAAAGATCGCGATCACAACATTCATCCGTGGACCGATTTCGCCTCTTTCAAGGATGAAGGCTCTATGGTGATGTCCCATTCGGATGGAGCTTACGTATTCGATTCTGACGGTAATCGCTATATAGATGGTATTGGCGGCTTGTGGTGCGTCAACATTGGTTATGGCAATGAGGAGATGGCGCAGGCAATTGCCGACCAGGTACGCCAGATTCCCTACTACTCGACTTTTAATCACCTGACCACGCCGCCTGCGGCCACACTGGCAGCGAAGCTTGCCGAGTTGACGCCGGGATCTTTAAACCATGTTTTTCTGGGTACTGGCGGATCGATGGCGAATGATTCGGCGGTACGCATCATTCATTTTTATTTCAATCGCCTTGGCCAGACCAGCAAGAAAAAAATTATTGCCAGAACCGATGGTTATCATGGCAGCACCTATCTTGCGATGTCGATGACGGGCGTTACCTTCGATCACCAGGGTTTCGATCTGGCGCCGGACCTGGTGCACCACATTCCCTCACCCAATACCTATCGCCGCCCCGATGGCATGAGCGAAGAGGAATTCTGCACTGAAAAGGTAGCGGATCTGGAGAACAAGATCGTCGAACTGGGACCGGAGAATGTCGCCTGTTTTATTGCCGAGCCGATCATGGGCGCAGGTGGCGTGATTGTGCCACCGGCGGGTTATCACCGGCGTACCCGCGAGGTTTGTGACAAGTACGATGTGCTTTATATATCCGATGAGGTGGTAACTGGGTTTGGACGGCTTGGCCATTTCTTTGCTTCCGAGGCGGTTTTTGATCTGGTACCAGATGTGATTACTTGTGCCAAAGGCATCTCCTCTGGCTACCTGCCACTGTCAGCGACGATCCTCTCTGAGAAAATCTATGACGTCATCAGTGTGCCTCAGGCCGAAGGCGCGATGTTCACACACGGCTTTACCTATTCGGGTCACCCAGTGGTCTGTGCTGCTGGGGCCAAGAATATCGAGATCATGGAGCGTGAGAATATCTGCGGGCACGTTCGTGAATGGGGTCCTTACTTTGAATCCCAACTACAGGGTCTGCGTGATTATCCGATTGTGGGTGATGTACGTGGTAGTCACTTCATGATGTGTATCGAGAACGTAGCGGATAAAAAAACCAAGGCCTTGCTGCCAGACGAGGTAGGCATTGGCGGTCGTATTGCACGCCATTGCCAGGAGCGGGGTTTGATCGTGCGACCGATTGCGCATCTCAATGTCATGTCACCTCCGCTGATTCTGGATCGCGAGCAGATCGATACGATGGTGGGCATTCTGCACGAGAGCATCCAGGCAACCATGGACGAGCTGGTTCGTGAAAATCTCTGGAGCGGCTGACCGCCTCTGGCACGGGCAGCCATCATCCTGAGTAAAAGCAACAACTGCACGGCACTATCATGAGAGAAGTCGTTATCGCCGCCACGCAAATGGCCTGCAGTTGGGACACCGATGCCAATGTGGATCGTGCTGAGGCGCTGGTGCGCAAAGCCGCCAGTCAGGGGGCAAACGTTGTCCTGATACAGGAACTGTTTCAAACCCCGTATTTCTGTGCCGAGCAGAAGCACGAGTACCGGGATCTCGCCCAGCCGCTGGAAGGCCATCCGGTAATCGCCCGCATGCAAGATCTTGCCCGTGAGCTGCAGGTGGTTATGCCGGTCAGTTTTTTTGAAAAGGCAAACACGGCGTTATTCAACACAGTGGCTATCGTAGATGCCGATGGCTCGGTGCTTGGCAAGTACCGCAAGAGCCACATTCCGGATGCCATTGGCTACCAGGAGAAGTTCTATTTCAGCCCGGGTGATACAGGATTTCGGGTTTGGCACACGGCTGCAGGCTGCATTGGTGTCGGCATTTGCTGGGATCAGTGGTTTCCCGAAGCGGCACGTGCCATGACCCTGATGGGTGCCGAGATCCTGCTCTACCCCACCGCTATCGGCTGCGAGCCGCGGGCGCCAAAGATTAACTCACGCGCCCACTGGACCCGTGTCATGCAGGGGCATGCTGCAGCCAATCTGGTCGCACTCGCTGCCAGTAACCGTATTGGCAAAGAGATCTGGGATGAAGACACCATGAATTTTTACGGGGGTTCTTTTATTGCCGGGCCTGAAGGCGAGATCTGTGCTCAGGCCAGTGAAGATCGCGAAGAAGTTATCACAGCCCGTTTTGATCTCGACGTGTTGCGTTCACAGCGTCTGGAGTGGGGGATTTTTCGTGATCGGCGTCCCGATCTTTATCAATCTCTGGGCACGCTCGATGGCGCACTCTGAATCGCGGGCTAATTTTCTATCAATGATCCGGCTGACGAGCGGACTGTAACCCAATAGACAGCGGGCCTAAGGCTATATGGATTTCAGTATTCAACTGTCAGCGGACTATCCGGACAAAAATTACGGCGGCGACAAGGTCTATCAGGACATGCTCGACCAGGCGATCCTGGCAGATCAGTACGGTTTCGATGCGGTGTCGATCACTGAACATCACCTCATCAATTGCCTGATGATGCCAGCACCATTGCAGTTCGCTGTCAAGATTGCAGCGCACACTCAGAACATCAAGATCATGACGTCGGTGGCCGTGTTGCCGCTGCACGATATGCGCGTCTACGCCGGAGAAGTGGTAGTTGCCGATATATTCACCGAAGGCCGATTGTTACTGGGCGTGGGCCGAGGCGCTTTTCGTTACGAGATGGAACGCCTGGGTGTACCGATGGAAGAGACCAGGGCACGGTTTGATGAGTCGCTCGAGGTGCTGCTTGCTCTATTGGCTGAAGAAGAGGTCAACTGGGATGGCGAGTATTATCATTTTGAGTCGCTCACCATCATGCCGCGCCCGGTTCGCCCGGGCGGCCCTCCGATTGTGATTGCGGTGATGAACCCGGAGGGCATATACCACTGTACCCGACGCGGTTTTCATATCCAGACCACCCCACTTTCAGGTAACCACCAGTTGCTGGTGGATCAGGTGGCTGCATTCAAGCGGGCCAAGGCTGAGATGGGTGCGAAGGGGCAGGGTCTCTCCCTTAGCCTATCGCGGGTCGGGTTTCTGGCCAGCAGCGAGGTTGAAAAACAAGAGCGAATCCGCGAAGCCTATGACTATTACAGTCGCTTCGATAATGTCTATACGGGCCCGGGCCTGGTCGATGCCGGAATGATCCGCCCGTTACCGCGCAAACAAAGCATGGAAGAGCTGGCCGAGAGCTTATTGATATGTACCCGCCAGGAGATGATCGACAAGCTCGCACCCTATGCCGAACTGGGTATCGATCGGTTGATTCTGAGCCCCAATTTTGGTTCGGATCCGCAATTGACCCGTGACGCCTTGCAGCATTTTGCACAAGATGTCATGCCGTTCTTTACCGGTTCCAGTTCGGCCCGGACCGCTGCAACCCTCTAAAGTGTTATTTTTATTCAAGGAGAACTGAAATGCCCCTGATCCAAGTACAGATGTTTTCGGGCCGCACCCCCGAACAAAAACGAAACCTAGTGCGCGCCTTGACTGATGCTTTTGTGCAAACCGCCGGGAGCACGGTCGATGCCGTC
>CAJWEF010000103.1 GCA_913031305.1 uncultured Acidiferrobacteraceae bacterium
CTTTACGAAAAAGAGAGCGGCCTCCTTTTCAGTGGGGATACCATATATGATGGCGACCTCTTTGATACCGTTTATCATTCAAACAGGCAAGATTATCGGCAAAGCCTGCAAAGGCTAAAAGAGTTACCCATCAGTACCGTGCACGGCGGTCACTTCGACTCTTTTGGAAAGCAAAGAATGCACGAGATTATCGAGCGGTATCTGGCGGGAGAAGGACGGCTCGTTGATCCTTTTGCCTGGGTTGACGAGCAACTCTAATCCCGCGAGCCAGTTTGTCTGCGCAGCCAAGAGTATGCGCACAAGCGGATAGCACCTGCCCTTTTAGGCACAACTCACTGCGCCAATAGATGATGGCGAATGAATGTGGCCGTACGCATCATTGCATCTTTTGCCGCCAGGTCATCGGCGAAGACCCGCACATTGGGTGGCCTGAAATCAAAGCCCCGGCCAACCCCGGGATAAACAATCACCCGGAAATCCCGCCCTTCGCGTGCCATGAACTTGGCAACCTCCAGAATCGGCCGATAGCGCTGGTATTGTTCGTGTTCACCAAAAAATATCAGCGCCGGTACCATCAGTTTTTCTACAGCCGGCTCGTACCCATAAATCTGCGCAGGTTCTGGAAGGTTTGGGTCCTGAAAGTGGGGGTAATAGGACACGTAACAGGCGACACCCTTTTCCTGCATGTTCTCGTTCACCAGGGCTTTCAAGGTCATGTAACCACCTCGGGTGTGGGACACAACACAGACGCGATCACCCGCCAGGCCCGAAAGACGCATGAGGAATTCAATACCCCTGGCCACGTCCTTCTCGACGGTGTAATCATGTCCGATCGGGTAGGTATTCATAAAGCGCCCACCCCAGATATCCGGCGCGACCACCACGAAGCCTCGTGCTGCAAGCCTTCTGGGGTGCAGTCCAGTTAAATCATCCAGGCCGCGTCGACCATGCTGGAACAAGACGCCAGGATAAGGCCCAGGTCCAGCAGGTCGATAGATGGTAACTGGGATCTCATCGGCACCACTGTCATAGGAAGCCTCCTCGACTACGACCTGATGGTTGCAGGGCACTGGTAACAAGCCAAGCTCCCACCAATCATCATCCCACCACCATTTGTCCTGGTCCTGGGGATAGGTATGCTGAACCCACATCTCGTGAGTCGCAATGGCATTTGCACTGACGCCTAACAACAGTAAAAGAGTCAACGCAAGTCTTCGAGTACCTGATCTGAGCATGGTAGAGCCATTAGGGGCGTGTAGAAAACGTAGCAGCAACCATACAGGATTTTCTGAAACGGCAGTAATTCAGAAAATCTGACTGCATATAGAGAAGTTGATTTCTGCGCCTATCTTACCCAGTCAGCTCAAATTCCTTTATCTGCTGTCCGTTAATAAGCGAAGAGACAAGGCCGGCTGACGGGGGCCAGTCGTTAATTGCGTTACACCGGTTATGTTCAGACCAGCACTGTCGTGGCTGCGTTGCAATCAACACTGTTGTAGTCGGCATAACAGGGGCGCCAAAGAAAAACCCCGCTTTCGCGAGGTTCTCAATCCGGCACATATCAAGCACCGGTACCGGGGGCTGGTAACAGCGCCCCCGCTGATGGCTGTTAGCTGTAACGGTAGGGCCGTCCGGCTTTTTCCATCGCAGAATTATAGTTTTTGAATATCTGGACCACTTTTGCTTTGGTTTCGGATTCGGCGGCAACTTCATCCCAGAACTTGACGGCGGCAGCTTCAACCTGGGCCCACTCATCGTCGGGAATAGAGGTCAGCTTCATTTTCGTGCCCTGGGTGCGCAGATGTGCCTCACCACCCCAGTACCACCATTGACGGTAGTAGTGCGAGCTGTCCATGGTCAGCTTCAGCAACTCTTTGAGGTTATCGGGCAGCTCGTTGTATCGATCCATGTTGGCAAAGAATGATCCAGCCCAGGCACCTGAGATGTTGTTGGTCAGGAAGTAGTCGGTGACATCTGCCCAGCCGACCGTGTAATCCTCGGTAATACCGGACCAGGCAATGCCGTCCAGCTCGCCGGTTTGCACAGCGACTTCGATGTCTTCCCATGGTAGGGTGACCGGAACAACGCCAAACTGGGCAAGAAAACGCCCGGCCGTGGGGAAGGTGAAGACTCGCTTGCCCTTGAGATCGGCGAGGCTGTGGATTGGGTCCTTAGTCGCAAAGTGGCACGGGTCCCATGCCCCAGCCGACAGGTGTTTGACGCCAACCTTGGAGTATTCCGCATCCCAGATTTCGTTGAGACCGTACTGGTTGAACAGAACCGGTACATCCAGTGAGTAGCGGCTGGCAAAGGGGAAGTAACCGCCAAAGACTGTGACTTCGGTGGGTGAGGCCATCGAGTCGTCGTCGGATTGCACGGCATCGATTGTGCCTTTTTGCATAGCGCGGAAAAGTTCGCCCGTGGGTACCAGCTGATCGGCAAAGAACAGCTCAATCTGCATATCAGCGCCGGCAACTTTGTTAAAACTGTCGATCGCGGGTTTAATGACATGCTCGGCCAGTGCCGGACCGGCGTAAGTCTGCAGGCGCCACTTGATTGTTGATTTTGACCCGGCATGTACTGCTGGTGCGGCCAGCGCGGCCGTACCAGCGATGCTGGCGGTGGTGAGGAATTGACGTCTTGATGTCATAGTAGTCTCCTTATTTGGTGTTGTTCGGGAAAAGACCCGAGTTATTGGGCAGAAGTATGCGGTAATAGCAAATCTGAAGTTAGCGTCCATAAACGGTGTTGGGCAGCCAGAGCGTTATCTGGGGGAAAGCCATTACCACGATCAGCGCCAGAATCATCACGCCAACAAAGGGGCCGATTGACCGGTAGATATCACTCAGGCTGATCTCCGGTGGTGCCATGGCCCGCATCAAAAAGAGGTTGTAGCCGAACGGCGGCGTCATATAGGCAATTTGTGTGGTAATGGTATAGAGCACGCCGTACCAGATGAGATCAAAGCCCAGTGCATTGACCAGTGGCACATACAGCGGCGCGACAATGACCAGCATGGCTGTATCGTCAAGAAAGGTGCCCATCAGTAAAAAAGAGAGCTGCATCAGAATCAGTATGACCCAGGGGTTAAGCCCCAGTTGTTCGGTAAACAGTTGGTCGATGGCGCGCACCGCGCCCAAACCGTCAAATATAGCCCCGAAGGCAAGCGCGGCGAGAATGATCCACATGAACATGCATGAGATCGCCAGCGTCTGACGCACCGACACTTCGAAGACCTGGCGGTTCATGCGTCCTTTGAGAATCGCGGCCAAAAATGCGGTCATGGCGCCAATCGCAGAGCTTTCAACCAGGCTGGTCCAGCCGTTAACAAAGGGCACCATCATTGCCGCAAAAATCACGATCGGCAGAATGCCAGCACGCAGCAGGCGCAGTTTTTCAGACAGCGGGACATCCCGCTCTTTTTTGTCGAGTGCCGGGCCCAGCGAGGGTTGCAGGCGACAGCGGATCATGATGTAGAGAATGAACATGGCCGCCATCATCAGGCCCGGAAAGACGCCAGCCAGCCAGAGTTGCCCCACCGGTTGTCTTGCGATCATGGCATATAGCACCAGAACCACAGACGGTGGCACTAGAATGCCCAGTGACGAGCCCGCCTGGATCACTCCTGTAACCATGCGCTTGTCATAGCCCCGGCGAAGCAGCTCCGGCAAGGCAATCGTTGCGCCGATGGCCATGCCGGCAACTGACAATCCATTCATAGCCGAGACGAGCACCATCAGGCCAATGGTGCCGATAGCCAGCCCACCGTTGATCGGCCCCATCCAGACATGAAACATCTTGTAAAGATCATCGGCAATGCGAGATTCAGACAATATATACCCCATGAAAATAAACATCGGCAGGGTTAGCAACGGGTACCATTTCATCAGCTTCATGGCAGAGGAGAAAGGGATATCAGATCCACCGACTCCCCATAGGGATAACGCGGCGATCGCGGCCACGGCGCCGATCGCACCGAAGACCCGTTGCCCCGTCATAAGCATCAGCATCATGGTTGAGAACATCAGAATTGCGATCAGTTCATGCGACATCACAATTCCTCGCCCCGGATGCGGGCAATGTCTTTGATTAGTTCTGATATGGCCTGCAGCAGCATCAGCACAAAGCCAACACACATAGCGATTTTGATGGGCCACAGGTACGGGCGCCAGGCGGTGGGACTGCGTTCGGAATAGCGCAGCGAGTAGCTGGTGCTCTCCACCGCCCCGTAAAGCAACACACCGAGAAAGAACATCAGAAAGAGAATAGTAAAGACGTCAAACCAGGCCTTTTTATGTGGCGACCAGTTGCCGTAAAAAAGATCCATGCGTACGTTGGAGCCAAGCTGGATCGAATACGGCCCGCCCAGAATGTAATAAGCCACCATCGCGAACTGAGCCACCTCCAAGGTCCACATGGAGGGCAAGAAGAAGGTCTTTGATACAGACGACCACAGCAGAATGCCGACCATAACGAAGATGCCATACATCATGACCCGTCCGACCCGGTAGTTCACGGCGTCGATTATCTGGACGTATCGTTTTAATGCGTGCATTAAACCGGGTTCCTAAGTTTGTTCTGGGACTCAGTGTGAAACTGTTCCGACAGCAGAAACCCACGTGTCACATGGGTGTAGCATGCCGGCTGGAGAGACGCTATACGTGGTAATGGTATTGCGAGGTGCCATGCATCGGTCACGACGCGAGTGATATCCATTTCCCCGGTTGTTCTCCTTTGGCGTGACAGCGCGCCAGTTTAATTATTGCAGCCCGATACCTCAGCACTACACCGGCTACATCTATTACTATCTGCTGGCGACAGAGTCATTTATGTGACAGCTGTTCTTGATACTGTTTCCCCCGGTCTCGTTGTCTCACTAAAAAAGGGTGACACAGCGAGTCGACTACTTATACCACTATCAACCGAAAAGGATCAACAATGATTTCCCAGGAGAAGGGTTGATGAACTGATGAGACCTCAAACTTCTTTGCCATAGTTACATTTCCACTGACATCAAAGTTAGAGCATGATGTGAGGAAAAGTGCGAAGACTCGTGCGAGCCCTACGGGGAAACAGATTTTTGTCCATGGAGATAGGTTAGCGCATAACCTGTGAAACGACGTATATGACGAAGAGCCTGCTTTGTTGTAATCAGATAGAGGGTGTAGCTGACTGGGCAGGTGCCCGGACTGGTCATCCGGTCTTGATCCGTTTGCCTGGGTTTAGGAGAAGATCTGGTGATGAGGTTGGACTTACTGATATTGCCAATCCTTGCAACAAGAAAGCAAGTGCTCGCTTTTTAGGCACAAACATGTAACGCTACCCTCGGTGTTTACACCTGATCCGGGAATAGAGCGCGCAGCATTGAACGAAACCGAGGCAAATCAAGATTTATCGCTGGTCAATGATTATCTTGAGCATTGGAATACGCCGCCTTACCGGCGCTATGGATTCCACCATCTGCATCAGATCGTCCGTTATGCCTGTAGTTTTCGTTCGTCGCGAGTCTTAAAGCTCACAAGCACGCCTGAGTCAGCAATTGCCAAGTTGGCCTCAGTCAGGGATCTCACAAGTCATCCGGCGTTTTCTGCTCTTATCGTTGTCCGGGACAATGAGCTTTTGTATGAGCGCTATGCAAGTGATTTTGCCGCCGATCAGCCGCACTCGATTATGTCGATTACCAAGACTTTCACGCATCTGATGGTGGGCGCGTGTATTGATCAAGACCTGATTGACGTAGAGAAGACCGTTGCAGATTACTTGCCTGAGATTGGCTCGGGCTATGCCGGCGCACGAATCCAGGATGTACTGGATATGAACATACTTAATGAATACTCAGAGGACTACGCAGACAGTTCTACCATGGCGCTTGCGCATAATGCAGCTATGGGCTGGCGGCTTCCGCCGTCTGGAGAGGATGATATCTGCAACCGGGATTTTCTTTGCACTATTAAAAGTGGCGATCTTGCCAACTCGTCCGGTCTGGTCAATTACAAATCGGCCAATACAGATGTACTGGCCTGGATTGTAGAGCGGACCAGCAAGAAATCATTAAAAGCGATGTTGCTCGAAATAGTCGAAGCCGCGGGGCTGGAACATACTTTTTACATGTCTACAGACCGTGACGGTGTCCCCAATACCAACGGAGGCGCGTGCATGACGGCTCGGGATCTTGCCCGTTATGGTCTGATCTTTGCCAGAAAGGGCCAGGGGATCTCGAAAGAAACGGTCGGCAGTCATCAGTTGATGGAGGCGACGAGGCAATGTACCGGCCCGACTTTCGCCCCGCCCGACAATTACATACACTACGGCAATCAGCTCAAGACCAACGGACAATGGATCGGGCACAGTGGCTGGGGAGGGCAGTTGCTGATGGTAAATCCCGATAACGCGACGGCCGTTGCATTTTTTAGTGTGTTGGAAAACGAAAGTGCCTCAGATGATTCTTACAGTCGAGCCATTGTCGAGATGGCACAGGAACTGGTCGGACTGTAGGACTTGTGAGGGTCATACGGGAAAATCTGTCTGATTTATCACTTTAGGTTGTGACTATGAGTAAAGAAAAACCACTGAGTACACCGATCGTCTGCAAGGGTCTTTGGAAAATTTTTGGGGCTAATTCCACAAATATCCTGAAGGAGGTCGATCCTACCTGGTCGCGAGCCGAGGTGCAGGAAAAGACCGGACACGTTATCGCGGTCAAGAACGTCTCGTTTCAAGTCGAACGCGGTGAAACATTTGTGGTGATGGGACTCTCTGGCAGTGGTAAATCAACACTAGTTCGATGTATCTCTCGTTTGATCGAGCCCACGCGCGGTGAAGTTTTAGTCGATGGGATAGATACGGTGACCATGCCCGAAAAAGACCTGATCGAACTGCGTCGACATAAATTGAGTATGGTGTTCCAACACTTCGGCCTGCTCCCTCATCGCCGTGTCATCGAAAATATTGCCTACGGCCTTGAGGTACGGGGTATGCCTCGGGATGAGCGTCTCGAGAAAGCCGGGGAAGTATTGGAATCTGTTGGCCTGAGCGGTTGGGGTGATAATTATCCTCGTGAGCTATCAGGTGGTATGCAGCAGCGGGTTGGTCTCGCACGGGCACTGGCAGTCGATCCGGAAATCATGTTGTTTGACGAGCCCTTTAGCGCGCTCGATCCACTGATCCGACGCGAGATGCAGGATGAACTGCTTCGACTTCAGTCGGTGGTCCGCAAAACGATGGTGTTCATTACGCACGATTTTCTGGAAGCCATCAAAATGGGTGACCACATCGCGATCATGAAGGATGGTGAGTTTGTCCAGATTGGCACACCGGAAGAAATTGTGGCTAATCCTGTGGATGACTATGTGCGGGATTTCTCTGAAGATGTACCCCGCCATAAGGTCCTGACCGTCAATTCCATTATGAACAACGATTGTTGTTGCTGTAGTGAAAATGAAACCGTATCAGACGCCTTGGCAATGATGGATAGACACCAGACTCAAGCCGCTTTTATTGTCGACTCGAATAAAAGCTATCAGGGCACCTTAACTCGTGAACAAGCCATGGCTGACTCGAAGTTCGGTTCTCCCATGAGCCAGCTCATTAACAAGCAAACTGCCGTATCACCGGATGCTCTGATCGAAACACTGATTGCCACCGCAACCCGTCTCAACCATCCGATTCCTGTGGTCGATTCCGATAACAAACTGCTGGGTGCAGTTGACCATCGCGCGATACTACTGGCAATCGAGGGCAGTTAGGCTATAGCAGATTAGATGAGCGACTCAAGCTGTTCACATCACCAACAAATAATGAAACTCTCTGGCCAACAACGGAACCTGATTAAGCCCATCGGTATAAGTACAGCCGTCATTGCTGTTTCAATCTTAATAGCGCAGTTCACACCGGACGAGCAAAAATTTCCACAACAAATTGTTGATACCTTCCCATTTGCTGACTGGATCAATAGCGGACAAGCCTGGCTAAAGGAAAACTACCAGTGGGCGACTCGGGCATTTGCAGATGTCATTCGCAATTTAATTGACGCGGTCGAGACGTTTTTGGTGTTGACAGCCTGGCCTGTGATTGTACTCGGCATCGGTCTAATCGCTTTTAGGTTCGGCGGCCTACGCCTTGCCTTAGTCTGCTCTCTGTCGACTATGGCCTGGGCTAGTCTGGATCTGTGGGATGCTGCGATGTCAACCCTCAGCGTGATGTTTGTATCTGTGCTGCTCGCATCCGTACTCGGAATCGTGCTCGGAATTTTCGCGTCTCAAAACGATCGATTTGAAGCTGGAATCCGACCCATTCTAGATACCATGCAGACACTACCTGGCTTTGTCTATTTACTGCCTGCAATATTCTTTTTTGGAATTGGTTCCCCACCCTCTGTCCTCGCGATCGTAGTCTACGCGCTACCCCCCGTCGCACGGTTAACCAACTTGGGGATTCGCCAGGTGCCCCACGAAACGATCGAGGCAGCACGCTCTTTTGGTTCTACGAACAGGCAGCTGCTGTTCAAGGTAAAACTCCCTCTGGCACTGCCATCAATCGCAATGGGCATCAACCAAACGATTATGATGGGGCTGGCCTTGGTGGTTCTTGCTGCCTATATAGGCGCCGGAGGACTGGGCTATGAGGTTTATGTTGGTCTCCGGCGACTCAGATTTGGTCAGGGTTTAGAAGCGGGTATCGCGATCCTCCTCATGGCGATCATGTTCGACCGGATCACTACCGCTGCAAGCCTACGGCAACAGGGCAACGATCCAAACAAAGGGTTCAAGCTGCTCCCTAGCCGACTTCAGGGACAACCCTGGGCCGAGACCTTTGAGCAAGTTCTCACACTCGTCTATGTAATATGCGGCGCGATTAGTGGTCTGTATTCGAAAGTTCTGGCGGGTCTTGCTCAAACCATTACACGCCCGTTAGGTATCAGATTCAGCAGTGGATTCCATCGACTGGTCATCGCCAACGGGTATTTCCTGACCTCAGTGACCCTTCTTACACTGGCCTATCTTTTCGACGCCCACGGCACCGGATTTGGCAACTACCCCTCCAGTTGGGAATTTTCAATCCAGAAGCCAGCC
>CAJWEF010000104.1 GCA_913031305.1 uncultured Acidiferrobacteraceae bacterium
AATTTCCTACCCAAGCATCTTGCCAGATTTCTAACTCTGGGGATGTGCCTTGTTGTGTTGTTCCTTGGCGGCGAACCATCGTTTGCGCAGAAACAGGATCAATCTTTGGGATGTACAACGGGGGATTCTGGCATTGAGCCACCGTTTCCGTTCGATATCGGGGATGGTAATGATTACGGCCAGAGAAAACTGGAACTGACCGTGCCCGACAAGTGCCGGTGTGATGGCAGTAATTGCACGCCGTGCCCGGTCGTGGTGGGGTATCACGGGTATGGGGAGAGCGGCACCAGCAACCATAGCTGGAAGCGCAGACTTGAGCCAAAAGGTGAAGCGGTCGGCTTCATCAGCCTCTATCCAACAGGCGATATGACGGAAACCAATTATTTCAATTGGGGGGCGTTGAAAAAGCGCCGCAGTCGGACCCGCCAGAATTGGGCGGTCCCTTCCTGTCAGGCTGTCGACGACGGATGTTTGCTGGTGGATGGTATTCCGTGTGACTGGTGTGGCTCCAACAGCGAAGACGACGAGATCTCAACCCGGCGAGAGATTGATTTTACCCTGGCGATTATTCAGTGGACCATGGATCACTATTGTGTGGATCCGGAGCAGATATTTGCAACTGGGTTCTCAAATGGCGGTCTAATGTCCTATCTGCTTTCCAGGCATCCAGAGACATCCGGCGTATTCAAGGCCCTAGTCCCTGTGGGCGGGGTAGATCAAGCAGGACGCAACGATCACCTTAAGTGGATCCATGCCCCGCCGGAGGGGAATTCACCGTGGATTCTGCACGCCAATGAAATCTTCGACCGGTTTGAACCCTACGATGGCCGAACTTACGCCGACCACCCCGGCAACGCAGGAGGCGGATGGAATTCCGTGTGGCTTTATCCATCAGTGCTGCAGGTGTTCGCTAAATATGTAACCGATAACGACGGTTATCTTGATTGTGGCTTTGCGCCAACCGATATGGGTGATCGATATGGCATGCCGGATGTCGGCGGCATTGTGCCCGAAGGGTATCGCCGGCTTTTTGAGCTTGAGGGCTCAGGGCAGAAGATGTTGCGCTGTTTCACCAAGGATGCCCAGGGAAAGGTCTGCCGCAAACTCGCAATCTGCCTATGGGATGGGGGCGCGCCAGGAGACGATCTGGGTATCAGTGAATCAGAAACCCGGCCGGACAAGCCGAAAATAACGCCAGGCGCGACACATGAACGTGCTGGGCGTGAGTGGATGGGAGGCGACGAACCTGGCGTGGGAGGCACCGCCCCAATGGATGTGATGTGGCGTTTCTTTCAGTCGTCCGTGAACCCATAGAGAAAACTTCACCCGCAAGTGCGGCGGCGGGTATTGTCATACTAGTGTGACTAGGATTTGCGCCACCAGCGGATTTTGTCCGAGCGATCGCGTTGTGTCTTGCCGGCACGAAAACGTCCGAAAAAGAAAAAGGCGCCAAGCCCAATGACAATCAGGCCGCCAAATATGATCTCGTTCCAGCCCATCAGTTGCGGCTGCGCAGTTTGGCCAGCAGCCGAAGTATCTCAAGATACAACCAGATCAGAGTCACCATCAAACTGAAGGCGCCATACCACTCGAGGTATTTGGGCGCACCGCGCTCGGCGGCTTCCTCTATGAAGTCAAAATCCAGCACCAGACTAAGCGCAGCGATGGCCACCACAAAAAGACTGAAGCCGATACCAAATAGACCGTTGCTGTGAATAAAGCCGATACTGGACCCGAAAAAACCCATAACAAAACTGACCAGGTATAAAAGGGCAATACCGCCGGTGGCGGCAACGATCATCAGCCGGAAGTTTTCGGTCGGTTTGATCAACCCACTCTTGTAGGCAAGCAGCAATATCCCCAGCGTGCCAAAGGTCAGGCCCATCGCCTGTATCACGATGCCGGGATACTGCGCTTCGAACATTGCCGAAATCCCACCTAGAGCGAGGCCTTCTGCCAATGCATACAGCGGTGCCGTGATCCCTGCCCACTGGCGCTTGAAGATCGTAATCAAAGCCAGCACCAGACCGCCGATCAGCCCGATCCACAGCAAACCGGTGACTGCGGCGGGATCTCCACTGCGGAAAAAAATATTCCAGGTAAAAGAAGCAGTGATGAAGCAGAGCACCAGCAGAATACCTGTCTTGTTGACAGTTCCCGCGAGCGTCATCCGGCCGTCTGTTGCTGAGTCGGCAAAGGTGGCGTCTGGTTTGAACGCCTCACCGCGGAACATGGGATTGCCGGTCCGGCCGAAAGTCGTCAGGGCGTTGTGTTTGGACATAAAGGGTTCCTTGAAGTAACAGGTTATATTGTAATGCCAAGTACTCCGACACAAGCCTTAACCAGGCGTAATAGGTGCATTGTCAAAGACAGTGAGTTGTCACCAATGGCCTGATGCGTAATTGAGGAAAACTCCAGTGAAAGACACCTTAAGAACGCCGCAAGAACGTTTCACACAATTGCCGGATTTCTCCTACCTGCCTAACTATCTTGATGACCTCGCCGGTTATGAAGGGTTGCGTTGCCATTATCTTGATCTGGGCCCTAGTGATGCCAGTCAGACATTTTTGTGCGTGCATGGTCAGCCCACCTGGGGATTTCTGTTTCGCCGGATGATCCCGGTTTTTCTTGAATCGGACGCCCGGGTAATCGTTCCGGACCTGTTTGGTTTTGGCCGTTCAGACAAGCCCACAGAGCAGGCGGTGTATACCTTTGATTTTCACCGCAATATGTTATTGGCCTTCCTTGCACGACTGAAACTAACAAACCTCACGCTGGTCGGCCAGGATTGGGGTGGCATACTGGGTTTGACGTTGCCGATGGAGCCCCCATTGCGCTTCTCGCGATTGCTGTTGATGAATACTGTTCTGGGCACGGGGGACAAGCCCTTGGGAGATGGTTTTCTCGCCTGGCGTCAATGGTGTCGGGACAATCCCGATATGTCGGCAGGCCGATTGCTGGGTCGGGCCTGCCCGCATCTTAGTGATGCGGAAAAAGCAGCCTACGATGCGCCTTTCCCGGATGCCACCTACAAAGCAGGGGCCCGGGCCTTTCCGGAACTGGTGCCTGATCATCCAGATGCACCCGGCGCCGCGTTGTCACGCGATGCCCGTGACTGGCTGTCACAGCAATGGACCGGTAAAACCTTTATGGCGATCGGTATGACCGATCCGGTTATCCCGCCACCGGCAATGATGGGTTTGCAAAAAACTATCCGCGGTTGTCCTGACCCGTTTGAGGTAAAAGATGGTGGGCATTTTCTGCAGGAGTGGGGCAAAAGCGTCGCCCAGGCAGCAGTTAACCGATGGAGTCCGTCAGGCGGCTAAAGGCCTGGCCGATTAACTGAATTCATCAAGGCTGAGTGCTGGCTTATATGTCGCCAATGAGCAGAGGACGTGGCAGAGTGGTTTGCCTGCTAGAAAAACCCCGGACGCAGGGGTGAGGCTGCGATCAGGCCGCCGTCGATGGTCAGCGTCTGCCCGGTTATGAAGCTTGCGCCATCGGAGGCAAGCCACAGGGCGGCTTGCGCTATATCCTTGGGCTGGCCAAAACGCCCGGCCGCGTGGCGAGCCAGGGCATCAGCCCTGGCCGCATCGGGGTCATCTGCAAGATCAAAGGCAGCGTCAGCCATCTCGGTCATGATCCAGCCAGGGCAGATTGCGTTGCAGCGTATGCCCTGGTGACCATGATCGACCGCGATTGAGCGGGTCAAGCTGTGAACAAAGGCCTTGGAGGCGTTGTACAGCGCCATCGATGGGTCGGCATGATCGGCACTGATAGAGCCGATGTTAATAATGGTCCCGCCGCCGTTACCGGCCATCAGTGGAATAAATTCCCGGCAGAGTGCAAAAACGCCCCAGGTATTTACACTCATCAGCGCTTCAAAATCCTCATCGGTACTGTCAACGACAGTTTTCTCTACCTGCACGCCTGCGTTATTAACAAGAATATCAATCTTGCCTAGGCGACTAACGGCCTCACTCGCCAGCTTCTTTACGTCGTCGCTGCGACTGACATCAGCTGTAAGTGACGAAATACCTTGAGGTAATGGGTCTTTGCGCTCGCTTCGGCTGCAGGTCAGCACCTGTGCCCCTTCACGGGCAAAAAGTTCGACCATGGATCGCCCGATTCCGCGGCTACCACCAGTGATGACAGCGGTTTTGTTTTTAAGTTGTCCGCCCATGGGTAATTAAAGATGCATCTGTTGAGCCTGGGCTGTCAGTCCGCCATCAAGCACCCATAACTGGCCCGAAGCATAGCGCGCCTCGTCCCCAGCCAGCCAGTTCACCAGATTAGCCACATCCTCGGGTGTGCCGTAGCGGCCAATCGGGTGCACCCGGCGGACTTCATTTTTCAGGCTGTCGATATCACCGCTGGAACCAAAGAAACTTTGCAGCATCGGGGTATCGATGTACCCGGGACAGATGGCGTTTACCCGGATGTTATCGGGGCCATGATCGCAGGCCAGCGCTCGGGTCAGGGCATGGACGGCTCCCTTGGTTGCGCAGTAGGCAGCCAGCCCCGGGTCTGCGATAAAGCCGTCGTAAGAGCCAAAGTTGATGATTGAGCCTCCACCCACCTGGCGCATTAGTACAAGACCATGCTTGCAGGTCAAAAACGTTCCGGTAACGTTAATGGCGAATATTCGGTTCCACTCTTCGAGCGAAGTCTCTTCAACTGTTTTTTCGATCTCAATGCCGGCCGCGTTCACCAGAATATCGAGCCGGCTCTGTTCGGTGTTGATCCTTTGCATCACGTTGGTGACGCTTGCTTCTGAGCTGACGTCACACTCAGCATGCAGTACCTGCGCGGGCACTGAACCAGGATCACCGCTGATGTCTGCGGCGTAGACGGTTGCACCCTCGGCTGACAGGCGCTCACAGATGGCGGTGCCGATTCCCCCGACGCCACCGGTCACCAGGGCAACCCGTCCACTGAGCGAAGCAGGTGACTTTGCGCTCATAGGCTGCATGCCCGCTGGTACGCATCCAGAATCAGGCCATGGAAGTGATGCACCCCGTGCTCACTCATGCCCGAGCCATCAGGGTCAACCAGGTAGCGCCCCTGGGTAAAGCCTGGGGTGCGCATTCCCCGCTGTACGCTCTCTACCAGGCTGATATCTTCAGGTTGTAGCACATTGTCGATGAAGGCAATGGCCTCGAGTTCAGCAGGTTCGGGCCGAGCGGTTTCAAAGAAAAAATCGAATTCCTCGTAAGTTTCTTCCGGACCAACTGGAATGAAGCGCCAGACCATAAAGTTACCTCGGCCGGGGTATCGCATCAGTGTGGTATTAGGCCACAGGTACCATACGGCATGGTCGGTGACGCTGGCGCCCGAGATGTTATAGGCCTGGTTGTCGGTACGCCCGGCCTGCGCCATATGACTTGAGTAAATGCCGTGCGTCGTGACTTTATAGGTATCCATCTCGACCAGCGAGACAAAGTCCTTGTGGGCTACCGGGCAGTGATAGCATTCCAGAAAATTGTCGACTACCGATTTCCAGTTGGCCTGGATGCGGTAAGTCAGGCGATGGGCGAAGGTCAGGTCCGCCAGGTCCGGCGCATAGGATAGGACTTCGCTAGCGAGGTTTTCGGACACATCGGCCAGCGCCGACGAGTCGTTGTCGAGATTCACGAATACCAGGTGACAGAAGGTTTCCACGCGGATAGTGTCCAGGTGAATGTCAGCCTCACAGAAATTTTCAATCAATTCGCTGCGTCTGGCCCGGCGCAGGCTGCCGTCAAGGTTGTAGACCCATGCATGGTAAGGACAGGTTATGGCCTTCACCTTGCCGGCACCGCTCAGCAGTTCATGGCCGCGGTGTTTGCAGACGTTATAAAAGGCGCGCAGTTCACCTTGCGTATCACGCATGGCGACGATGCTTTGCCCCTGAATATCGGCAGTGACATAACTGCCGGGTTCACGCAGTTGTTCTTCATGGCAAAGAAACTGCCAGGTTCTTGCGAATATCTGTTCTTGCTCGATCTGCAAAAACTGCGGCTCAAGGTAGCAATCGCTATGGATAGAGCACGATCGGCTCGCTACGGCATCATAACCATTGCTGATGCGTCGCCATTCCTGTGTGGGAAGTTTCTGGTTCATGGGTCAACGGACACCAGGATCGGGGCAGTCAGTTCAGATAGAGATTTCCTCTGCACACCATTGTTATCAAAATTAGCCGGGTCAAGCCAGGCCTCAAATGCAACTTTAAGTTGTGGCCATTCCAGGTCAATAGTCCCATACCATGCGGTATCACGGTTGCGCCCTTTATAAACCATTGCCTGGCGAAAAATCCCTTCGAACGAAAAACCCAGGCGCCGTGCAGCGCGACGCGACCGTTCGTTCAGGGCGTCGCATTTCCATTCGTAGCGTCTGTACCCCAGCTCAAAAGCATGTTTCATCATCAGGTACATGGCTTGCGTGGCAGCTGGCGTTTTTTGCAGTCGAGGTGAGAAATGAATATGCCCGACTTCGATCGAGCCACTGGCCGGCGCGATACGAAGGTAACTGGATACTCCCATGGCTTTGCCTTGAGGGTCAACGACGGCATAGAACATTGGATCCGATTGTGTACTGATTTCTTCCAGCCATGACTGTAATGCCTTTGGCGTAGCAAAAGGGCCGTACGCCAGATAGACCCAGTCCAGGCCATCTGCGTCTTGGGCGAAGGCGTCGAACAACTCCGACGCGTGATGCTTCGCATTAAGCGCCTCTAGCCGACAGTAGGACCCTGCAAGAGGTCCCCTACAAGGAAATGGCGGTGGACACCAGTTAGTGACGGGAAATCCGAGGTTGAGGCTTGAATCAGTCATAAGAAGCTCCGATGGATCCAGAATTAAATTTCTGGTGGCAATGTTTCAAACGTAGGTATCAGCACCACGGCCAAGTTGTTTTCTGACCCGATCAATTCTAAATCCAAAAGATAATGCGGGCGCGATCTGAGAAGGGCGCGGATTGGTTTACCCGCCTGCCTGCGGGCAGACGTATAAACGTTGTTCGATGGCGAGCAGGTTACGACTAAGTTAAAGTTCGCAAACGCGGATTCATTTAATGATGTATCTTGCCCGGTTGGGTGTCGCGCCCATGCTGTCAGAATGCGCGTGATGGATTCGCTGCACGGGACTTGGGGTGCGGATTCAGTTAACTATCTGACTTGCCGGTTTGGCTCGTCGAAAACGTTCTAAGGATATAAAAATGAAAGAAAGCCAAAAGGTTGCTGTCGTGACTGGTGCGGGTACCGGGGTAGGTAAAGCCGTCGCCCAAATTTTTTTGCAGCACGGCTATTGTGTGGCGCTTGCCGGACGGCGCGAGAAATTACTGCATAGTGCGGTGTCAGAGGCTGGCGCCGATTCGCAAAGCACGCTGTGCCAGCAGACAGATGTGGGCTGTGAGGAAGATGTCGACGATCTGTTCGATGCAACAGTCGGCCGCTTTGGTCGCATTGACGTGCTTTTTAACAATGCCGGCATCGGTGCCCGGCCGGTCGATATCGATGAGTTGCCGTTAGCCGAGTGGCAGGCAGTGCTGAACACCAACGTGCATGGCGCTTATCTTTGCGCCCGGCGGGCTTTTGGGCAGATGAAAAGCCAGGACCCCAAGGGCGGGCGGATTATCAACAATGGCTCGATCTCGGCTTCAATGCCTCGGGTCAACAGCACCCCCTATACTGTCAGCAAGCACGCGATGTCGGGCCTGACCCGCAGCATTGCCCTTGATGGAAGGCCGCATAACATCGCCTGCGGTCAGATCGATATTGGCAATGCATCTACCGAGATGGCAAAACCTCTGGGCGAGGGTGTACGCCAGCCTAACGGCACCATCATGGCAGAACCTCTGATGGATGTGGCGCACGTCGCCACCAGCGTATTGCATATGGCCGAGCTGCCGCTGGATGCCAATGTGCTGTTCATGAACGTAATGGCAACCACAATGCCATTTGTGGGTCGTGGCTGATCCGGGGTTAGGTTTCGACCTCAGTCAGGCCTGAGCATCACTCTAACGCTGCAAGCTCTGGGAGCGCTTGTTTCTGAGATCTGAGAAATCAGTTTTATATGATTCGCCGCCTTTGACCTAAATGACGATAAGGTCGCGGGTGGTCGCAGTCAGCGGCTCGCATCCCGTATCCGTGATCAGAACGTTATCGATCAGGCGGACTCCAAGTCCCTCCTCAAGTCCGAATACGGGAGGCTCGACAGCGATCACCATGCCTGCCTCCAGTATGTAACCTGAGCCACTGTCCATGATCAGCGGCTCAACCCAGGATGGCGGAAATGCGGCCCCAACAGCATAGCCCGTCATGTGTAACCGGTAAGCATCCAGGCCAGCATCGGCGATTATTTTTTTTGCGGCCTCGTGCGGCTGAGCAGCAGGAATGCCGGCACGCATTTGTGCCATGCAGGCGTCGCCCGCATCACGGATCACCTGATAGATATCGCGCATCCGCTGGGTTGGCTCAGCAAGGCACAGTTGCCGGCCGATCGTGACACAGTAGCGGCGGTAGTGGGCGCCGAACTGAATATGCATGAAATCGCCAGGCGTAATGACCCGATCACTCGGTTCACCATGGGCAAAGGCGGTGCGGTAGCCGCTAAGAAAGTTCATCGGGCTAGAAGGGATATCGCTGCCTGCAGCCATCAGGGTATGGTGTACATCGGCCGAGACGGCACGTTCGGTCTTGCCCGCGGCGATCGACGAGCAGCATGTCACCATGGCCTGGTCGCAGATCGCCGCGGCTTTGCGAACATAATCTAATTCCGCCGGTGACTTAATCAGTTTAACGTCGCCCACAAGACTGGTGGCATCCATCACCAGGTCATCCCCGAGAAGCGCTACAAGCCTTTCATGGTCGTGTGGGTGCAGGTAGTAGGCCGGCACTTCCAGGCCCGCTCTAAGGCCCCGGTAGTTTTTTTCACGCAATATCTCAGCAACAACCCGGATTGGATCCTCGGGCTCGCGCCCACCCCAGCCACGAACCTCGTCTGCCAGCGACTCGGCCCTCAACAGGGGCACCTCGGGGAGCC
>CAJWEF010000105.1 GCA_913031305.1 uncultured Acidiferrobacteraceae bacterium
AGCGAGCCCACGCCATGCAGGGTATGGAGGCTTTTCTACTCAACATGGCCATGTACCCAGACTTTGCCAGGGCGTTGCTTGAGAAAATCGCCGGCTATTGTAAGGTGCTGATGGGGCGATTCCTCGACGAACTGGGCGACAACGTCGACATCATCAAAATCGGCGATGACCTGGGCACCCAGGAGAGCCTGATGATCTCGCCGCAAATGTACCGTGACTTGTTAATGCCCATTCATGCCGATTTTATCGATTTCATTAAAGCACGCACCTCAGCTAAAATCTTCTTTCACTCCTGTGGCGATGTTTTCCCGCTGATTGAAGACTTCATCGATATCGGGGTCGACATCCTGAATCCCATCCAAACCTCCAGCGGCAAGATGTCGGATCTTGCGGCACTCAAGAAACGCTTTGGCAGAAATATCGTTTTTTGCGGCGGTATCGACAGCCACCGCATCTTACCCTATGGCAGTGTCGAGGAGGTACGCCAGGAAGTGCACCGGGTGATCGACCTTCTCGGTGCCGGTGGCGGCACCATGATCGGGGCCGTGCACACTGTCATGGACGATGTGCCGCCGGAGAATGTTCTGGCCATGGTTGATGCGGTAGAAGAATTCGGCCACTATCGACTACGGGGTTGACTGAGGTCAGTTGTTTTGCGGCCAAACTATCGATGATTGTCCTCTCGCGCAGGCGGGCAGATAACAGCACCTGGAGGAAGTAATGGAAAAGAAAGTATATGAACTCAATGTAGCGGTCGAGGCCGGCCCCGATCTAGCGCTTACCGGGTACTGCTTTGTCGAGGCCGAAGATGAACAAGAGGCAAAAGAGAAAGCTATTGCCTATTTTGAGGCCCACAAGGGCGAGGTGGCGACCTATGCTGCCCGCGGCCCGCTCCGACTGTCTGGTGGCGACGGCACCGAGATAACAGAATCACATTTGGCGGGCGGCACCACCCTGACCATAGAGGCGGTGAAAGAGTTCTCCGTAGAGCGCCACATCAAGTCGAAGTTACTGGACGTGTAAGCGCCTTTTCAAAAACTGGAAGGCGCGCTGTTATGTTATTGCGCCGTTTCGGCCCATGGTGCCGGGCTGATGGGACCTCATTGGCCATGGCGGTCATTGCAGTATCTGTCTTGCTCAAGGTAGTGACCGCCCCCGGCATGCATTTGTCCTCACATGAATTTCCATTTAAGTTCAGGTCAGGCTAAAGGCTGATTGTTGCGGGGTCAGGCGCAGGTTGCCTGAGGCCATCATGCTGTTCTGGATGGGTCAACTCTTTTCTCTGTCAGAATCCGACAGCATTGATGAACGGACTCAGGACCCGGCGCACTGGCACGTGGACGATGGCCGGCTTGCCCGAATCAAGCGCGGCCGCCATAGCCTGGGTGATTTCTGATACTGTCTCCGCCCGCATACCAAAGCCGCCCAGCGAACGGGCAAAGGCTGGCCAGTCACGCTGGGGCAGTTCAGTCTCAAAACAACTCCCATACTCGCGTTGCTGCGGGACAGCAATACACCCCCAGCCCTGGTCGTCCATGATCACGACAATGACTGGCTGGCCGTAGCGTTCAGCGGTGTCGAGCTCAATCCCGTGATACGCAAAACCGCCGTCGCCGACCAGGATCACTACTGGACGTTTCGGATCGGCCACACTGGCACCGATACCATAGGGCACTTCGGCACCAAGAGTGCCACCCTGGCCACCCGTGATGTAGTAGTTAGGGGCCCGTACCTGGATGCGCCCATCGGTCCAGAAATCTACGTTACCGGCACCGCTCACGTAGACTGTTTCCGCCGGCATGGCGTCAACTACCGCATCAACCACTGTCGCTGGATGAAGTGGTGCATCGGCGCCATCGGTGCCTACTTGTCCCGCCCAGTCAGCACGCCAGGCAGCCCCAGCATCCTTCGCCCATGCCCGGTCTATCTTCAGTGGCGCTAAGTCAAGCAGCAAATCAACGACTGGCCTGACGCCTGCCGGGGTGGCAATGTCGGAGCGCCTGTTGCGCCCCAGATATTCCACGTCGGGGTAACACTGGATAACGACAGCATCCTTGCTCACAGCCGCACCAAAATCCAGGCCGGATTCCATGTGGTGGCCCAGAAGGAGGATAAGGTCGGCCTCTTTGAACGTTTGCTGCGCCGACTTGTGGGAAAAAACACAAGTCGGCCCCAGGCATAACTGGTGGCGTTCATCGACCAGACCGCGGGCATGGCGCAAAGAGGAAAAAGGCAGACTGTGACGCTCGATGACTTGCTGCAAGTTGGCCGGGTTTAGACCCCAGGCTATCTCCCAGCGAGCCTCGTCACCTATCACCAGGATGGGCCGTTTGGCCTTGGCCAGGGCGGTTTCGATTTCCTTTGCTGTCTCTGGTGAGAGACTGGCGCTGCGGGTCCCCACGCCGGTCGCCGGCGCCTGTGGCTCGGCCGGAGCCGAGAGCACATCGATAGGGATCTCAAGAAAAACCGGGCCCGGGCGGCCGGCCCAGATATGTCGCCAGGCCATCTCGATGTACTCCGGTATACGCTCGGTATGCAGTACGCGGGCTGCAAACTTGGTGACCGGTGTCATGATACGCACATGCTTAGCTTGCATGTTGGCGCCACGATCGAAGTCCTTGGTGTTGCCTTGACCCCCGATGATAAGCAGGGGCGAACCCGCCATCTGAGCCATGAAGGCGGTGGTCACCGAGTTGGTTACGGCGGGTCCAAGGGTGACCATGGCCACCCCGGGGATACCGGTGATGCGTGAAACAGCTTCAGCCATGAAGCCTGCGCCAGCCTCGTGCCGGGCGTGGACAATCGGCAGTTTGTTATTCGCGGCTGCGTGATAGATGGAGTTGAGTGGACCACCAGAAACGGAGAAGAGCTGTTTGACACCAAGGTTAATCAGCGACTCGACGACCAGGTCGCCGCCCTCATAACGATTTTTCATCAGCTGGCTCCTTGTAATTGAACAAAACAGATAACTGGTTGATTATGTTGTTAGCAAGTTGCTCCACATCGTCGATGCTAGTAGCACGCCAAAATACTGGCTTACAGAGACCTGGATATCCGACTGCGTCAGTCGGCGCCCGATATCGTTGTTGGTGATAGCGGGTTGTGGCATGGATCAGTTGTGTTAGTTGATCTTGAAGGCAAAGACCTGAGCGGTTAGGTTTTCGGCATCGAGCGGGGTTGAGTCATAGTGTTCACTGGCATCAATTTGGCACCACAACCCCTTATCTTTCAGCTCATCACTCTTATCCTGAAAAGAACCGCCCAGGTAAACCCTGGCCACCGAGAAGATAATACAACCGCCCGGACACACCACCCGTACCAGCTCATCGAGCCCGGCCAATGGTGCGTGGCCCTGGGTAAACACGCCGGCACTTACCGCGGCCTGGAAATGATCATCTGGATAAGCCAGTGGCTGACCCAGATACATCTGGTCAAGTTCGGTGTACACGTTCTTGGCAGCAGCTCCCGCGAGCATGTCCTTTGAGCCATCGAAACCAACAATCTCGGGGTAACCCAGTGCAACAAGAATCTGGGCCATGATCCCGGTGCCGGCACCGGCATCCAGGATCGGACGGCTACCGGGGGGCACATGGCGCAGTGCCAGGCCGGCTACCATCGCCGGGTGAAGATAACCCACGTTGCTCATGTGTGTTTCGTAGTCTTCGGCCCAGCTGTCATAACAGCCCGCAACCTCCTGCGGGCTGGTGGAAGTATAGGCCTTGAATAACTGGCCAGTATTGTTGTCATTATCCGTCGGCATCACGCTTTATTGGCTATGGTATATGAATTGGCTATGGTATATGAATATGCCGCCGCCGGTGCTCAGCTCTTTCCCATCGGTGGCCTGTTGATGCCAAGCAACCGATCCACCTTGACGACCGCATCCTGGGCATCGAAGCCAACGGCATCAGCGCCGATTTCGTCAGCGAATTCTTGCGTGATCGGGCAGCCACCGACCACGACTTTGAACTGGTCACGTAATCCGACCTGTTCCAACTGCTCAATCACCTTGCCCATCTGCAACAGTGGTAATGTCAACAGCGACGACATACCAAGAACGTCGGCATTATTCTCCTGAGCTGCACTGATAAAGGTGTCGTTTTCGACATCGACACCAAGATCAACAACGTCGTAGCCATTTGCCTGCAACAGCGCCGCTACCAGTGATTTACCGATGTCGTGTATATCGCCTTTAACGGTGCCTATCACTACTTTGCCACAGGATGCCCGGGTCGCACCACTGGCCTTGATTTTTTCATCGAGGATGGCGATGCCGACCTTCATGACTTTGGCTGCCATGGTCAATTCGGGCAGGAAGATAACGCCGTCACCGAAATCCTCTCCTATCTGCCGGATACCTGGTACCAGGCCTTGCTCGACTCCTTGCAGGGGGTCCATGCCATTATCGAGCCCCTCCCGGATCAGACGCACACACTCTTCGTCGTCACCGTCGATTACCGTATCGCCAATGCGGGCAAAATACTCGCTGTCAATTTTGATGGCCATAGTATTACTCTCCGTTGCTGCCTGCCAGAATCTATCCGTGGGCTCGATCAATCAGTGTCGCGCGCTACCACAAAATCAAGAAAATCGTCGATCTCAGACTGGATTTCGGAGGCCACGGGTGATTCCTGATTTTCCAGAATCTTCGCTGCCTTCTGCTTTGCCTTTTCCTGCAATTCGGTATGCCCGCGCTCCCAGGATTCAAAAAACTCGCGATTACTCAACTCGGGAATGAAGAACTCCTCGCGGTACCAGCGGCGGGTATGGCGCTCGGCCATGTAGCTGCCCGGGAGCGGCCCCACTTTCAGAATCTCGTCTACGGCCAGGCGTTCATCATCGACTACGATGCCTTTGAGGTACTGACCAATATAGCCGGCGATTTCATTTTCCAGCACCATCTCTGGCCAGGACACAAAATTGAAGCCGGCGGTACCGCCGATATCCCAGATATAGCTGATACCGCTGAGCGCATAGGTATACATCTTGAGAGCCTTTTCATAGGCGGTCTGCTGATCCATTTCACAGGAATCACTCATGCCGAACCCGGCGCAGGGAACACCGTAATGTCGGGCCATGGCCGATATGCCGGCACCGACGGTCCCATACTCGGGATTGCCGCACGACCACAAGCCGGTTCGCATGTCCATCGATGGATTGAATGAACAAAAAGCCAACGGATGGCCTGGCTTGTAACTCTGTGCCTGCACAACCAGGGCAAGAGTCTCAGCCGTTGCCTGCACCAGCATACCGGCGAGTGTCGCCGGACCGGTAGCGCCGCCCATGAGCGCGCTCTCGATTGACAGAGGAATGCCGGCATCACAAAAACCGATCAGCCAGCTGGTGTAGTTGATATCGATCACCCGCGGCGGGTTGACCACGACATGGCCAAGCAGGTGAGGTCTTGCGCGAAGTGCCGCTTCACCACCGGCCGCAATCTGCCAGATCTTCACCAGATCTGGAATCTCGTGTTCAGCACCCGTGTTATAGACCCAGGTCGCGGTCTTGTTTGAATTTTTCATCCACTCGGCCACCAGAATCTGGGAATTACAGATTTTGGGTTGGTCATAAAGCCACATCACCGGCTTGTAAAGCCCGTGGACGTTCTCCAGTCCCTCTGCCAGCAACGCGCCGTCAATGGCATCCTGGCGTGTGGCCTGACGCCGTTCGCCGGTTCGGAAATCTTCGATGTAGCGGCCGGACACCGTGCAAAAGTGCACCTCGCCAGTGCCGATAGCACAATCAAGAGATGGGTCATTGCGCCCGTGCAGGGTAAAAGATTCCGGGCATTTTGCCAGGGCGTCCATAATCACCGGCTCGGGAATCTTGACCAGGGCGCCACTGTCCTCAAGCGTGCAGCCAGCTGCTTCAAACATCCGCGCAGCACGCGGATCGTCACATCGCATGCCGCCTTCGGCAAGGACACGCACGGCCGCCGCGTGGATCCGAGAACACTCTTCCGTGGAGATCGGATGCAAAGAGCCGACCAATTTTCCTGCAAAGCCTTCCATCAGGATTCCTCCCTGTCGGTTTCCAGATGGGCATGCCGTACGCCAACTCACTGCACCCTGCGTGTCGCCGGTACAATGACTGCCGACGATGCCGGCAACGCCCTGTGAGTACGATTCTCTATAAAACGCTACTTAGATAAAATTCAATTTAGGTCGTTTTTACAAAGTTTTTAGCTATGTCAAAGTGACAGGTAACCCCACCTTTAATCCAGTGGGTATCTTATTGATCTGGCATTGCCGGGAGGTCCTTTGGTGTCGGGGCTTGACAGGGCCCCCGGTCAATATGTTGCTGCACGAACCAATCCTTGCAGAATTGGGCGAATACAGTCATTGCCGAGGATGGGCGCAACTGGGCAAGTCGGGCCAGACCCAGATCACCAGTGACGGTCTTGTCCGCCAGAGGCCGGGTCACAATGGTCTGCCCATCGTAGGTATGATCGTCATACGGATGGGTGACCAGCAAAGAGTAGCCCTGATTCCTGCCAACCAGGCCACGCACCATCTCCAGTGATGGTGAGCTGAACGCAACCTGCGGCTCCAGACCGGCCGCCCTGAACAAGCTGATAAAATAATCACGGCTCGGTGGTACATCCAGCAGGATCAGGGGTTCATCCTTCAGTGCCTCCAGTGAAATCTTCTTACGCTTCGCTAGACGATGTTGTGCAGGCAACAGGACATAAGGGTCGAACGAGGCCAGTAACTCGATATCAATGTCGACTGGCAGCATCAGGTTGTACATTAGGGCAAGCTCAAATCGACCCGACGACAGCCCGGTAAGTAAGTCATCCTGGTTGCCTTCGTGAAGCCTGATCTCGATACCCGGAAAACGCCCAGAAAAGTCGGCAAGCAGTGCCGGCATAAATATCGGTGCGACCGTCACAAAACATGCCAACTCCAACTCACCCAGAGCGCCCTCTCTTGAGGACAGGGCGTGCTGTTGCAGTTCTCCCGCATAACGCAACAAGCCACGCGCATCGACCAGCAGTCGTTCTCCCGCCGGAGTCAGTGATACCCCACGGGCATGATGACGAATAAAAAGCTGAGTCGCGAATTGTGCCTCAAGGTTTGTGATCGCTTTCGATACGGAGGGTTGGGAAATATTCAGTGATTTTGCGGCTTTAGCGATGGATTCTTTCTCAGCGGTCGCTGAGAAATATTCAAGCTGCCGCAACGAATATCTCAACATCGCCAATCCTCTCCCAGCTGAATCCCAGCCGCTGCGGTTGTTCCCTGTCTCCCGGCGATCACAAGTCTGCAATTTAAGTATAACCAAAAACTATGCCTTGCAGAGATAAAATGAAATTTATCTATACAGATTTCCTGTGAAAATTGACTAAAACTCAGCCGGCCATGATGAAGGAGCGATTCCGGGCCCAATGGACAGGTAACCATGACGAGCAACTGGAAAGTCGGTATCGATATCGGTGGAACCTTCACTGATGTCATTGCTTTGAATATCAACGACGGTGTGGTGCGTACTGCCAAGGTCCAAAGCCGCTCCAGTGACCCGGTGGCCAGCATCAGCTCGGCGTACCGGGCCGTAGGCATAGATTGGGCCGACGTTTCAGACCTTATGCACGGCACGACAATGGCGACCAATGCCATCGTCGAGAATAACCTGGCACCAGTCGCCCTGGTTGCGACCGAGGGTTTTTGCGACACCTTGGAAATCGGCCGCCAGAACCGGCGCGAACTATACCGGCTTGAGGTACCCCCCAAATTACCGCCACTGGTGCCCGAGAAATACCGGCTTGAGGTGGCCGAGCGTATCGATGCCCAGGGTGAGATCCTGACCCCGCTGACCGAAACCGAGGTTGAGCGAATAGCAGGTGCCGTTGAAACGCTAGATGTTCCCGCAGTAGCGATCACACTACAGCAGTGCTTTACCAACGATGAGCATGAGGCACGCCTGGGTCAGCGCCTGCAGTCCGTCGTTCCTTACGTAGCGCTCTCACACAAAATGAGCCCGGAACCGCGTGAGTTCGAACGCACCAACACGACCGTGCTAAATGCCGCCCTGATGCCACTGACTGCCGGTTATCTGGAGGACCTGCAGCAAGCTGCGGGAAATGGAACCAATCTGCACCTTTGTCACTCTGCCGGCGGAATGGCATCAATCGCAGCGATGCAAGACCGGCCACTGGCCCTTGCTCTATCGGGGCCTGCAGCGGGTGTCGCCGCGGCCGCACGGATCGCCAGGGAACTGGGGCTGACCCAGGCTATCGGCTTCGACATGGGCGGCACCACAACCGACACCTGCGCGGTCATTGACGGCAAGGTACAGGTCGATGGCAATCAGCGCCTGGCCGCAAGGCCGGTACGCCAGTTAATGGTCGCGGTCGAATCGATTGGTGCTGGAGGTGGCTCAATCGCCCGCGTTCAGGGTCAGGCGATTCGGGTTGGCCCGGACAGTGCCGGGGCCAACCCAGGGCCGGCCTGTTATGGCTTCGGCGGCCATCAGCCTACGGTCGCTGATGCCAACCTCGTGCTGGGCTATCTCGATAGCGAGCAACTGCTGGGTGATAGTGTTCGGCTCGATTCTCAACTTGCCCTGACTGCGATCAGGACAATCGCGCAGGCTTTTGACCTTTCCGTCCAAGAGGCGGCACTTGGTATCTATCAGGTTGCCAACGCCAACATGGCCCGGGCTTTGCGTCGGGTTGCCGTTGAGCGCGGTCTCGATGCACGCACCTGTACGCTGATTGCCTTCGGCGGGGCAGGTCCCATGCACGCCGTGGCCCTGGCCCGCGAATTCGGCATTACCCGAGTTGTGGTACCTAAATTCTCCAGCGTTTTTTCGGCGCTCGGGTGCCTGACAGCCGAACTCAGCTATACGGAGCAGCATGCCGTGCGTATCTCGAGCACCGCCTGGCAGGCAGATGAATTCGAAGACATACGCCA